>NZ_JBAKHE010000013.1:0-109151 GCF_049065885.1 Brucella sp. IR068 | reverse complement strand
GGCAATCCGGGAACGGGAAGCGGCACGTGGACTTCGAGTGACACGACCCCGCCGGACACGAGTGCGACGACCGTGACGGTTGGTGCGATTGCCGGTGACGGTGTGGTCAATGCCGCCGAGGCGGCAGGCAATGTTGCGGTAACGGTAACGATCRCCAACSCGCCTTCGGATGCTGCGACGACGACGGTGAACGTGCTTGTCGATGGCGTGCCTTATGCGGCAGTTTCCAATGGCGACGGCACATGGACGGCTTCGGTTCCCGGCAGTGCGCTTGCCGGTGCTGCGACGMCGACGGTGACGGCGGAAGTCGTGTTTGCGGAGATGTCGCCATCACCGATCCGGAAGGAGACAATATCCCGACAGCTTCCGGCACGACGGAACCGGGTTCGACGGTTGTGGTGACCTGGCCGGACGGCACGACCTCGCAGGTGACGGCGGATGGCACGACCGGCGCATGGACGGCGACGGCTGTTTTGGCCCAACCCGCTGGTACCGTGTCGGTCGCGGTGACGGACCCGGCAGGCAATCCCGGAAGCGGTTCGGGCGGCTGGACGCCGAGCACCACAACGCCGGGTGCTGCTGATGATCTCGCTGCCGCCAGTGTCGACGTCGTGCCGACAGAAACGGCGGTGGATAATGGAGATGCGACCTATCTGCTGGGCATCGGTATCGGTCTGGGAATTATCGATCTCCAGGCGACGGTCCTCGGTGTTCCTTCAGTCGGGTTCACGATCACGGAGGGACATACTCAGGACCTGACCTTCGCCTTCGGCGGTCTTGCCAATGTCGGCGTGCTGGGCGACTATCAGGTCGTTGTCCAGAAATGGGATGCCTTGACAGGCCAGTGGACCAGCGTTGACGGTTCCGCTACGGGCGGCTCCATCCTCAATATTGGCCTTCTTGATGGTGGTGCCAATGGTGTTGTGATCCCTGACATGGATGCAGGCCAGTATCGCGCCTTCATGGTCTATAATGGTGTGGGACTGTCGGTACTGACCACCATGACCGTAAGTGGTCTGGATCACGACTATATCAACACGAGCATAGTAACCGGCGAAGCCACGGGCAATGTGCTCGACAATGATGGCGGCGCTGCCGCTGCCGGGCATATCGTCACCAGCGTGAACTTCAATGGCACCGATTATCCCGTGGCGGCAGGTCCGGCAGGCACGACGATCATCGGGCAGTACGGACAGCTCGTCATTCATCAGGATGGCAGCTACACCTACACGCCGAATGCAGACGGCACCGCAATCGGCAAGGTGGACCAGTTCACCTATACGCTCCATGATCCGGTGGCGAACACGAATACCCAGGCTATCCTCTATGTCCGTATCGACAGCGATGGACAGGGGCTGGTGTGGAATGACGCCGATCTCGGTGCAGATGCGACCTACAGTGTTGCTGCTACCAATGATGCGACGGAAATCGATATTACGTGGATCAACCCCACGGATACCGCCTACTTCGACCAGGCGCAGCCTTTGATCGGGGCGCTGGGTACCGTGACAGCGAACAGCAATCAGTTCACTATCGGGAGCAATATGGACGCGACCGGTAGTGTGGTTGTTTCGGTCACCGCTGCAGCACTAGCCAGTGGTACGGTCACAATCCAGAAATTGGTTGGCAGTGTCTGGCAGGATGTTAATACCGACAACGCATTCAACGTGGCTGTTGGTGTGCTCGGGAATGTCAAGACGATCGATATCGGCAGTCTGGATCTAGATGCTGGAACCTATCGGGTTCATACGACGCTTTCGGGCGCCCTTGCGGCAATCTCTGTCACGACTGACGTGAACGTCACCCATCTGGATCAGCATGTGATCTCTGGTGATCCGTCAATCAGCGGCAGCTTGGTCGCCAATGATGGTGTCGTCCCTGAAGGCTCGCGGGTCGTAGTTTCAGACGGCGGTACTTTTGTTGACGCAAGCGCAGCGGGCACTGTCATCCATGGTGTCCATGGTGACCTGACCGTCTATAGCAATGGTACATACAAGTATGAGCCGCTGGACACGTTGGCCTATGCCGACCGCGAAGGGACGGACAGCTTCACCTACAAGATCGTGCTTCCGGGCGGTTATGAAACGACGGCGGAACTGGTTGTCCAGCTTCATGACGGCGCGGCCGTAACGTTTACAACGGAGACGGCTGATCCGGTATCGGCAGAGAGTTTCTCGGCGGACACATCAGGCGATGTCGTGGCGCTTGGCGGTCTCGCCGGATCGGATGCTTCGGACAGCTCGCCAGAACCGGCGCAGCATAATCTGTCAGAGGCTCTCCTCCTTGACGACGGCGGCGGTGAGATCGTTCTGCCTTCCAGCGATAGCGAAACGGGCGGAGGCAGCTCTGCCGATGCGGCGGTAAGCAGCACAGATACCGATCTGATAACGGTAGATGAGGGCAGCACGGTGATCGATCCGTTGGCTTATCTGACACCCGATCCGCTGAGACAGGAGGACCCACCCCACTCTGCACATATGGTTTGATCGATCTTCCCTGCCGCCGGCTGGTCGGCGGCAGGGTTTCATCCGAAAATTTTCAGGCTTCGGCCGGTTATAACGGATATTAGATGCATAAAGCCCCGGTCTTAAATCATTTGCCAACCATATTGCTCAGTTCATGCCTTCTGGCGGCGTGCCAGACCACTACAATTGACCCGGCTCCGGGAGACCAGCTTTCTGCCCGGCCAACAAGGAAAGCGGAGGCTCCCCGGCCCCCGTCAACAACGGGTTCCGTTCCCCCAAACCCTGTTGCTGACGGGGGCAATCCTGCTCGAAATCCCGCGCCCGCGATACAGGCTTCAGCGGGGTCCCTAACAATGGAAACTGCCGTTCGGCGTGCCGTCGGCTGGCATCCAGCCGTCGACGAAGCGACAGGCCGGATTTATCAGGCCGACGAACGCATTCGGGCTGCGCAGGCAGGGTACTATCCCAAGCTCAATGCGGGCGTCGCTTCCGGTTATCAGAGCAGCAATAGGGAAGGCTGGCGGCCGAATTTCAATGTCTCGGCGTCGCAGATGCTTTACGATTTCGGCAAGGTTTCCAGTTCGGTCGACATTGAACGGGCCGTAAAGGATATCAGCAATGCTCGCCTTCTTCTCGCTATCGATGATCTATCGCGCGACACTGCCAATGCCGTTGTCGAGGTGCAGCGCTACAGAAGGCTTTCGGCGCTGGCCCAGGAACAGGTGGCAGGGGTTAAAGTCATCGCGGGCCTCGTCAACCAACGCACGGACAAGGGGGCGAGCACCATGTCCGACAAGGTACAAGCCGATGCGCGTGTAGAGTCCGCGCTGGCTACCCAGTTGCAATACCAGTCCGAATTGAACCGCTGGCAGGTGGCTCTCGGAGCGCTGATCGGCGGCGGTTCGCCAAACCCCGTTTCTGGTGAGCCCGGCTGGCTGGGCAAGGCCTGCGATGCTGCAACCCCGGACTGGGAAGAAGTGCCTGCAATGCTGCAGGCCAAGGCGGAGAAGGAGGAGGCTGAGGCGCAACTGGCCGCCAGCCGGGCTGAAGCTCTCCCAACCGTATCCCTTGAGGCGATGACCGGATACGATCTCAACGCGTCGAGGGACGATACACGAAGCAATGATCGCCAGCCGGAATATTCCGTAGGCCTGAATGTTTCGTCGAACCTCTACAATGGCGGCCAGACGACAGCCCGTAAAAGAGCTGCGGCCTATGCACTCCAGTCGGCAGAAGCAGCCATCAGTACCGCCCGCTACGATATCGAGCGCAATCTCATGGAGGCGAGAAGCCAGATTGGTACGTTGGGCCGGTTGATGGGATCGCTGGAATCGCGTGCGAACATGATGGTCAAGACGCGCGATCTTTACCGCGAACAATATCTGGAACTGGGGACCCGAACGCTTCTGGACCTGCTCAATGCCGAGCAGGAATTACATGAATCGCGGTTTCAGATCGCCAATACCGTCCATGATCTGCGGCGGCTCAATATCAGCTGCCTTTATAATTCCGGTAAGATACGCCGCGAGTTCGGCATCAATCCCGCGATGGTGCGAGGAGGCACGGTCAGCCAATGAAACATGGCGAAATCTCTCCCGAAATGGGATCAGTCTTGAGCTTTGAGCCAGAAGAAGACGTACAGGAGCCGAGGTTTTGCCAGGAACGCTGGCTGGAAGCCTTGCGGCTTGTTGCACAATATTACCGACTTCCGCTTTCTGTTCAGGGTGTAAAACTCGCCGCCGCTTCCATAGACCCCAATTCAACTGACGAGATGAAGCTTCATGCGATGGCCCGCCGCATGGGGCTGGGTATCAAGCTGGTCGACCCACAAAATATCAATCTTTCCAACTGGCATGTGCCTTTCATTCTTGAATTGACGGATGGGCAATTGGCGGTTGTTCACAAGATTTCAACGGATAGGGAAGCTGGGGTCTGGCTGAGCGGCGAACAGGGGCTGGAACATGCATTTCCCCTTGATGCTCTTGTCGTCCAAACCCGTCATGTTCTGCTGGCTCGCCCGGCCCGGACTGTTCCTGATGCGCGCGTCGATGCCTATATCAAGCCTTTCGAGGAAAACTGGCTAAGGCGGATCGTCTTTCATGATCTTGGGTCCTATAGCCATGTGCTGGTCGCTTCATTTATCGCCAATGTGCTTGGGCTGACGGGTATCATTTTTTCGATGCAGGTCTATGACCGTGTCATCCCTGCGCAGTCGTTCAATACGCTCTATGTTCTGTTCAGCGGCGTCGTGCTGGCGATTTGCTTCGATTTCATGATGCGTCGCGCACGAATGGGCATCATTGATATGCTCGGAAAGCGTACCGACCTGCAAATGTCAGATGTCGTGTTCGGTCACGCGCTCCGGGTGCGTAACCGGGCCCGACCGACTTCTACAGGTTCTTTCATCGCGCAGTTGCGCGATATTGAACAAGTGCGCGAATTGTTGACCTCAACGACCGTTGCAGCAATTGCGGACCTGCCGTTTTTCCTTCTGTTTCTCGTGCTGTTCTGGTGGCTGGCGGGGCCGTTGGTCTTTATCCCGCTGGCCGCGATCGCAGCCTTGATCTTGCCCGGTGTCTTTCTGCAAAGGCGTCTCCGCCGGCACGCCAATGAGGCCATGCGCGAGTCATCATTACGAAACGCCATGCTGGTGGAAACAGTACAGGGCATAGAAGACATCAAAAGCCTGCAGGCGGAGGATCGCTTCCAACAGCAGTGGAACCATTTCAATGCTGTTACCGGCGAGGCGCAGATCAGGCTTCGTTCCGTTACAAACGGATTGAGCGTATGGACCCAGAATGTGCAGACGGGCGTTTACGCGTTGACGGTATTTATCGGTGCGCCCATGGTCATCAGTGGTGACATAACCACCGGCGCACTTGTCGGCGCATCCATTCTCGGTTCGCGTATGCTGGCGCCGATGGCGCAATTTACGCAGATCGCCGGGCGTTTGCAGCATGCGAGGATCGCAAAACAAGGACTGGACCGTCTTATGCAGATGCCGGTCGACCATCCCGACAGCGAAACCCGGATTCACTGCCCGCATATCAAGGGTTCCTATCTCCTGAAGAACGCGCTCTTCCGTTATGGTGATGAAAGCTCGCCTCCAGCGCTGCTGGTGCGCGACCTTAAGATCGAACACGGTGAGCGGGTTGCTGTTCTCGGACGAAACGGTGCAGGTAAATCCACGCTCCTGCTCGCCCTGTCGGGGCTTATGGACGCAAGTGACGGTGAGGTTCTGCTGGACGATCTCTCCTTGCCGCAGATCGATCCGGCGGACGTCCGGCGCGACATCGGTCTTCTGACACAGAATTCGCGCCTGTTCTTCGGCACATTGCGCGACAATATCACGATGGGTGCGCCTGACGCTTCGGACGATGAGATCCGGCGCGTTCTTGCCATGGTCGGAGCCGATGGCTTTATCCGCAAACTTCCGCAAGGCCTCGAATATCTTGTTCAGGAAGGGGGAAGCGGTCTTTCCGGGGGCCAGAAGCAGGCCATATTGCTGGCGCGGCTGCTGATACGGGACCCGTCGGTGGTGCTGCTCGATGAACCGACATCCACGATGGATGAGGCGACCGAGCGCCATTTCATCCAGCAATTCGCAAAGTGGAGCGCAGGGCGCACCGTGGTCCTCGCGACACATCGCACGCGGGTGCTGGAACTGGTTGAACGGCTTATCGTCGTCGAAAACGGACAGATAGCACTGAACGATACCAAAGAACGTGGGCTGCAGGCCCTGCTCGGCGTAAGCAAGGTCGAAGCCCCGAGAACGGCCCCTGCAGCATCGGCCAGAACATAGGAACTGGCTCTGGTTGGGAGAATGGCGATATGGCAGCCCTTGGCGAAGATTTCGGCGATTGGGTGAACGGGAGTGTCGACGGTGCACGGCTGAAACGTTCGAAGCGTTTTGTCCGGCTTGTATTCCTGTTCTTCGCGGTTCTGCTGATCTGGGCTTATCTGGCTTTGCTCGATGAAGTGTCGACTGGCACCGGCAAGGTAGTTCCAACGTCCCAGGAGCAGGTGATCCAGTCCTTGGAGGGCGGGGTTCTAGCGAAGCTTTATGTTCGTCAGGACGATGTCGTCGAACCAGGCAAGATACTGGCTCAGCTCGATCCAACGGTCACTGAGGCAACGGTACAGGAAAGTTCCGCCAAATACCGTGCTGCGCTGGCCAGTTCCGCTCGTCTGACGGCGGAAGTCAATGGGAGCGATCTGGAATTTCCTGACGAACTGGATGCATTTCCTTCGCTTCAGGCATCAGAGACCAAGTTATATGAAGCGCGCAAACGCAGCCTCAAGGAGTCGCTCGATTGGCTTGCGGAGTCTAAGAAACTGGCGCAGGACGAACTCGCCATCAGCCAGTCGCTGACAAAGATGGGCGCTGCCAGCAATGTGGAAGTCATCCGGCTGAAGCGGCAGCTTGTCGAGCTTCAACTCAAGGAAACCGAGATCCAATCGGACTATATTGTCAAGGCACGTGAGGAACTCGCGAAAGCTAATGCGGACGTGGAATCGCTTTCTTCGGTGATAAGGGGCCGGGCGGACTCGCTTGCGCGGCTGACCCTGCGCTCTCCAGTGCGCGGCATCGTGAAGAACATTGAAGTTTCGACGATAGGCGGTGTGGTTCCTCCCAACGGCAAGCTGATGATTATCGTCCCGCTGGATGAACAGCTTCTCATCGAGGCTCGCATCTCCCCGCGCGACATTGCCTATATCCATCCCGACCAGCCAGCAACGGTCAAGGTCACCGCGTATGACTATGCGATATATGGCAGCTTGAAGGGAAAGGTCGTCAGTATTTCACCGGATACAATTCAGGACGAGGTCAAACCGGAAGAGTTCTACTATCGTGTCTTCATAAAGACCGAAACAGACGCACTTTTCAACAAAACTGGCGAGCGTTTTCCAATCGTCCCCGGCATGGTCGCTACCGTTGACATTCATACCGGCAGCAAGACTGTTATGGATTACCTCATCAAGCCTTTCAACAGAGCGCGGGAAGCACTCCGGGAAAGATAGTTGGCTTGTATTATCCGCGTGGCGAGAATGCCATTTCCCAATGGGCTCGCTGAGTCGTGGGTGTAAACCACCAGTGACTGAATAAGTCGAAATCGGCTTTAAACGGTTTCGTAGAAGCTGTCCCGCATGGAGCGCAGGATGATGACCGCAGAAGCAGCACCGGGATCGACATGACCAAGCGAGCGCTCACCCAAACGAGCAGCGCGGCCCCGTGCGGCCACCATAGAACGGGTTGAATCCGCACCCTTTTCAGCTGCTTCGAGAATTCTGTTCCACATTTCCAGGCTGCTCAAGCCGTGCGTTCGCGCGTCAACAGCCGTTTCCATCGCCGGTATCCATGCATCCAGCATGGTTTTATCGCCACGTTGTCCCTTTCCGCGTTCCTGAATGCCTCGTGTGATCGCCTCGACGATGCCGGCCTGGTCCTCGGCGTCGAGGCTTTCGCGCGGTTTAAGGGCCTTGGAAGCGTGGCGAAATGCCGTCGCATAGAGGGGACCGGTGGAAGCGCCCACGGTGTCGAGAAAAGCGGCTGCAGCTGCGGCGAAAATCTCGGAAGGGAGTATGTGCTCCAAATCCAACTTGGCAAGCGCGCTGTTGATGGCTGAAAAGCCCAGCACCATGGTGATGCCGTGATCCGCATCGCCAATTGCTCCGTCGAGATCGGAAAGTCGTTCTTTTTCCTCCTTCATCGAAAAGGCAATGAGCTGGAACATTCGGCTTAGACGACGCGCTGCAGTTTCCTGCATTTGTACCTCCCAGACAATCTGGAATTCATGTAACCGCCGAAAGCGGCTTTAATCAGTTGACCCGCAGAAAAGCCGTATCGCAAGGATGCGACAAGAGATCGGACAATTCCTGATCGAGGTGCATGACGGATATAGATGCTCCGTTCATGTCCAGCGATGTGCAGTAGTGGCCTACCCAATTGGCTTCGATTGTTATTTGCTTGGCGCTCAGCCGTTGTTCGACGCGTCGGAACAAAATGTAGAGTTCCATCAGCGGCGTTGAGCCGAACGAATTTACCAGTACCGCCACCCGATCTCCCGGCGATGCATTCATCTCACTGAAAATCCGGTCCATGATGTGATCGACAATGGCATCGGCGGACATCATTTTCTCGCGAACAACGCCACGTTCGCCGTGAATACCCACGCCGATCTCCATTTCTTCAGCGCCGATTTCGAAATTGTGGCGCCGTGTCTGGGGCAGGGAACAGGGCTCCAGCGCAACGCCCATCGTAAAGGTTCTTCGGTTGGCCTTGCGCGTCACCGCTTCGCATGCCTCGAGCGACATGCCGCGGTCACACGCTGCACCGGCTGCCTTGAAGATGAAGAAATTTCCCGCTACGCCGCGCCGACCGTCGCGATCCTCCACTGGGGACGACGATATATCGTCTGTTGTCAGAACGGTCCGTGTGGGAATGCCAGCTTCCTGCGCCATTTCGGCCGCCATCTCGAAATTCATGACATCCCCGACATAGTTGCCATAGACGAAGAGGACGCCTTCTCCGCCGGAGGCGGCCTTGGCGCATTCGAGAATTGGGGCAGGGGGAGGCGAGGAAAAGACATTCCCGATGGCTACCGCATCGGCAAGCCCTTTTCCGACATAGCCCAGAAAACACGGTTCATGCCCGGACCCGCCGCCAATCACCAGTCCTACTTTTCCCTGTCGGGGCCCGGTCCGTGCGACGAGCGCGCGTTTCGATCCGTTGATAGGAGCGAGATAGGACCGGTGCGCTCTGGTGGCGCCATCAAGCATTTCCTCCACGACATCGTCGGGACTGTTCAGAAACTTCTTGATATGCGTGCGGTAATGGCTGGACACGTGGGCCGGCTCCGCACGCAGCTTCTGCGAAAGCTTGCTGTCGATTTCAGTCACGCCATCCGCGTTGAGGATACCGCGTCCTGTCGCGGCATCGGTAATCAGAATGTTGATATAACCGCCCCGCAAGGCGGCGAGAATTGCAGGTACTTTGTCGAAACCACCTGCAACTGCGATGCGCATGTCGATGTTGCGCAACCTGTCGAGCGTAATACCGATGGTCCTGTCGTCAAGCGGGCCTGATACAGGCTGTCCATGAGAATCGATGAAGCGCCCGGCGACGACGCCGACGGCATTCTTGGCCAGATATTCCTGTATGGAGACGTTCTCGAAAAAGCCGCTGGTATGAATCGTGGAATTCGGTCGGAGCGAAGAAATACCGAACAACGCCTTGTTCGCGTGGTCCAATGCCTGGAACTGCTCCGCAATAATCGGTTCTCCGACTATTGCTGCCTTGACGTGAGCACTGGATACGATAGCTGGCGCTGTGATGTTGACGAGATGCGCATTTGTCGCCCGTGCCATGGCTGCCGCGCATAATTCGGGGGTGTAAGCGAAACTGGCGCGTGTTCCACCGGTAGCCTGAACGACGGTCACATCCTGCAAATTGGCTATGCGGGTGTTCTCAGCGATAGCGAGGACCGTCCGCCCCCAGGCGACAGCGAGCGTATCCCCGGATTTTAGAAGCTTGGCGATTGCTTGCGCAGCTGCGGTTCCAAGCCGGTCGATAAGCGCCTGCGCGCCGTCATCATTTGGCACTACCAGACAGTCGTTCAATCCGAAATGGCGCTTGAGTTCCTGCGCGATTGCAAGGGAACCGAGGCGCGCGGGTTCGATCGAGATGTTGACGATGCCACGGCTACGGGCATCCGCCAGATAGCTGTTCACGGTAGCCCGCGAAATCCCCATGATTTCAGCGATTTCACCCTGCGTGCGCCCATCTTCATAATAGAGCCAGCACGCCCAAACGTACGGATCGTCACCATAGCGCAGCGGAATGCCGTGGGTCGGTTCCACCTGTCCAATCTTGCTTGCGGTTGTTTTTCCGTTTGGCGCCATGTTCTCTGCACTGAACCTCTTGTTTCCTTCTAAACATATCCAACAAAAGTGCGAAGCGGTTTTGTGTTGGATAATGCGTAAAAACAGAAGATTGAGCGGTTCTGCTGAACCTGTCTTAACCGGACTGCTCTATCGTCGGGTTGCCTGGCAATACAACGGTTTTGCTTGGAGTTTTTTAGAATGCGCGGAAACAGCAGGCCCGGTTCCTGGCTTTACACCGGGCCTGCTGATCGTCGGTAATCCCTACTGGAACCGCACCCGTGCGCCGTCGGAAAGTTCCTTGAGGATAATGGCGCAGGATGTCGCTCCGGCATCCAGAACACCCAGCGACCTTTCGCCAAGACGGCTGGCGCGACCGATCTTCGCCACCAGATCGATCGTCGAATCCCGGCCTTTCTCAGCGGCTAAGACGAGAGCTTCGAGGGCCTCGGCAAATGACTTTCCGGCAGCGGTGGCTTCATCGAAAGCTTCGATGGCAGGCACGAGCGTGTCCAGCAATGTCTTGTCACCGACCTTTGCAGAGCCGATTGACTGGATACCTTCAAGCCCGGCGTGAAGCATGCGGCTGAACGCAGCCGCATCGATATTCTCGATCCCGTCTATTTTTTCCGCAAATTCGGTGAACATCACGCCGTAAAGCGGCCCCATCGAGCCGCCGATCTCGGTCATGAGCACTGTGCCAAGCGTATCGAGAGAAGCGGCCAGTGTCTCGTTCTTCCCCTTCAGTCGTTCGGCGGCCATGTTGAACCCCTTGGCCATGTTGACGCCGTGATCGCCATCACCGATCTTGCCGTCGATCTCGCTGAGATAGGCGCGGTTCTCGACAATCCGGTCGGCCATTGCCAGCACGATGTCTCCGGCTTTTGCGTTATTGAGTGTTTGCACAGGTCTCTTCCTTACAGAATGGTGGTGCAGCGCACTTCCACGTCGAGCAGTTCTTTCAGTTCGTTGTCCAGCGCCATGATCGTCAGCGTTGCGCCGACCATTTCAAGCGAAGTGAAATAATTGCCGATATAAGTGCGATGGATTGTCAGTCCGCGTGCCCGGATCTCGGATTCAATCGTGTCGTTGAGGATATAAAGCTCGTTCAGCGGCGTTGCGCCCAGACCCGAAATAAGCACGGCCACTTCGGTGCCTTCAGCAAGTTCGTGGTCATCGAGCACGATCTGGCACATATCTTTTGCGACTTCGGCTGCGGGCTTGAGCGGCTCCACCCGCACCCCAGGCTCGCCGTGATGCCCGATCCCGACTTCCATCGTTCCCGGCGCGAT
The DNA here is from genome assembly GCF_049065885.1 of Brucella sp. IR068. Taxonomy (NCBI): domain Bacteria; kingdom Pseudomonadati; phylum Pseudomonadota; class Alphaproteobacteria; order Hyphomicrobiales; family Brucellaceae; genus Brucella; species Brucella sp. IR068. Next base: position 97,513 of record NZ_JBAKHE010000013.1, on the reverse strand, counting down.
CTCGAAATTCGGATGACCGACGGCAGGCAGCGTGCATGGACCGAGCCCCACACCGATCGAACGGCAGTTATCGATGGCCTTCTGCGCTGTGGCGCGAACCTCCTCCAGCGCGGCTCCAGTTGCCGCTTTTGCGCCGCCAACCTTCCACATGAAAATCTCGCCGGCAACGCCGCGCCGCTTTTCGCGTTCGTCGGCAGGGGCTGAACAGACATCGTCGTTCGCGACGACTGTCGCAACTTCGATGCCGTCCTTGGCGGCCAACTTGGTCGCCATCTTCACATTCATGTTGTCGCCCGCGTAGTTGCCATAAAGGACGACAACGCCCTTGCCGCCGTCTGCTTCGCGTATGGCATCGTGAAAACTCTTGGCGGTTGGCGAGGAAAACAGTTCCCCCACCGCTACCGCATCAAGCATGTTCTTCCCCGTGTAACCGATGAAAGCGGGCTCATGACCGGAACCGCCACCTGTAACGACACCGACCTTGCCGGCGACGGGGGCATCTTTCGCAGCAATGACACGCGGGTTTTCCGCGAGCCGGACGATGTCGGAATGAGCTTTGACAAAACCCTTCACGGTATCTTCCACGACTTCGTCCGGATTGTTGATGAAGCGCTGCATGATATCTCCTGTAAGATGAATGAGCGCTGGGCTCAAAGAATGGTATAGCCGCCGTCGATCAGGAGATCGGCACCAGTAATCATGTCGGCTCCTGCAGATGCGAGGAATACGGCTGCTGCGGCAATCTCTTCTGGATAGGCAAAACGCCCTGCGGGGATACGCTTCTTTGCGGCCTCGCCCTTTTCACCGGCCCAGGCCTTCTTGCCGAGTTCCGTGAGCACGATGGTCGGTGAAAGTGTGTTGACGCATATTCCATGCTTGCCCCATTCGGCTGCGAAGGTCTTCGACATGCCGATGACGCCGAACTTCGACGCGCAGTAGGCGACGTGTTCTTCAATAGCGACTGTGCCTGCCTGAGAGGCGAGATTGATGATCTTGCCGCCCTTGCCCGCAGCGATCATGGCGCGACCGACCGCCTGAGTAACGAGGAAACTTCCTTTCAGATTATTGGAGATGGTCTTATCCCATTCATCGAGCGAAATTTCTTCTGCGGGAGCCAGATAGACGACACCTGCGCTATTGACCGCAATGTCGATTGTGCCGAACTCATCATTGACCGCTGCGATTGCGTCATTGACCGACTGCTGGCTCGAAACATCGCAAACGAACGGCTTTGCGTTTTCGCCGAGTTCCGCGGCTTTGGCTTTCGCAATATCAGCGCTGATATCGAGCACTGCGACTTTGGCGCCTTTGGCGATGAAAGCTCTGGATATTGCAGCACCGATCCCGGAAGCGCCTCCGGTCACGATTGCAATTTTTCCGGAAAGCGGGAAGTTCAGGTCAATTTGGGGAGCTTGATCGGACATTTTGTGCCTCGGGAGTCTGGTTTGTGAGCCTGGCGGCCCGGCATCCCTATCATGACTTTCACGATAAGTGGCGGGGCCGCCCAGGCAGCGTTACTTGCGGCTTTCCAGGAGCTTGTCGACGTTTTGAGCGGTCACGGGCGTCCATGGAACATTGTAGTTCTTGTTCTTGCCGTCGTTAAACGGCATATCCGGATACTGCGCCCAGATATCGGATTGAGGCTTGTACTCGCCCTTCTTGGCGTGGAAGATCGCAAGGTCGAGAGCGCCTTGTGCCTGCGCATTTGCATCCTGCAGAATGGAAGTCATCGTGCCTTCCTTGACCGCATGCAGTGCATCGGTAATACCGTCGATGCCGGCGATTGCGAAATCACTCACCTTGAGGTTGGCGGCCTTGATCGCCTCGATCGCTCCGAGCGCCATTTCGTCATTCTGGCCGATCACGCCCTTGATCTGACCGGGATGTGCGGTCAGCCAATTCTCCATAAGGGTCTGCGCTTCAGCGCGAGACCAATTCGCAGTCTGGTCTTCAAGAACATTCACGTCCGGGCATTCGGCCAGCGCTTTCTTGTTGCCTTCCAGACGGGAAATCTGTGCGGATTGGCCGATTGGTCCTTCAAGGATGACGACATTTCCCTTGCAGCCGATCTTGTCGAGCACGTCCTTGGCTTCCATATAGCCCGACACCGTATCGTCGGAGCCGACATAGGCCGCGAGCAAATCGGAGTTGACGCGTGTGTTCGAACCTACAACCGGGATGCCTGCGTCGCTGGCGGCCTGAACGGCGGTAGCACCTGCCTCGATATCAATAGGCACGAAGATGATCGCGTCGAACTTCTGCGTAATCATCGTATTGAACTGTTCCTGCTGGACCAGCGCATCATAACGCCCGTCGAATATAGTCAGGTCAACCTCGCCGTTCTTGACCGCCGGATGCTTTTTCAGGGCTTCCGACCAGACCTGCATGAACTCGGCATTCAATCCGTAAGGCGCCGCGCCGATCTTGAGCTTCTTGTCTTGTGCCAGTGATGGCGTAACGATTAGTGCGGACGCCGCAGCGAGCGCGATCAACAGTTTTTTCATTGCAATCTCCTCCTTGTTGATTTGGCATACCGATCAGTATGCCGTTCTTGAAAATGGGGGCGGTGCGGCTAGGCAATTTCCCGTTTGAATTGAATCGGAAGAAATGCCCTTCCGTTTGCTTTTGCGCATGTCCTTACCCCGAAACCGTTTCCTGCTTTCGGGAGGCCTGCTCTAGGCGCCCTGGTTGCGTTTCTGATCAAGCATGACCGCGCCTACGATGAGTGCTCCCTTCAAAACCTGCTGGTAGTAGGACTGGATACCCATCAGATCGAGACCGTTGTTCATGACACCGATGATGAGCGCGCCGATGAGTGTTCCCGTGATGCGCCCGACGCCGCCCGACAGGCTGGTGCCGCCAATGACGACCGCTGCGATGGCATCGAGTTCATAGCTGATACCCGCTTGCGGCAGCGCCGATCCGGTGCGGGCCGACAGGACCATGCCTGCAAGGCCGGCCAGCCCGCCGGAGATGACGTAAACAGAAAAGCGCACCCGTGATATGTTGATGCCAGAAGTATTCGCGGCGTGGGGATTGCCGCCAACAGCGTAGATATAGCGGCCGAACCGCGAGCGATTCAGAATCCACCATGATACCAGAAACACGATCGCGAGCAGAATGACAGGAACCGGAACGCCGAGAATGTTGCCGGTTCCAATCCAGCGAAAATCCGGGACAAGGGCGGGTACCGGCTTGCCGCCGCCGTAGATCAAGGTCAGGCCGCGCGCTGCGGAAAGCATGCCGAGCGTGGCCACGAATGCCGGAACCGCGAAGCGTGAGACTATCGTGCCGACCAGCGCGCCACAGCCGATGCCCACGAGCAGGCCGACGGGAATGGCTATGAACGGTGAATATGGAGCCCCCGCAATGCCTGCCGTCGCCGACGTGGTTGCAAGGCTGGCGCTGACGATACCGGCCAATGCGACCACAGAGCCAACGGAGAGGTCGATGCCACGCGTCAGAATGACGAAGGTCATGCCGATGGCGAGAATGCCGTTGATGGAGGTTTGCAGCAAAACGTTGGAAATATTGCCTGCTGTCAGGAAATACTCGTTGGAGAACGAGAGGATCGTGGCCAGAAGCAGGAAGGCGATGAATATGCCATATTCCTGAACGACCAGCCTGCGACGTTCGGAGCCAAACCAGCTGGTTGGTGAATTATTCTCTGTGGTGGACACTGTTCTACCTCTCCAGAACCGGCCGCAAGTGCTGATGCAGGCGACTGTTCTATCTCCTTGGTCTCAACCGATACGCGGTGCTTCCGTGTCAATCTTCATGTCGAAAGATGCACCAGCGTCTGCGCGTTCGTTTCCGCCCTGCGATAAATGCCAACCGATTGTCCCCCGCGCATGACCATGATGCGATCGGACATGCCGAGAACCTCATCGATCTCCGATGAGATCATGACTACAGTTCCGCCTTCGGCGGCAAATTCGCAGATGACGCGGTAAATTTCCTGTTTTGCGCCGACATCGACACCGCGCGTTGGTTCATCAAGCAGCAGAACGCGCGGGCTTCGCAGGAACCATTTTCCAAGTACGACCTTCTGCTGGTTGCCACCCGAAAGGCCGGAAACCGCCATCGTGTCATGCGCGACCTTGATCCTGAAACGCTCGATCATTGCCCTGCTGGCTGACGATTCCTCGCGTCGGTTCATTGCAAAATGCGGGCTCATCTCGGGCAGGCTGGCAAGGCAGATATTGTTGCGAACGCTGTCGCCAAGATTGAGTCCGGTGAGTTTTCGGTCCTCCGTCACGAAGGCGAGCCCGAGCGCCATGGCATCCGAGGGACGCCGGATGCTTATCGTCTCACCTTCCAGACGGATTGCGCCTTGGGAGGCTTTATCCAGTCCGAAAAGACAGTTGAATATTTCCGAACGACCCGACCCCATCAATCCGTAGATGCCGAAGATCTCACCCTTGTGCGCGGTGAAGGAGATATCGGTTATCTTGCCTGGTGCGCTGAGGCCCAAGACCTCGAGGCCTGGAACTTCTGTCGGGACATTCGTCTTGATGTATTCGTCACCCAATTCCCGTCCGATGATCAAACGGATCAATTCTGCGCGCGTGATAGCTCCGAGATCGCCGCTGTCGATATAGCTGCCGTCGCGAAACACGGTATAGGTGTCGGCAATCTGAAAAATTTCCGACAGGCGATGCGAGACGTAAACGACCCCTTTGCCGCTCGCTTTCAGCCGTTCGATCGCGGCAAAAAGCTGCTGGGCTTCCTTTTCGCCAATGGCAGACGTCGGTTCGTCCATGAAAATGACTTCGGCGTCGTGACTGAGCGCTTTTGCGATCTCAACCAGTTGAATCTGGGCGACGGACAGATTCATCATGAACTGATTGGCGCGAATTTTGAATTCGAGTTGGTCGAGAAGTTTTTGGGCATTCCGGTTCATCGTTTTGAAGTCGATGCCGCCGAAACGACGAAGCGGTTCTCTGCCCAGATAGATGTTTTCCGCCACGGTCATGTGCGGGATGGGGCTCAGCTCCTGCTCGATTATGGCGATGCCCGCCTGCAACGCTTCAGCAGGGCTGGAATATGTGACTTCTTTTCCGCGCCGCCGGATATGACCTTCGTCACGGGCGTGAATGCCCATCAAAATTTTCAGAAAGGTGGATTTGCCCGCGCCGTTGCCCCCGCAAAGTGCATGCACCGAGCCGGGCCGCAACTGGAGGCGTCCGTTCCGCAAGGCGGCAACGCCGCCAAAGGACTTTTTCAGCCCCTCCACATCCAGCAGAAGTTCCAATGCATTTCCTCCGGTGGCGGCAGTTGTTCTGCCGCCGGTTTCAACGGCCTCGCCGTCGTTTTGACAATATTCGATAAATGATCGACAAATGTCAACCTTTCATGTAAGAAGGACAAAAAGGGGAAAAGCAACATCAGCCCTGACGGTAGCTGGGCGGCGACAATAACGTTCCTATTCAATGGGTTAAGTGTAATCAGACGGATCGGCAGGTTTTGAGTGTAGATCTGGCCCGTGATTGCGCTTCCAGCTGAGGGATCTCCCGTTTTTGAGAAGATTTCGGTGTTGAGGGGAAATGTGTTGACAAGAGACAGAACTGTCTGACAAATGTCAAAATGTGGAGGCGGTCTTCAAGCTATCACCTGTCAGGAGGCGGCAGGGTTTGAAGAACGAGAAATGCTTCGATAGCGGGAGGATGGACGTGTCATCGAACAGCCTAGATCGACAGACGCTGTTTCTGGCGTTGATCAATGTCGCCGTTCTGGCGGCGGGCGGCTTTCTGGCCGGTTCAAATTTCATGGACAGCTATAACCTGCAATCGATGGCGTCGCAGGTTCCCGAATTGGGACTGCTGGCCTTCGGTGTCATGCTGGCGATGATTTCAGGCAATGGCGGTATCGATCTTTCGGGCATCGCGCTGGCAAATCTTTCCGGCATCGTCGCGTTTCTGCTGACACGCCATTATATTCCGGCTGCCGATGCACCGCTGCTTTTCTCGTGGGTATTTGCCGGTCTGGCGCTGGTCGTCGGGTTGATCGGCGGTGTCATCAATGGGATCGTGATTGCCTATGCGCGCCTGACGCCATTGATCGCAACGCTCGGAACCCAGCTTCTTTTTACCGGCATTGCCGTGTTCCTGACCAACGGCTCCGCCGTCAGCATGGGCTTTATCGAGCCGCTCGATAATTTCGGCAACATGCCCGTTCTTGGCGTTCCGATGTGCTTTGCGCTGTTTATCGCTATCGCTCTGGCGCTGTCATTCCTGCTCAAATACACGCCTTTCGGCGTGAAACTGATGCTACTTGGCAGCAATGCCAAGGCGGCTCGCTATGGCGGTATCAATGAAAGGCGCATGCTTCTCATCACCTATACGCTGTGCGGCCTTCTTGCTTCAGTTGCGGGGATCATCATTGCTGCGCGCAACTCTTCGGTGAAGTGGGATTATGGCGGGTCTTACGTCCTGATTGCGATCCTGATTGCCGTCTTGGGCGGTGTGAAGCCGGAGGGCGGCTGCGGGAAGATACTCTGTGTGCTTCTGGCCGCTACGGCTCTGCAGATACTCTCAAGCCTGTTCAATTTCATGAATATCTCGAATTTCTTCCGCGATCTTGCCTGGGGTGTTCTGCTGATGGCGCTTCTGGCATCGGCACGCATGCACTTCAGCTACTGGCTGCGGCCCAGAAGACAATAGCGACAAGGCTGCGGTTCCGGGATGAAGCCGCCAGTCGAGGACCCAAAAAACAATCTGCTTATATTAATGGAGGAGTCTTATGAGCATGTTTTCCAAACTGATAGCGGGCACGATGCTTGCGGGAACAGTCATGGCCGGCGCCGCACTCGCGGCAGACAAGCCGACCATCGTGACGGTAGTCAAGGTTACTGGTGAAAACTGGTTTACCCGCATGAACGAAGGGGTTGATGCTTATGGCAAGGACAATGCCAATGTGAGCGCCAGCCAGGTGGGCCCGGCAAAGGCTGATGCCGCGCAGCAGACCCGCATCATCGAAGACCTCGTTGCCAAGAATGTCTCGGCGATTGCCGTTGTGCCGATGGACCCTTCTGCACTTGAAGGCGTGCTACGCCGCGCTTCACAGCGCGGCATCAAGGTCATCACCCATGAGGGTGACAGCCTCGTGAATACCGATGTCGATATCGAAGCCTTCGACAACAAGGCATTCGGCGCGCGTATCAATGAAAAACTTGCCGAATGCATGGGCAAATCGGGCAAGTGGACCTCGTTCGTGGGATCGCTTGGCAGCCTCACGCATAATCAATGGGTCGATGCCGGTGCCGAAAACGCCAAGCAGTATCCCGATATGGAACTGGTGGCAGAGAAGAACGAATCCTTCAATGATGCCAACCGGGCCTATGAAAAGGCCAAGGAAATCCTCCGTAAATATCCGGATATCAAGGGCTTTCAGGGATCGTCCGCTATCGATGTGATCGGCATAGGTCGTGCCGTGGAGGAAGCGGGACTGCAGGACAAGACCTGCGTGTTCGGTCTCGGGCTTCCGAAGGATACCGGTCCATATCTCGAAAGCGGTGCTGTCGACCAGATTTTTTTCTGGGACCCGAAGGATGCCGGCTACGTCATGAACAAGGTCTCCGATCTCGTTCTCAAGGGCGAGGAAATCAAGGATGGCATGGATCTGGGTGTTCCGGGTTACGAGAAGATGACCGTCATCAAGGGGCCGGGCAAGGGCATCATCATCCAGGGCCAGGCCTGGGTTGATGCGGACAAGTCCAACTACAAGAACTTCCCGTTCTGACTACGAAGCAACGCGCCACGCTGACCTCCAGGGCCGCCCGCACCACAGCGGCCCTGGAGGGACCATCCGGAATTTCAGGAATTCGCCATGCTCGCCACCGATACAACGACACATTCTGCGCCGCCGTTTCTAGAGGTCAGAAACGTCAAGAAATCCTTTGGCGGCGTAAAAGCACTCAAAGACGTCAGCCTGACAATTGAGGCCGGACAAATCTACCATTTGATGGGAGAGAACGGTTGCGGCAAGAGCACGCTGATCAAAATCCTCTCAGGCGCACAGCCCGCCGATGAGGGGCAGATACTGATCGACGGCGAGGCGACCGGTGCAACGGCTGGCGATCTTGGCGCTATTGGAGCGCTTCGTGCAGGAATAGAAACTGTTTATCAGGATCTGTCGCTGCTACCCAATCTCTCAGTGGCAGAGAATGTAGCATTTACCGAACAACTCGTTGAAGCTTCCGGGCGTCTTGCCCGCCGGTTGAATATTTCGCTTCTGAACGAAACTGCGCGGCGGGCGCTTGCGGAAGTGCATTTGCCTACAGACAATGCGTTTCTTTCGCTCCGAACCGACACGCTGCCGCTGGCAACGCGCCAGTTGATCGCCATTGCGCGCGCGGTCGCTTCCGAGGCACGCCTTGTCATCATGGACGAGCCCACGACATCGTTGACCCGCCAGGAAGTTGAAAACCTGCTGCATGTGGTGGAACGCCTTCGCAGCAAGGGTGTGGCCGTGCTGTTCGTCACGCACAAACTCGATGAGTGCAAGTCTCTTGGCGGGCGTGCAATCATCATGCGCGACGGGCTGAAGGTTGCCGAGCTTGATGTCGCCTTGCACAGCAAGGCGGAGTTCAGTCATTGGATGACCGGTCGTGAAATCAGCGAAACACGCTATCGCACGGATCCGAAACTTGGCGAAGTCATGCTCGAAGTCGAAAAGCTTGGCGATGGCAAGGCATTTCGGGATGTTTCACTCAAGCTTAGAAAAGGTGAAATCCTCGGTATCACTGGCCTGCTGGATTCGGGCCGCAACGAGCTTGCGCTCGCTCTTGCTGGTGTCAAAACAGCAACAACCGGAAAGATGCGCTTGAACGGGCAGGAGATCGCACCGCAGTCGACGGCGCAAGCCATTGAATATGGGATCGGTTACGTGCCGGAAGACCGGCTGACTGAAGGTCTTTTCCTCGAGAAACCGATTCAGGACAACATTACCCTTCCGATCCTCGACCGGTTGCGCAATGCGCTTGGCGTGATTAGCGTCCGGCGTGCGCGTAGCGTCGCCGAGCAAAGCGTTGCCGACCTGCAGATCGTCGCGCCGGACGTAACCATACCGGTGCAGTCCCTGTCCGGAGGCAATCAGCAGCGCGTTCTGATCGGCCGATGGCTGACGATCAACCCTCAGCTTCTGATCCTGCATGGTCCGACGGTGGGGGTGGATGTAGGCTCGAAGGACACGATTTTCCGTATCATCCAGCGTCTGGCTGATGATGGTATGGGCGTCATTATCATCAGTGATGATTTACCGGAGCTTTTGCAGAACTGTGACCGCATTCTCGTCATGCGTCAGGGCCGTATCGTCGCTACGCACGCTGCCGAGGACCTGAGCGAAGATGCCATCTACCAATCCATGGCCAGCACGTCGAAGGAGGTGGCACAATGACTGAGATCGCATCTGCTTCGGTTTCGGATAAGGGTCGGGGCGGCATTGGCTCGCGTCTCTGGGATCTGCTGGGGCGCCGGCCAGAAATCTTCACACTGCTTCTGATTATCGTCACCTGTCTGGTGGTTATCGGTGCCAATCCTGATTTCCTTCAGATGAGCAATATCGTGGATATTCTACGCGCTTCCGTCGTGAGAGGATTGTTTGCGATGGGCGTGCTGGTCGTGCTCGCTTCCGGTGGGATCGACGTTTCATTCACGGCTATTGCAGCCTTTGTGATGTATGCTCTGACCATGCTGGTCACGAACTGGTTCCCTGAAATGCCGATGACGATCACCCTGATCCTTGCGGCTCTGGGCGGCGCGGCGTTTGGGGCTCTGAACGGCCTCCTCGTCCAGAAACTGCAAGCGCCCTCGCTGATCGTCACCATCGGAACGCAATATGTCATCCGCAGCTTTCTGCTGACCTTTGTCGGCACTGCGCTGTTCATGAATATTCCGGCGGCAATGGATGCTTTCGGCAAGGCCTCGCTCTTTACCCATCACGCATCGAACGGCGTCGTTTCAGTACTACCAGCCACGGTTCTGGTTCTCGTTGCCGCCGCGCTGGTAACATGGTTCATCCTTGAGCGGACGTTGATGGGACGGGCAATCTTCGCTGTCGGCGGCAATCCGGGCATAGCCGAACGACTTGGCATCAATCTCTTCCGCGTGCGTATTTTCGTCTTCGCCTATGCGGGGCTTCTGGCTGGTATTGCGGGCGTGGTTCACGTCTCAAGCAATCGTCTCGCCAATCCATTCGATCTTGCCGGTATGGAACTTGAAATCATCGCTGCTGTCGTGCTCGGCGGTGCGCGAATTACGGGTGGTTCCGGTTCGGTGATTGGAACACTGTTGGGGGTGCTTTTGATCACGATCGTCAGCAACGTTCTGATCTTCGTGGGAATTCCGAGCACGCTGCAGCTTGCCATTGTGGGCATTTTTATCCTGCTTGCCGGTACGATCTTCGCCTTGCGCAATCGCAGTTGAAATCAAATCGGCCGCGCTTTTCTGTCACAGCACAGGTGCGGCCTCACGTATTTTCTGGGAGGGTTTCATGTCACACGATGTGTCGGTCGTAGGGCTTTATATTCTTGATGTGCTCGGTCGACCGGTCGATGCAATTCCACCGGGCGGGAATGTCGAATTCATTGATGAAATTCGGTTGACCGTCGCGGGTACCGCTGGCGGTACGGTTGTCGATCTGGCCAAGCTTGGTCTCAACTGTCTGGCCGTCGGTGCCGTTGGAGACGACGAGAAAGCCGATTTCGTCATTGCGACGCTACAAAGGTTCGGTGTCGATACCGCGCAGATGCAACGTCTCAAAGGCGTGCCGACCTCAGCGAGCATCCTGAATATTCGCCACAACGGCGATCGTCCGGCTCTGCATGCACGCGGGGCATCGGACCATTTCGAGATTGCGGACAGTGCGCTGGATGCAGTGCTGGCGCCGCCGATCATCCATCTTGGCGGAACTGGTCTTCTGGCCAAGCTTGATGGCGAACCCAGCCGAAAGCTTCTTGCTGAAGCGAAGGCACGCGGAAGAACGACGACCTTCGATCTTCTCGGTGCAAATGATGGCACTCTCGACCTGATTGCTCCGCTTTTCCCGCATATCGACTATTTCATGCCTTCCATCGAGGAAGCGAAGCAGATTTCGGGTGCTGAGGATGTTGAGGGCGCAGGCGTCTTCTTTCTTGAGCGTGGCGTGAAGCATTGTGTATTCACGCTCGGCGGTGACGGCGTCTGTTTCATGGACGCATCAGGCCAAATCGTGCGCCAGCCTGCTTTCCAGATCGAAGTCGTGGATACCACCGGATGCGGCGATGCTTTCGATGCCGGTTTCATTGCGGCCTTGCATCACAAGATGGATTTGAAAGCGGCCTTGAACTTCGCTCAGGCGTCGGCCGCGCTCGTTGCAACAGGCCTCGGCTCGGATGCGGGTATTCGCTCCTTCGACGAGACGCTGGCGTTCATGAACACCGTGCCTGTCCGGCAATAGTTTAACAGAGGCGGGTGGGTTTAGAAGACCGCCCCGCCTTCTAATCAGCAAGGAGCCGTTCGGCAGCCTCCATATCGGTCACCAGATGCGTGGCATACCCGCCCGCCAGAACAGCGCGAATTGCTTCGACCTTTTGCGCGCCACCTGCAACGCACAACCTGTTCGGGACGCCACGCAGTTCATCAAGCTCGATGCCGATGACGCGCTGGTCGAGCTCGCGGACAATCTGCTTTCCGTCTCGATCAAGGAAGCGGCAGATCAGAACCGCCGCCGCCCCTTCACGTGCATAAGCGTCGATTTCGTCATTGCTGGTCACATCCGCAATGCGCATCGTGCTTTCGGCAGCAAGACCGCCGACGCCGAAAACAATCATGTCGGCCTGGCCGATCAGTTCGAACTGGCGCTGGAGTACAGGTTCGCCCATCAGCGCATCTCGTAGTTCAGCCGTGCTGAGCACGGCAGGGGCCAGCATGTTGATGCTGGTGGCGCCCATGTTGCGCGCCATGATGGAGGTGCAAAGCTCTGCGGAAAACTCCCGTTTGCCGATGGATGAGCCTGTGACCTGTACTATCGTGAGCCCTTCCATCGGCTGCGGCAGCGAAATTGCATCGGCAATGGCGAGTACCGTGCGTCCCCATGAGACGCAGATAGTCTCGCCGGGCTTCACCATACGCTCCATCAATCGCGCTCCGCCCGCGCCCAGCGCTTTCAGGCGAGCTTCGGCGGTGATTGATTTTTCGGATGGAATGACGAGTGCCTCCGCCAGCCCGAACCGCGTCGCCAATTTGCGAGCGATATGCGTGCGTGTCGCGATTTCAGGGTTCATCAGGATGCGCACGACACCTCTCTGCCTCGCCTCCTGCAGATAGTTGACGATGGTTGCGCGCGAAACACCGATCATTTGCGCGATTTCGTTCTGGGTCAGCTGGTTCTCGTAATAAAGCCAGGCTGCCCAGACAACGGCGTCATCGAACTCGGCCGGGATAGCATGCGTAGACGATGTTTGAGCGCCCGATGTCATACTCGTTTCCTGTTGTCTCTGTTGTTCCTGAGTTGCACAGAAAACCCTTTCGATCAACACGACAATCAATCGAGTTGACTAATGTCAGTTATTGGTGTCAATTGTATATGAGAGGAAGAGGAATCTCCACAAGTCTTTGTTGCGCCGTGGAAAATGCGAGGTTTTCCACGATGGCGCCTTTGTGTCTGCACTTCAATGCGCAGGCTTGCAGCTAAGGGAACGGCGGATGAAATCGAATTGGTCACAAGCGGATTTCGACAGGATTGTCGGTGTGTATGAACGGGCAGGCGTGAACCGCGATGTCGCGATCCGTACTTATACCACGCGTCTTCTCGGTTCCGAGCCCAAGCTGGTTTTGCACGGCGGCGGCAACACCTCGGTCAAGACCACGCTGATTGATCATGACGGCAGTGAAGTTTCCGTACTGTGCGTCAAGGGCAGTGGGTGGGACATGGGCAGGATTGAGCCGGCAGGTCTCCCCGCTCTGCATCTGGAACCGTTGAAAGCGATGGTGAACTACGAAACCTTGTCGGATGACGATATGGTCATGCTGCAACGCCGCTTGCTGCTCGATCCCGCAGCGCCCAATCCATCCGTGGAAGCCATCCTTCATGCGATCCTGCCATTCAAGCATGTCGACCACACGCACGCCAACGCGATCGTGGCGCTTACCAATCAGCCGCGGGGCGAAGAGATCATTCGGGAACTATTCCCGGAGATGATTATCGTGCCTTATGTCATGCCGGGCTTCGATCTTTCGAAGGCGTGTCTGAAGGCATTTTCCGCAAGGCCCGATGCACCCGGCATGATCTTGCTGAAGCACGGTATTTTCACCTGGTCGGAGGACCCGCGTGAAGCCTATGAAAATATGATTGCCGCGATTGACCGTGCTGAAAAGCGCATCGCGGAAGGCAGGTCACGCCCATTCGGAACGGCGAGCGCAGCACGATCGGCTAAAACCCTGGCCTCGGCGGAGGAAATCGCACCTCTATTGCGTGGAGCGATTGCACTCCCTGGCAGGGGAGAGGGACGGCCGCGCCGCTTCATTCTCGAGCACCGCTCTAATGACGATATTCTTGATTTTTGCGGTGCGCCGAACATCGCGGATCTGGTGCGGTGCGGGAATGCGACACCAGAACATGTCATTCATATCAAGCGCTATGGCGTGGCGCTGCCAAGGCCGGAAGCCGATAACTTTGAAGCGTGGACAGTCGGCGTAAAAGAGGCGGTGGCCGCCTATGCGGCCGACTACACGGCCTATTTCGAGCGTAACAATGCGCGTGTCGGCGGCGGCAAGAAGATGCTCGATCCGATGCCGCGCGTTTTCTATGTCGAGGGTGTGGGACTTTTTGCGGCTGGAAACACGCAGAAATCCGCTGGCGTCTGCGCGGACGTCGCCGAAGCGACGATTGAGGTCATTCGCGGTGCCGAAGGTATCGACCGTTTTGAAGCACTTTCCGAAGAAGACCTTTTTGACATCGAATACTGGTCACTGGAACAGGCAAAGCTTACCAAGCAGACCGAAAAGCCGCTCACTCGGCAGGTGGCGGTCGTGACAGGCGGAGCAGGCGGTCTCGGTCTGGCTATCGCGGAGCAACTGAAAAATCAGGGTGCGGAACTTGCGCTGATTGACATCGATGGGGAGCGTGTAGCCGCGGAAGCGAAGCGGCTGGGTGGCTTTGCCCTTGCATGTGACCTGACTGATCCCGTTGCGGCGGACAATGCACTTGCACAGATCGCCGCAAAATTTGGCGGGGTTGATATACTCGTCTCCAATGCGGGTGCAGCTTTTCAGGGCGCTTTGACCTCTGTCGATGACGATCTGTTCAAGGCTGCGTTCGATCTCAATTTCTGGAGCCATCATTATATTGCGCGGGCTGCGATCAAGGTCATGCAGAAGCAAGGCACCGGCGGTGCCATCGTGTTCAATGTCAGCAAGCAGGCCGTAAACCCGGGGCCTGATTTCGGCCCTTATGGCACATCGAAGGCGGCATTGATGGCACTGATGCGTCAATATTCCCTGGAGCATGCCGCTGATGGCATTACGGTAAACGCGGTCAATCCAGATCGAATACGCACGGGCCTGATGACCGACGAAATGGTCGATGAGCGTGCGCGGGCACGTGGTGTGACCCCGGAAGTCTATATGCGCGGCAATTTGCTGAAGCGTGAAGTCTCTGGCGAGGACGTTGCCGAGGCGGTTCTGCATCTGGTGCAGGCACGCGCATCCACTGGCGCTGTCATAACCGTTGATGGCGGCAACGTGGCGGCGATGATGAGGTAAACAGGTGCCAGTCGGGGTCCCGCCCGTTTCACCCTAAGCTTGATAGTTCGTTGTGATCGGGCGGTGTTAGGGAACCTTCTCGCCTTTTACGCCACTCCACGACAGTCATCATCCAGATGTGGAATATCAGAACATAGGTGAGTGACCCTCAAGGTGCGCTGAAGAACCCGATGGAATTACGGCTCCCAAAGCTAGGAACCGCCAATTGGGTTTTCCAGTCGCCAGGCACCCTGCATAGGCTTTCTGAGCAGGTTCCCCTGCTAGTACTAAGCCAATAAATTACATTTACCTAATATTTCAATCATAAGTCATAAACAATAATCAGTTAGTAATTTTACGATTAACCAAAACATGCGTTCTAACTTGTTCCGGTAATACTTGATGCGTATAACCACGCTGGTTGATTCAGTTTCGTTAAGGGGAGGCAATCATTACTTTTGGTTGCATTTTTCTCCCTGCACGGCACTTATTTTTTAAGGCGCCGCTGGTGCGAGGAGAAAGCATGTCTGGCAGTTATTCAATCTGGAAATCTTCCCGTCGAATGTTGGCGCGCGGCGTTGCTGTAGCGCTTGTGACTGCAGGTCTTATCCTGCCTCAGGCTGCTTATGCATGCACCAGTTTCATTCTTCCGACAAAAGACGGCAGTTTCGTTTACGGGCGCACGATGGAGTTGGGTTTTAATATCGATTCCAAAATGATCATGATCCCGCGCAACTTCAAAATGACTTCGCAGCTTTCGGCCGATACCGCAGGGAAGACGTGGAATGCCAAGTATGCGGCTGTAGGCATGAACGCCTTTGGCCTCCCGGCACTGATCGATGGCATGAACGAAAAAGGTCTTGCGGGTGGCATCCTCTATTTCCCGGATTTTGCGCAGTATCCTGATCCGTCCTCTGTAAAGCCGGAAAACAGCCTCGCCCATGGGATTTCCTGAGCTGGGCGCTGGGCAATTTCTCGACAGTGGCAGAAGTGAAAGCTGCGCTCGAAACGGTAGCCGTCGTGGGCGTCAAGCAGTCTGATATGGGCTTCGTCCCACCGGTCCATTACACGCTGCACGACACAACCGGCGCGTCGATAGTGATTGAACCGGTCGATGGCAAGCTGAAGGTCTATGACAATCCGCTAAGTGTCTTGACCAACGCGCCTACATTCGACTGGCATATGACAAATCTGCGCAACTACGTGAATCTGTCGCCAAAGAATGTCAAGGCGCTGAAAATCAACAATGAAACCATCAAGCAGCTGGGCGAGGGATCTGGCATGCTCGGCGTACCGGGCGATATGACGCCACCGTCGCGCTTTGTTCGTGCCAGCGCCAATCTTCTATCGGCTCGCAGCGTAGGAAGCGGCATCGAGAGCGTGCGCCTGGCGGAACACATTTTGAACAGTTTCGATATCCCGATCGGCCTTGTTCAGGGCGAAGCGGGTGAGGAAGACAAGCCTGTTGATTATACGCAGTTGTCGACGGTCGCCGACATGAAGAATGACGTGTACTACGTCAAGACCTATGAGGAACAAATCCTGCGGGGAGTTTCCCTCAAGGACCTCGACCTTGATGTCAAGGAACTTCTGACGATCAAGATTCCGACAGCAGTGGAGTCACTGCCGGTCTTGAAACAGAAATAAGGAAAAAGGAGCGGCGCGAGCCGCTCTTTTGCTTCACGCGCGGTTAATTTTCTTCGAGCCGCGATCAGACGTCAGTTCTTTGTCTTTGGAACTTGTGCACCGACGCCGGTGGGATATTGCGGAACGAGCGGCCAATCTCTTCCGTTTTGAGTCCGAGTGCAGAGAGCAGTTCTGTATGGACGGGACAACGCATGGCGTAGGTGAACTGATAGAATGAACCGAGCTGCGCGAGATAGTGGAAGCTCCCCCGCAAGACCGCTTCCACCTGCACTTTATCCATCGCCAATAGGCCGAGACCGCTGACGATGTTCTTGCAGGACCCCGGCGGTAAAAGGTCGAGCGCGGCGAGTTGTGTCGCGTCGGCCTGAATGACAGTTGAACGCGGAAAGCGTTTGCGTAACATACTCACAAAATCCGGATTGAATTCGATCAGTATCAGATCGCGGGGATCGACGCCTCGTTTGAGCAGAGCATAAGTGAATACGCCCGTTCCAGGGCCCAATTCGATGACGGGGCCGGTGCCCGGGCTGATTTCGCGCGTGATCAACCGGGCAAGAGACGGCCCGGACGGTGCTATTGCGGCAGTTAGCAGCGGATTGCGCAACCATGCAGCAAAGAAGGGAACGAAATCTGCAATTGGCATTCGGCGGCTCCTCGTGAAAACTGTTCTCCGATTCGTCCGGCAGAACCGCTGCAATTTCGAAGCTTCACCTGTCAAAGACCTGTCGTCCGGGTCGCGTGTAATCGTAAAATAGGCCGGGGCTTCGGGAACCGTTGGCCGATGCCAGCCTGATGCCAGACACGATGGGTACACCGAGCAAATGCGAGCAGGAAAAGGCACGGCAGATGCGAATTCTGGTGGTTGAGGATGAACGCGAACTGGCGTCGATGTTGGAACAGGTTCTAACGTCGCAAAACATGGTGGCGGACACTGTCGCTACCTGTGCTGAAGCCGAACATATGCTCGCGGAAGATTGCTACGATGCCGTCATTCTGGACCGCCGTCTGCCCGACGGGGATGGATTGTCCGTGCTGCGAAGATTGCGCGGCCGCGGCAGTTCGATCCCGGTTCTGGTTCTGACTGCAAATGGCGATTTGCCGGATCGCATTCACGGCCTCGATAGCGGTGCTGACGACTATCTGGGCAAACCCTTTGCTTTCGATGAACTCATGGCGCGGTTGCGGGCAATATTGCGCCGCAATGGCGATGTTCGCCCTGACATTGTCCGACTCGGCCGTGTGTCCTTTGATTTCATCGCCCGCGAGGCTTTTGTGGGCGAGACTCCGCTTTCCATGCCGCGCCGGGAACTGCTTGTGCTTGAGGCCTTGATGCGCCGAAAAGGACGTATGGTGCAAAGGCCAGTTCTGATGGAAGCGGTTTTCGGCATGAACGATGAAGTGGAGCCAAACGCTCTCGACACGCATGTCTCGCGCGTGCGTCGAAAGCTGGCAGCGGCGGCTGCGGGCGTCACGCTGAACGGTGTGCGGGGTGTGGGCTATCTTTTGCGCGAGACCGTTAATTGAAAAAACTACCCTCTTCTCTGAAGTGGCAGCTTATTACTCGGATCGTCTTCGCACAGGCGTTTATCGTTCTATCAGCGCTGGCACTTTTCGTTGCATTTCTCTGGCTGTCGGGTTTTGTTCACGAACGCTACGATCGAGGCGTAATAGACGTCATCAAGGAGGCGGTGAGCCGTGACGGGGACGGGCATCTAACCCTGAAAAACACGTCTGGACTGGCGGCGTTGCGTCGAGATGAAAAATCGCTCTGGTTTATCATTCACGATGCTTCCGGCAATCAGCTTATTGAAGGCACCGTGCCAGACGCCTACCGGACAATGAGCAACGCCCTGTCGAACGTGCTGGAAGCCCGTCTTGGCGACGATAAGGCCGGGGCTTCCAGGCCCGATGCCGTCATAAGACGGGAAGACACATCTGTGGGGCGCATTCTGATCATGGCAAGCACGGGAGGTGGTCTCACCTTCGGGCGGCTGGCCGAAGCGGTCGGGGAAGGATTCAAGATGCTCGTTCTTCCGGGTCTTCTCCTTGCCGCCATGGCAGCCTTGCTGGTCATTCCGCTGGTTGTGCGTATGACATTGAGGGGAGCCTCGGCAATCGCTGAGAAAGCCTCGCAAATCGAGCCTGAGCGGCGTGGAATCCGTCTGTCTACTGAGGATGTTCCTGCCGAGCTTTCACCATTGGTGGACGCGTTCAACGGCGCACTGGAGCGCCTTGATCAAGGATACTCGCGTCAGCAGCGTTTTTTGGCACAGGCGGCGCACGAATTGAGAACCCCGATCGCAATCCTCTCCGCCCGACTGCATGCCCTGCCGGAAAACGAAGTGAAATCTGGCCTCACGCGCGATGTGGCCCGGCTTGGAACTTTGGCGGGCCAGCTTCTCGACCTTCAGCGACTGGAAGGGCAGTCAAACAAGTTTCATGCGGTAGATATTGTCTCCGCTGCCCGGCAGGTGATTTCGGATATGGCGCCGCTCGCATTCGCTGCTGGACACGACGTGGTTTTCGATAACGATGCCGAAGTCATTAACGTCCGTGGTGATCGTCAGGCGATAGAGCGTGCCATTACCAATCTGTTTCAGAACGCGATTGATCATGGAGATAAGCAAGGGACGATTGCAATAAGCGTTCTGAGGCCAGCCGTGATTGAAGTTGCTGACGAGGGCAAAGGTATTCCTTCGGATATGAGAAGGAGCATCTTTGAGCCCTTTAGTCGCCTTGATGACCAAGGCCCCGGGGCGGGCCTTGGGCTTAATCTTGTCCAACAGATCATGGCGCTTCATGAGGGAACCATTGAAGTGGGTGAAGCCAGCTCGGGCGGCGCACGCATGAGGCTGGTCTTTCCTCAAACTGTTTCATCTTCAAACCGGTAGGCGATCTGCGGCAGGCCTGTTAATTATTGCCCTTGCGCGTAATCAGGTTCGCTCCAATTTTCCAGAAAGCGATTTTTGTGTTGCTGCGTCGGCTGCCGCATCCTTCGTTAATTGCGGGATCGGCGGGAATCCGAAACCCAAACGGGGGAAAGGGAACTCCGCCACGATCAAGCCAATACGCATTCAGATCCGGCAGCTTTCTTTTTCGCCGTTTCGAGGTGCGGTGATTGATGACATGGTTGGAGTTGCTGACTGCAATCAGATAGGAAGTGGCGCCGTGCGCTATCAAACCTTTCAGCACGAGCATGATCGCATCTTTCGGTCGCAAACCGCCGAGATCACGGGTTGCGGAAATTACCGCGCGTTTGGCGTCTGCACGGGCCGACCCTTGCAATCCGCCGACGATCAGACTGTATGATTGGCCCGGACGACGCACGAACACGAAGCTCGCCATGCAGAGAAGTGCGTCATCTGTCGCGTCCACCAGGCGCACCGTAAACGCGCCTTCGTGCCGACTGCCGCAATGATCGGAAAGCAGCAATTGGAGGTGATACGCGCGTTCCCGGCCACAAATCGTCCCAAGCTCGATCTTTTCGCCTCGCCAGAGCGCTTGCAATACGTGTGGGCACAATAACTGCCGTGCCAGTTCGAAATGCTGGGTGAGAATGTTGAACCGGGTTTTCCACGCCATCCGATGCACGAGGAATGACGAGAGGGATTTGCGGATAAGATCGTCGTGAGGCGGAGCGAAGGTGTGCTGCTCGGTGTATTCACCGAGAAATCTAAGCCAGCGAAGAGTGAGTCTAGGCGACAGACTGCTTCTAAGCATGAAAGCCAGAGTTTTGCGGAACTTCAGTCGCGAAAAAATGCTGACCGTCTGCCGCAACATCGAATGGGAAGCAGCCAGATGCTTCAGGGGCACATTCTGGTTGCTTGGCTCGGCACTATGATGGGGTTGGCCTGGTTCAGGCCTTCTTGTGGCGGACGTCGAATGGGAAAGTTGTTCAGCCAGCATGATCATTGTCCGTTACGGCGGGTAGGATGCGTGCCGGAATTTTCGTCAGCTTTGTCAAGGTTCGATGGAGAATTGTCGTGTGCTCGGCGAGCGTAAAACCGCATGCCGAATTGCTTTACGCCGTTGTCGATCGCCCTCGCCTGGCTGGAAATTCGTCGCCAGAGCCACATCATCAGGCACAGGACCAGCCCCCAGGCGACTATGACATCGGACAGGAAATGAGCGCCGAAGATAACCCTGTTGAAGGAAACGAAGAACAGGATCGGAACTGCGACCACAGTTCCTACGGATCGCCATTGCAAGGGAACGAAGACGATAAGCGACAGGGTTGCGGCGGCTACCGCGGCCTCGCCCGAGGGAAAGGAGCAACTGTGCCTGCAAGCGGCCGCATATTGCCA
The DNA here is from genome assembly GCF_049065885.1 of Brucella sp. IR068. Taxonomy (NCBI): domain Bacteria; kingdom Pseudomonadati; phylum Pseudomonadota; class Alphaproteobacteria; order Hyphomicrobiales; family Brucellaceae; genus Brucella; species Brucella sp. IR068. Next base: position 76,842 of record NZ_JBAKHE010000013.1, on the reverse strand, counting down.
TACGGGCGTAAAATCGGCGGTTCCACCGAATTCGACGATTTCGCGCGGACGAGCTCTTCCAATGGTGTTCTTCAGAAACTGTACTGTGACGAGCGGACCGACTAAAAAACTCAGCAGTACGAACAGGGCTTTATGCGGCGGGCAGAAGGAGAATTTGCGCGGCAAGAAGGCATACAAGCCCGTTGAGAGTAGCATCAAAGGCAAAAGGTAGATCAAGCCCTGCCGGTTTATATCGCGCACAGCTTTCAAAAACGGATTCTCAGACAATGGAAACCCATGGCCGTCCGCAAAAACGCGCGAGATGGTGAGGTCGACCGACGGAAACACCACGAGGATGAAGCTTGCAGCAAGAATAGAGCGAACCACAAACTGCGTCTGGCGGGACGCAGACTTGTAATGTTCGGGAACGCTGGCTGCCGAATGAGAATCGCTTGAGCCAAGGATAGTTTCCTGCATGTCGACACCTCGAAAGAGTTGAACGACCGCGATTTGAAGGCCGATTATCAAGACTCTGCGAAGATCGAACCGGCAAAGTGTCTAAAACCGATCTTCGGATGGCGCGCATATTGTTTGGAAATTGCACGTTGAGGATTTGCCGGTCATAGTCCGCGCAGATTTTACCGGGATTATTATCAACGACCTATATCTGGAGCCGCCAGTGGACAACAGTCTCGTTCTTATTGTGGAGGATGAGCCGGAAATTGCGCAAATCCTGGATGCCTATCTCGTGCGGGAGGGCTATCGCACGGTGCGGGCCGCCGATGGCGAAACGGCGCTGCAACATCACGCGCTGCTGTCGCCGGATATCGTTCTGCTCGATGTTCGCATTCCCAAGCTTGATGGTTTTGCCGTGCTTGCACGTCTGCGACAAACCAAAAACACGCCGGTCATCATGGTGACCGCGCTGGCCGAAGACATAGACCGGCTCAGCGGACTTCGCCTCGGTGCGGACGATTATGTCGTCAAACCCTTCAATCCGCAGGAGGTTGTAGCTCGCGTCAAGGCGGTGCTCCGCCGTACAAAAGGCGATCAGCAGGAGACGCTCCGCCGCTTCGGGGCGATTGAAGTGGATTTCAATGCCTACTCGGCTTTCGTCAATTGTAACGGAGAACGGATTGCCCTCCAATTAACACTCAGCGAATTCAGAATTCTTGCTTACATGGTGCGACGTCCCACGCACGCCTTCGACCGTGCCGATATTCTCGATGCCTGCCTGCCGGAAAGCGACGCGCTGGTCCGCACGGTGGATACGCACATATCCAATCTGCGAAAGAAGCTCGAAGCACTTGGGCAGAAGGATTTCTTCCCCGCCGTCCGTGGCATCGGTTATCGCTTGGCAGACCCCAAATGAAGCTACCCACGCTCCCTCTTGCCACGCTGACTGCCATCATAATTGCTGCCATGCTGGTGCTCAGTGTCGGACTGGCCTATCTGGGGGTGACCTCTTATGCCGCTTATCTGGAAGAGGGCGTAGTAAAGAGCCTGCCCGCCAATGCGGCGCAGGCTTACCGCGATATGAATTCCGGCATCGTTCCGGAACCTGCCGCGATCAGGGAACTGTTCGACCATCTTGATGGTCTTTCTGATCCGGTCGACTTTCAGCTCTACTTGTCCGTGCTTGTCTGCGGTCTGTTTTCGGCGCTTATTTGCAGTGTCATCGGAATATATCTGGCGCGACGGATCGCTCGGCCTCTGGAGCAGCTGACGCAGGTAGCGGAGGGGCTAAAATCGGGGGACTTTACCGTCCGGCTGGCGGAATCTCATACGAGCACGGTGGAGGTCAAGAGCCTTATCGAAAGCTTCAATGCATTGGCAACCAGCCTTGAAACTATGGAAGAACGTCTGCGCTTCAACAATATGGCTGTAGCACATGAGTTGCGCACACCACTGACCATATTGCGTGGCTCCATGCAGGGCATGGTGGACGGCGTATTTCCGATGGACACGAAGACGGTGGCGAGCCTTTTGCTGCAGGTGGAGGGGTTGTCCCGTCTTGTCGAGGATCTGCGAACGCTGTCGCTGGCGATAGGACAAAAACTCGTCATGGACCGCGAGCGCTTTGAAGTGGCGGAACTGGTGGACGCCGTAATCGATTCAGCCAAGCCGATGCTCGAAGCAAGCAAGCTTACTGTCGAAAAGGAATTGTCGCCAAGGACAGCGATAGCCGATCGCCAGCGTATTCGGCAGGCCATACTCGCGCTTCTGGAAAATGCCTGCCGTTATGCTGCCGGTGGCGGAGTGTTGCGATGCCAGACTGAACTGACCACTGATGGCTTCATCGCCATACGCGTCCTGGATCGAGGTCCCGGCTTTCCTGAAAATATGGGCGACATAAACGTCAATCCCTTCTGGCGAGGGGACGCGTCTCGTTCGCGGGCCACCGGAGGAACCGGACTGGGCCTTTCGGTTGTGCAGGCGATAGCGGCAGCCCATGGTGGAAAGCTCGAACTCCAAAACCGGCCTGGCGGGGGCGCCATCGTATCCATTCTTATTCCTGGGGACTCTGCAGAGCGTTGCTCCTGATTGCCGCAGCGCACCTCAGAGGGCTTGGCGCGCGCTTCGCACAAAGGGGGTTGTTTTCCAAACCCTGCTCGCCGAATCCTCAACGCCATCAAATTCTCGAAAAGTTCGCAGTCACGTCGGAACTGGAGGGGCTGCCCGAGCACGTGCGGCGCAGCGCTTTACCACGGACGACAAACTCGCCCTGTTGGCGGCTCATGAACCATGCGCAAATTCCGCGAACAGCGAGGATAAAGACCGCTATTATTACGATAATGAGCAGTTCCATAAGGTTATCTACGCCGCCAGTCATTGGGGCTTCCTTGCCGAACAATGCCTCATGCTGCACATATGCCTGCGACCTTAACGGCGCTTACAATTGCGCATCCATAATCGTATGCGTACTTCAATTCAGGAACACACTGAAATCCTTGATGCTATCGTTGCAGGCGACGCCTCTGCCGCTCGTGAACTGCTTCGCAATCATGTCGCAATTCAAGGCGACCGCTTCAATGATCTGATGTCAACAATAGCAAGTGCATTTAGTCGGAAAGAGTAATCTTCGGAGATGAACTGGGAGTCCTGCTTAGACCTTTTACAGGGTGATGAGTTTGATCGCTGTCGCAGTTACTCAGTGCGAAAGAGTGACATATCATCGCAATCGCCCGCCTGATTGGTCTGAAGACCGGGAAGGGCAGTTTGATCTAGTCATTCATTTGGTAGCATGCTCGGGAAGAATGGCAATATTTCATGCAACGACCTGATGAGACTCATTCTCCCGTTTTCGGCGCGACTTCCCATCGAAAGGCGGGTCACGCTATGCCGTCATAGAATAGCTATCAGGGCCTCGGCTGCGTCTCCGTCTATAATCAGGCCGTTCACGATCCCGCTCTTGAGCAGTGCTTTGGCGGCAACGGCCTTCTCCTGCCCGGCGATGAGCAGGACCACCTGAACCTTCTTCAAGTCGGCGAAGCTCAGAGCAATGGTCCGCTGGTTCATCTCGTGTTCGACCTGCTGCCCGTTCTCGTCAAAGAAGATGCCGTTGGTGTCGCCGATGGCGCCGGCAGCACGCAGGCTTTCCAGTTCGGATTTGCTCAACATGTTCTGGCGGCGCAGCAGCGAATCCTCTGTCAGTTCACCGGCACTGATGAAGCAGACGGAAGCGGTACGGGCAATTTCCAGCGCGCGTGCCACAGAGCGTTGGGAGATGAGAACTTTTCGATCTTCGGCGGAATCGGCGATGAAGGGTACAGGAAGGAAGAAGCCTTGTCCGCCTGTCCGCCGCGCCAGCATATGCACAACTTCGAACGGATTATAGGCGGAGTTTGCGGTCAGCGATCCCATCACGGAAATGAAGCGCGCCTGCGGTGCACGTACACCAGCAAGTTGCAGCGTCATCTGTTCTATGGTTCGCCCCCAGCCGGTGCCGATTGTTGCATCCTCATGATCGGCCAGAAAGCTTTTCAGATAGGTGGCGGCTGCAACACCGACAGCTCGGAATGATACCTGTTTGCGGATTTCAGAGGCAGTGTCGTCATCGGATTGAAAGCCAAATGGCGGTGTTGAAATACAAAAATCCAGACCGTACTGACGCATCAGCTCATTTTCCACGGGCAATGTGCCAGCGTTCTGATGGTCGATGGAGATGCTGACGAGACCGCTTTCGCGGGCTTCGCCCAGTATCTTGTTTACACGGGCCCGGGTCAGGCCGAGACGGGATGCTGTCGCCTCCTGGTTGAATCCTCCAACATAGTAGAGCCACGCCACGCGCACCATGAGGCTGTCTTCGGATTCGCTCATCTGTCTCTCTTTCGATTTTTCATTCACCAAATTACAAATGTATTTCTATTTGACATTTGTAATTTGGTGACGCTTAATACCAATCGTTCCGGCGGACAAGAGCGCGAAAGGGCAGTGAGGTCAATCGGAAACGAAACTGGCGCAAGGCGACGGAATGGTGGTTCTGGAGGAGCAGAAACAGGCATTCGCCGATGCGACAGAAGGGGAGAACGGCGGAGCGCCGATGGCGCTTTTCGCGATGGTCACGGTCCAGTTCGACGTCAAGCGAACTGAATGTGCCTGCAAGCAGCAATCAAAGTCGGATGTGGAGCCAACCACATGGCTTTTGGGAGGAAAAAATGGGTTCTGGATTTTTCAAGAAAGCAGTGGCTGTCACGGCCCTTGCCATGCTTATGGGCACGGCAAGCGCTTCAGCTACAAATGTAGCCTGGGTGCATTCCAACGCTGCTGCGCAGTCCGAGCAGCGCGCAAAGGCGGGCTTTGATGCCTGGCTCAAGGAGACGAACAAGGACTGGAGCATAAGCGTGCTTGATAGCGGTGGCTCCGGTGAGCGCACGGCGTCGAACATTCAGGATGCGGCCTCGCGCGGGGTGGATGCGATCATCGTCAGCATGTCGGATTTGCGCGCTTCACGCGCTGCCATCGATTCCGCTGTTGCGGCCAAGATTCCGGTTTTCGCTATCGATAGCGGCCAGGTCGACGGTGTGGTGGTGGATGTGACCACCAATAACTGGGCAATGTCGGCCGATGTGTCGCCCTTTTTGCTCAATGAGATGGGCGGCAAGGGCAATCTTGTCTTCCTGCGTATGGCTGAGCACCATGGCACGCGCAAGCGCGGCGACGTGATGGAGACCGTGCTGAAGGAATACCCGGAAGTAAAGGTAATCGCTGAGCATAATATCGACTACACGGCGTTCTTCGAAGACACGACCAAGACCATGCAGGACTATGCATCGCGCTTTGGCGAGGAGATCAATGCGGTCTGGGCCCCATGGGATGAGCCTGCACAGGCCGCGATCAACGCGCTGAATGCCGCTGGTCTGAAGAATGTCAAAGTGATTGGCATTGACGGCCATCCGCAGGCCATCGAAGAAGTTTGCAAGCCTGACAGCCTGATGATCGCGACGGTCTCGCAGCCATTCGAAAAGATGGGTGCGCAGACTGGCGAATGGATCGAGAGCATAGTGGTCAAGAAGGATGACGCCGCGAAGGTCATTCCGTCGAAGACCGTTTATCTCGATGCGCCTCTCGTCACCAAGCAGAACTGCAAGGACTTCCTCCCGAAGAAGTAGGCAAGCCCTCAACGTTGCCTGCATCTGGCCGGAGCGTGATCGTTCCGCGCTCCGGCCCCTTTTGGAATAGATTGAATTCATGGGAGTTCTCCGATGGCGGTAAGCCTGTCGCAGATCGTTATGTCCTATCCCGGAACGCTGGCACTGGATCAGGTGAGCGCTGAGTTTCGGTTTGATGAGGTGCATGGACTGATCGGAGAAAACGGCGCGGGAAAGACCACTCTGGTCAGCATTCTTGGCGGTAGCAAAAGCCCGACATCCGGCACAATCACCATTGATGGTGCGCCGGTGAAGCTGACAAGCGCCGGGGATGCGCTGCGCAAAGGCATCGCGCATGTATCGCAGGAGGGCAGTCTCGTGCCCGGGCTGACCGGCGCAGAGAATATTCTGCTTGGCGACGAGCCCCGGCTTGGGCTCGGTGTCATTGATAAGCGCAAACTGCTGTCGCGTGCCTGCGAACTGCTCAGGCGCTGGTTTCCGCAAGTTTCCATCGATCTCGACCAGCAGGTCGACATGCTGCCGATGGCTGACCAGAAGATCATCGAGATTGTTCGCGCACTGCGTGGCGATGTCCGGCTGCTCATCCTTGACGAGCCCACGGCCACCTTGCCTGCACGCGAAAAGGAAAGCCTCTGGGAGATTATCAGGACTTTGCCGCAGCAAGGGGTTGGCATCGTGTTGATCAGCCATTTCCTCTCGGAAATAAAAGCACTGAGCGATAGAATTACGGTCCTGCGCGACGGCCGACATGTTGCGACGCTTCGGGCTGCTGAAGCGAGCGAAGCCGGGCTGATTGATCTGATGCTGCAACGCACTGGCGGAAAAACGGCGATGGCGTCGGAGAGCAGCCAAAATCGCAGTTTCGGCCCCGTGGTTCTGGAAGTGAGTGACTGGCGTGCAGGCAATGTCGAAGTTGACAAATTTTCCATCCGTGCCGGTGAAATCGTCGGCCTGATCGGTTTGACCGGTGCCGGCCATTTTGGCTTCGCTCGTTCGCTCTATGCGGGGAGTGGTGTCACCAGCGGCAGCTGCCGTTTTCGGGGCGACGCCATCGCCCGGATCGATGCGCGTTCCATGCAGAAAAAAGGCGTCGCTCTGGTCCCCGATCACCGCATGGAATACTCGCTGATCGGCGATTGGGATGTGCGTGAAAACCTTGCTATGGTGCATCCGTCATTTGCGGCCATGGGCGGCACGGGCGTGCTGTCGATGCGCCGTGAAGCGCAGGAAGCCGACCGCACCATGCAGCTTTTGAACGTGAAGGCGCATTCGCGCAATCAGTTCGTGAAGGACCTGAGCGGCGGCAACAAGCAGAAGGTTTCTATCGGCAAGTGGCTGTACGGCGCAGACGACCACTACCGGCTGATGATTTTCATCGAACCCACCGAGGGTGTCGACATTGGGGCCAAGCGTGAAATTCATGCTCAGATGCGCCGGCTCGCCGACAAGGGCGTGGCAATTCTGGTCACTTCGTCCGACCTGCTGGAAATTGCTGACGTGGCAGACCGCGTCATCCCCTTCGTGAACGGTTCTACGGGTGCTGAAATTCCGCGTGAGGCCTTTTCCGAAGCGAAGTTCATTGCCGCAATGGCAGGAGTTATCCAATGAATACACAAAACCCCGCCGTTGCCCCACGATCGTCGCGTCACGCGCAGAGCTTTGGCAAGAAGCTTAAGGGTGAATGGCTGCTGAAATATTCAACGCTCTTCGTGTTGCTCCTGCTGTTCGTGGGCTTTTCGCTGACAGTGGACCGCTTTCTGACGGCCAACAATCTGCTCAACATCCTCCAGCAGATTGCCATGCTCACCATCGTCGGCGCGGGCCTGACCTTCGGCTTCGCCGCGCGCGAAATGGACCTTTCGGTCGGCTATATGGTCGGCATGGCCGGTATTGTGGTGCCGCTGCTGCTGGTTGCGGGCACGCCTTTGCCATTGGCGTTGCTGGCCGGATTGGGGGCAGGATTTGTCGTCGGTGCCGTCAATGCGGCGCTCGTCACCCTGGTCGGCGTACCCTCACTGATTGCGACGCTGGCAGTAGGCTCCATTCTATATGGGATCAACTTTCTGATGACGGGCGGACGCGCGATCTATGGCGGGCTTCCGGCCAGCTATCTCTGGCTGGGACAGGGGCAGCTCTTTGGTGTTCCCGTGCTTGCCTATGCCATGGTCGTCGTGGTGTTCGTCGCCTGGTTCCTGATGGAGCGCACGGTCTTCGGTCGTTACATTTACGCTGTGGGCGGCAACCTCAAGGCTGCGGAGCTGTCTGGCGTGAACGGTCGCTTCTATCGCGCCGCCGCCCTGATCGTCTGCTCGATTTTCGCAGCCGTTGCAGGGGCGCTTCTGGCAGCGCGCCTCGGCTCCGGCCAGCCGAATGCCGGCGAGCGCTATCTCCTCGACGGTTTAGCTACGGTATTCATCGGCATGACCATGTTCCGTCCCGGTACGGCGACGGTTGCCGGAACTTTCTTCGGCGCGCTGTTTATCGGCGTCATCAATAACGGCCTCAATCTGATTGGCATGGATACGTATATCCAGAGCATCGTGAAGGGCCTCATCATTCTCGTCGCGGTCGCGGTTGTCTCGCGTACCACCAAACTAAAGCTCCTGTGAGGGCATTGAACCGGACATCATGAAACATTTGCAACAGACAGGTCTGTCGGAGGCGCACGTGCAAAATCCGAGTAACTCCAATCTTCTCGAACTCTATCGAACGATGCGCCGCATCCGCACCTTTGAAGAACGCGTCGGCGAACTCTTCGTGCGCGGCCAGACGGCAGGTTCGATGCTTCACCTTTCCATTGGCGAAGAAGCCGCTGCCGCCGGTGTGTGCGCCGCCATGCAGCCACAGGACACATTTACGACGCATCATCGCGGCCATGGCATCTTTCTCGCCCGCGGCGCCGATCCCAGGCAGATGATGGCCGAAATCGGCGGCAAGGAAACCGGCTATTGCCATGGCAAGGGCGGCTCCATGCACATTGCCGACATGGCACTCGGTCATCTTGGGGCCAACGCTATCGTAGGCGGCGGTATCCCATCTGTTGTCGGGGCAGGCCTGTCGAGCAAATACCTGAAGAAAAATTCCGTTTCGCTCGCATTCTTTGGCGACGGCGCGATGCAGCAGGGCATTCTCTATGAGAGCATGAACATGGCCGCCCTGTGGGGCCTGCCGGTGGTCTTTGTCTGCATCAACAACCAGTACGGCATGGGAACGCGCGTCGATCAGGCGACCGCCAACACCGCCTTTGATCAGCGGGCCCACGCATTCGGCCTCAACGGAAGGGTTGTCGATGGCATTGATGTCGAGGAGGTCAAGCACGCTGCCCAGGGATTGATCGATGATGCGCGGCTCGGCAAGCCGGGCTTCCTGTCTGTCACCTGCTATCGGTTCTTTGGTCATGCGCGCATGGATAAGAGCCCATACCGCGCAGAGGCGGAAGAACTCGAAGGTCGCAAGAAAGATCCTGTAAAATTCACGCGCGACCAGCTCTTATCCTCCGGTTTCGCGCAGGAAGCCTCACTTGACGCCATGGATAGCGACATTGCTGCCGAGATGGACGCCACCATCGACTTCACCGTCGAATCCAAGGCGCCGCCGCTCACTTCCATGTTCAAGGATGTTTATGCGGTAGGGGAGCCCGAGCCCGAACCTGTCCGCACCCGTATCGACCGCATACTTTCCAAGGATGAAGCATAATGGTTGCCATGACTTACCGCGACGCGCTGCGCAAAGCGCTGGATGACGCCATGGCGGAAGACAACACCATCGTCGTGATCGGCGAGGAGGTCGGGCGCTATGGTGGTGCCTATGGCGTTACGAAGGACCTTATCGGAAAGTACGGTCCTGAACGCCTGATCGATACGCCCATATCCGAACCGGCTATTGTTGGTACGGCGGTCGGGGCTGCGATGACGGGGCTGCGGCCAGTTGCCGAGCTGATGTATATCGATTTTCTCGGCATGACGATGGACCAGCTTGCCAATCAGGCAGCAAAGATACGCTACATGTTCGGTGGGCAGATCGGCGTGCCGATGGTGCTGCGCACCCAGGGCGGTACCGGACGCTCCGCCGGTGCCCAGCATTCCCAGAGCCTTGAGGCATGGATAATGCATACGCCAGGTCTGCGCCTTGCCATGCCCGCCACAGTCCAGGATGCCTATCATCTGCTGCGCCAAAGCCTGACGAAGCCTGATCCCGTGGTCTTCATCGAGCACAAGGCGCTTTACACCCGCAAGGAAGAAGTCGATCTCGACGCCGAGCCGCTTGAATGGGGCAAGGCTGCGGTGCGCCGCACCGGCAAGGATCTCGTTATCATCACCTATTCGCGCCAGCTTCATTATGCACTCGATGCCGCCGAGAAACTTTCCGCGAAGGGCATCGAAGCGACGGTCGTCGATCTTCGGACGCTTAACCCGCTCGATTTCGACACAGTGCGTGAACATGTCGAGCGTGTCGGCAAGGCAATGGTGGTTTCCGAAGGTGTCATGACTGCAGGCGTTGCGGCCGAGCTGGCCGCTCGCATTACCGAGGAATGTTTCGACTATCTCGAACAGCCCGTTGTACGTGTCGCCGGTGAAGATATTCCGATTTCGGTTTCGCAGGAGTTGGAAACCGGAAGCGTTCCGACGCCCGATTTCATTCGTTCCGTTGCCGAGAAGATGCTGTCATGACCGAACGGATTCTCAAAATGCCACGCCTTGGCGAGACAATGGAGGAAGGCAGGATCGTCGGCTTCCTCGTCAAGCCGGGGGACAGTTTCAAGCGCGGGGATTCCATAATAGAAATCGAAACGGACAAGACCGTGGCTGAGTTTCCCGCCTTGGGTGACGGTACGTTGAACGAATGGATCGGAGCTATTGGCGATCAGGTCATGGTTGGTGCGCCATTGGCGCGTATCGATATCGGCGATGGTCCCGACTGGACGGATGAAGGTGGCGAAAGCGCGCCTTCTCCTGAAGAACCGGCTGCGTTGCACCCCGCACGCGCAGCCGGTTCGCAGAACGAACGCGTTGTCACCGACCTCGCTATGCCGCGTCTTGGTGAAACGATGGCAGAAGGCCGTATCGTTCGCTGGCTGAAGAACGCAGGCGAGAGCTTCGAGCGCGGCGAGGCCGTGCTTGAGATCGAGACAGACAAAACCGTTGCGGAGTTTCCGGCACTGGCGAGTGGAACGCTTGTCGATATCTTGCGCGAGGAAGGCGAGATGGTCACGGTTGGCGAGACCATAGCCCGTATCGAAGTGGCCGCTGCAGTTGCGGCAACGCCTGAAGTGGCGGTGCACAAGGCTGAACCCATTCGGCCTGAAGCCAAAGCGTTAGCCGCCAGACAGATGACTCCGGCAAGAGAGGGCGAGCGGGTCCGGGCCACGCCGCTTGCTCGCAAGGTTGCCCGCCAGAATGGCATCGACATCAATTCGCTTTCGGGTAGCGGACGCCGGGGGCGGATCGAGAAAGAAGACGTGCTGGCGGCGTCGAGCAATTCGAATTCAAACAGCGCTGTGCACTTTGCCGATCTGGCGAATGGCCGTGTCGCCTATCTGGATCAGGGTCCCCAAAATGCCCGCACAATCCTGTTGCTGCACGGTTTCTCTGGTGACCGGACGACCTGGACCGGTATTGCATCGGGTCTGCGCCGGGCGAATTTCAGGGTAATTGCGCCCGATCTTCCTGCTCACGGACTGACGACCATCAATGCGACGAATGCGGATGAACTCAGCGCATTCCTGCCCGCATTCCTCGACGCTCTGGGCATTGCCGAGGTGGATGTCGTTGCGCATTCTCTTGGAGCCGTCGTAGCTGCACAATTTGCAGCTGTGCATGTGAGCCGTGTTTCGAGCTTGACGCTGATCGCTCCTGCCGGCCTCGGTTCTGACGTGGACGTCGGATTCATTTCCGGCATGGCCCATTTAACAACGGCAGGCGAGGTCAGCCATCTGCTGCGTCGTATCGTTGCCAAGCCCGCAGAGCTTTCGCCGGAACTGGCGGCGAAGTTTGCTAAAACCATGGCCCAAGGGCGTCTCAAGGCGCTGGCAGCAGCCATTGTGGCCCCTACAGGGCAAAAGATCGATATTGTTCCGGGACTGGAAAAGCTTTCCCGCGCGAAACCGGTACGTGTTCTGGTCGGTCTTCTGGATCGCATCATTCCATGGCAACAGGCGACGACACTTCCGCCTTCCATTGCGGTGCATTTTCTCGGCCAGTCCGGCCATATGCCGCAATGGGATCAGGCCAAGGACGTTCTCGATCTGATTTTGAGTTCCATCGGAGGTTCCCATGACTGAGGACGTCAGGCTTCGTCTCAAGGAAGCGCAGGCTCGGCTCGGCGCTTTTGCGAAAGCTGCGCCCGAATTGATGACTGGCTTCGCCAAGGTCAGCAAAACCGCAACCGCTGCCGGCGCGTTTTCGTCCGGCCAGCGCGAATTGATCGCTGTCGGTATTGCCGTCGTGAAGGGATGCGAAGATTGCATCCTTTACCACGTGGATGCAGCGATCCGGCATGGAGCAAGCGAGCAGGAACTGATCGAGGCGCTTGAGGTAGCCGTTGAAATGGGCGGCGGACCGGCTGTCATGTATGCGGGCAAGGCGCTGGAAGTGTTTCGGAGCCTGAGTTGAAACATGCGCGATGAGGTATGCGAAGACTGGAGGAGTTTTCGCATCTGCCTCGGGAGGAGTTGAATGGCTTATTTTCTCACCGCCGATGGAGGAACGGAAAGTGTCCGCGCGCGGGTTTACGATCTTTCGGGCACGTGCCTTGCAAGTGCCGCAGTTCCTTATGAGACCAAGTTTTCCAGCGGCGCTCGTGCCGAGCAGAACCCCGAAGACTGGTGGTCAGGCTTTGTAACGGCTGCGCGCAAGGCGATTGCGGATTCGTCCGTCGACCCGTCCGCGATAGAAGCAATCACGCTGGCGACGACGAGCTGCACGGTCGTGGCTCTGGACGCGGCTGGTAAACCGCTGCGTCCATCGATCATCTGGATGGACGTTCGAGCAAGTGCCGAGGCCGATGCTGTCCTTGCCACTGCGGATATTGCCTTGCAGGCCAATGGCGGGGGGCGAGGACCGGTTTCGGCGGAATGGATGATCCCGAAAGCACTGTGGCTCGCGCGGAATGAGCCGGAGATATTCGAAAAAGCAGATACGATCTGCGAGTATCAGGATTTCATGACACTGCGCCTGACCGGTGAAAAAGCTGCCAGTCTGAACAACGTGTCGCTCCGCTGGCACTATTCGACGGATCGCGGCGGTTTCCCGGTCACACTCCTGGAGAAACTCGGCCTCAGTGATCTATTGCAGAAATGGCCTTCTCGCGTGGTCGCACCCGGAGAGGTCATCGGCGGGCTGTGTGCAACCGCTGCTTCCGAACTCGGCCTCTCGCAGAGCCTAAAGGTAGTGCAGGGGGGCGCTGATGCACTTATCGGCATGATAGGACTGGGCGTGGCCAAGCCCGGTCAGCTTGCGCTGATAACCGGCTCGTCCCACTTGCAATTTGGTGTTGCGGACAAACCTTTGCACGCGCCGGGCATATGGGGCAGCTATCCCGACATGGTCTATCCGGGACGCTATATTATCGAAGGCGGGCAGACTTCCACCGGCTCGATCATCGCATGGCTCGGACGCCTGATGAACGGGACCATGGACATGGAAGCGCTCAACGCCAAGGCGGCTGCGCTGGAGCCGGGCGCTGAAGGGCTTCTGGTGCAGGATCATTTTCAGGGCAACCGCACGCCCTATACCGATGCCTTGTCTCGTGGTGCAATCGTCGGACTGACGCTGGCGCATGAACCGCATCATATCTTCCGTGCCATCATGGAAGGTATCAGTTTCGGCACCCGTACTATTCTTGATGCCATGGCTGAAGCCGGTTATCGAGGCCAGGAAATCACCGTCGGCGGCGGTGCGAGCGCGTCCCCGCTCTGGCTGCAAATCCATGCCGACACTGCGGCCTTGCCTGTCTGTGTGCCGCAGTCACGCGATGCGCCTTCCGTGGGAGCTGCGGTGCTCGCTGCGCATGGAGCAGGCCATTTCGCAACCATCGATGAGGGTATTGCCGCCATGGTAAAGCCCGGCAAGCGCATAGAGCCGCGTCCGCGCGAGATGGCTCTCTACAATGAAATCTATCAGCAATATCGGGCGCTTTATCCGGCATTGAAAGCCGTTCGGGCTACCTGAAACATTGTCGCGGGAGGACTGAATGCTCACTGATTTTCAACTGACCGGCAAGCACGCCGTTATTACAGGTGGCGCGCGGGGTATCGGGCGTGCGATTGCCGAGCTTTTCGTTGAAGCCGGCGCGACGGTCATCATCACCGACCGCGACGAAGCGGCTGCCAGGCAGGCGGCTGCGGAACTCAATGCCCGTCGTCCTTCTTCTGCGAGCATGTACATTCTGGACGTGACCGACCGCGATGCGGTGGAGCGAACCGCCGATGCTATTGCCGCGGAGTTTGGCGTCCCGGACGTCCTCGTCAACAATGCGGGCATCGTTCGCAACAGTCCCGCGAGCGAAACATCCGAAGCGGACTGGCACGCTGTAATCGACATCAATCTTAACGGCGTCTTTTATTGTGCCCAATCCTTCGGCAAGCGCATGGCCGCTGTCGGACGCGGCACTATCGTCAATATTTCGTCGATGTGCGGCGAGATCGTCGTCTATCCGCAGCCGCAGGTTGCCTACAACGCCGCTAAAGCCGGAGTAAACCTCATTACCAAGTCCTTGGCTGTGGAATGGGCAAAGCAGGGCGTTCGCGTCAATGCGGTTGCACCCGGCTACACCGCGACGGAACTGACGCTTGCTGGCCGCAGCAATGAGGAATGGTTCTCAACCTGGATGCGCATGACGCCACAGGGACGGCTGGGAGAACCGAGAGAGATCGCGAATGCCGTTCTGTTTCTGGCGTCCGATGCTGCAAGTTTTGTGACCGGCACCGTGCTTGCCGTGGATGGCGGCTATACCGCGCTTTGATTTTGGGAGAATGAAATGACAGAACAGGCAAAAATCGCCCTCGTTACCGGTGCAAGTCGCGGTATTGGCCGGGCCATTGCAATCGGCATGGCCAAACGTGGCTTCGATGTTGCTATCAACGACATCGAGCGCCAACAGGATGCCTTGCAGGAAGTAGCGCGCGCAATCGAGGCCACAAGCCGGCGGGCTCTGACCGTCTATGCTGATGTGAGCAACAAAGCCCAGGTAGAAGCGATGGTCAGCAATGTTGTTGATGTGTTCGGCCGCATCGATGCTCTCGTAAACAATGCCGGGATTCTGATCGCCGGTGATGTCGAGCACCTGAAGGAAGAGCACTGGGACAGTGTGCTTGATGTCAACGCAAAGGGTACGTTTTTGGTCGTTCAAGCAGCGCTTCCTCACATGAAGCGGCAGAAATACGGTCGCATCGTCAATATCGCCTCCATCGGCGGCAAGCACGGTGCGCTTGGACAGGCCCATTATTCCGCATCGAAGGCTGCCGTCATGGGCTTCACCCGCGTTCTGGCCCTGGAGGTCGGCACGTATGGGATTACGGCCAACTGCATTTGCCCTGGAATTATTCTGACGGACATGGGGCGGGTCAATCTGGATGATGCCGCCGTGCGCCAGGCGTGGCAGGAAAAGACGGCGATGCGTCGTATCGGCGATCCGGAGGACGTTGTTGGGCCGGTCGCATTTCTGGCATCTGATGATGCCGCTTTTGTTACAGGACAAAGCCTCAACGTCGATGGCGGTATCGTGTTGAGTTAGAGGGGGATTGGAAACGGGAAGCTTCTTGAGGCAGTCAGCAGGCCCCTATCGCGAAATGATCGACCTTGGCTCAATCTTCGGAAAGAGAGGTGTCCAGAACCTTTTCGATCATTTCTTTTGCAAGCTGCACAAACATATCCGTTTTCTCGCGCCTCTGATCGAGGCAAGCTTCGAGCCACAGACCATCCAGTATGGCGTGCACACAAATGGCGGCGCGTTCGATTTCCGCAGGGGTGAACGCGCGTCCTTCGGCGGTGAAAACTTCGGCGAGAAGCGGCTCGGTTGCCCTGCGAAGGTTTGCATAGCTTTCATCGCGCACCGCCATGATCATCGGATCCACGCGATTCTGACTGATGAACGTGGCCCAAAGCGACAGCATCCGATCATCGGAGGCTTGCCCTTCCAGTGTTGCCTTGATGAATTGCAATAGCCGCTGATGCGGTTTCCCCTCTCGCCCTTCCAATATCGCCATGCTGGAAGCGGTGATCAGCTCCATTGTACGACGATAAGCTTCGACGATGAGATTGGCCTTGTTCTCAAAGTGATGGCGTATCAGCCCGTTTGTTACGCCCGCACGAGCGGCAACGGCACGCACGGTCGTGGCCTGAATCCCGACCTCGGATATACATTCCAATGTCGCTTCAATCAGTTCGCGTCGGCGTTCGCTTTCTGGGGCGCGTTTGAACAGGCTCGTCATGAAGCGCAACTCTCCTTTGGATTATCTCTCGCATATATGAGGGCAAAGGCAAAGCATGGAGACGCACTATTATGCACTTGCATAATAGTGCGTCTGTGTATAGCTTTCAGCATAAAGAACTGCTCAGGGAGAGTTTCAACAGGGCGGCAGGGATATCTCTTTGGCCCCCGCTTGCAGAGCGTTTTTAGGCTCCAAAGTGTGTCGAGCGGAGGCTGAAGACTTTGCGTGAAACACAAACCAATAGTGATTAACCGGCAAAGCGAAGCTGCGCTTTCCGGAACAATGGAATTATGCCCATGCGCGACCCGCGTTACGACATACTCTTCGAACCCATCAAGATCGGTCCGGTCACCGCGCCTAACCGTTTTTATCAGGTGCCGCATTGCAGCGGCATGGGTCATCGCTATCCCGACGCTGATCGACATATGCGGCGTATGAAGGCGGAAGGCGGTTGGGGTGTCATTGCCACACAGGAAACCGAAATCCATCCCACTTCCGACATAACGCCGTCCAATCAGGGCAGGCTGTGGGACGACAAGGACATTCCTCGTCTCATCCAGCTCACGGAGGCTGTGCATGAGCAGGGAAGCCTCGCAGCCATTCAACTCGTGCACAACGGCATCCACATCGCCAACCGACTGACGCGACTTTCACCGATCGGACCGTCCGACATTATGGTCGATGTGGAAGATCCGGTTCAGGCGCGCGCCATGGATAAAAGCGACATAGCCCAATTCCGCAAATGGCATCGCGATGCGGCCTTGCGCGCCAAGCGTGCGGGCTTTGACATCATCTATATCTATGCCGGTCACGACATGACGCTTCTGCAGCACTTCCTGCTTAACCGTTATAACAAGCGCACGGATGAATATGGCGGCAGCTTTGAAAACCGCCTGCGTCTGTTTCGCGAGGTGATTGCCGATACGCGCGACGCAGTAGGCGATAAATGCGCCATTGCGGTGCGATTTGCCGTAGAGGAGTTTTTGGGCGCGGAAGATCTGACCCATGACGGTGAAGGACGCGATGTTATAACAGCGCTGGCCGACGAACCCGACCTGTGGGACGTTAACCTTTCAAATTGGTCGAACGACAGTCAGACCTCCCGGTTCTCGCAGGAAGGCTTTCAGGAGGAGTTTGTTTCCTTCGTAAAACCTCTCACCTCGAAACCCGTCGTCGGGGTAGGGCGTTACACTTCCCCCGACGCGATGGTGCGTGCAATCAAGAAGGGCATTTTCGATCTGATCGGCGCAGCGCGGCCATCGATTGCCGATCCCTTCCTGCCAGCGAAAATTCGCGATGGCCGTATCGACGATATCCGCGAATGCATCGGCTGCAACATCTGCACGGCAAGCGATAATACGGTTGCCCCGATGCGCTGCACGCAAAATCCGACGATAGGCGAAGAATGGCGCAAGGGCTGGCATCCGGAAATCATTCCGCCCCTGCAGAAGCAGCAATCGGTGCTCATTATTGGCGGCGGCCCCACCGGGTTGGAAGCGGCGCGCGCCATGGCGCAGCGCGGCGCGGAGGTGGCGCTGGCTGAGGCTACACAAGAGTGGGGTGGTCGCGTTACGCAGGAATGCCGCCTTCCCGGGCTTGCTGCCTGGGGCCGTGTGCGGGATTGGCGCCTTGGCCAATTGCGGCAGGCATCCAACGCGCAACTTTATCTTGATAGCCGGCTTAGCGCGGAAGATGTTCTTTCCTTTGGCATCCCGCACATAGCAATCGCCACAGGGGCGCGCTGGCGTAACGATGGTGTGGGGCGGGTTCATCGTGACCCGCTCGATTATCTCGCAGAGGGGACGACAGTCGGCGTCAATGCACTGCTCGAAAACGGCGTGGCTGCGCTTGCGAACGATGGTCCGGTCGTCGTCTTCGATGACGATCGTTATTATATGGCGAGCGTTCTTGCCGAGCTTATCGCTTCATCAGGGCGATCCGTGACTTTCATCACTCCTGCCTCGATTGTCGCGCCATGGACAGAACACACGCTCGAACAGATTCGCGTGCAGCGTCGCCTGATTGAAAAAGGCGTTGAGATTATCCCGCTGCATCAGCTTGCAGGACGGACGAACGATACGCTCAATATCGCCTGCTCCTATTCCGGAAAAATACGGACGATCGACTGTGCGACGCTGGTTCCGGTCACCTCACGCCTGCCAAACGATCAACTCTGGCATGATCTGGTAGCCTTGAAACATCAATGGATGGATCATGGTTTGGAAACCGTCGAACGCATTGGGGACTGCCTTTCTCCCGGTATCATCGCGACCGCAACCCATGCAGGGCATGGCTATGCGAGAAGCCGAGGTTCCCAACCAATGGAAGCTGATTACGATATTTACCGGTGAGGATTGCTAGAGTTGGCGCTGCGCTTTCCGGCTTTTTATTGGTGAGAACAAAACCGTGGGAGAACGTCCTGATGATTTTGGCGAACTTCCTGTTAGTCGCACCGGAACTCTATTCATCGGTGCTGGCTTGATATTGTTAATTCCGCCGGAATTCGACCATATTCCGGATTGAACGCTTCGAAGATGCTGGAAGCTCGCTGAAATTGTGCTAGCCAATGCCAACTGCGAAACCCAATGTTGTTTGTCAGCCGGAGCGTCCGCGTAGTGGTGCTGGCATAATGACTATGTAGGTTGCACTTCATCCAAGTAATCAGAACTGGTGACGGGACAGTGGTGTCAGAGCCAGCTGATGGTGGTCTACCGGATGCTCGCTTGGTGAGGTTTCCTGACAATTTGTCTCCTGGCCTCATAACTTCTTAGCGGGAATACTTGCTTGCGCGTGTGTCGCGGCGAACATCCTACTAAAGGCTGCCGAGACACTTCAGTGTTCAACGATGGCGCATCACTTGCTTCGCTGCTCGAAATTCCAATCGCAGCCACCAGAACCGGGATGCGGCACGAGTGATACGGTGTGGGTGCGAGTTGACTGGAAATCTCGCTCCAAGGTGCCACATCGCCTGACAAAAGGATAGCACCGTGCGGCTCCGAATATCGGCGTCATCCAATCCAATATGTAAGCGCAGATCGGCGCTGCATCGCATAACCCAAATTGCTTCCTAGCAAGACTGCTCCGCCTTCAGCGTGGTGTTCAATTTGCCACAAAAAACCTCGGCGCGGGGGCTGCCGAGGTTGCGCCGGAAAAGCGGGGGCTTCAACAGCGCGTTTTCATCATGTCACAATCCAGGGAATATGCAACCAGCTGCCAAATCGCTTAAAGCGTCCAGCCGTAAACCGCGAGAGCTGCCCCACCAACGGCACCAATCACCGACCACCCAACCATGCTAATACCCATGAAGCTGTGATAAGTGTCCGCTGAAATTTTCTTGAAAGCTGCGGCCACAAAAAGGTTTGCAGCGGCACCGACGATCAGACCGATACCGTTGGCGACGTAAGCGGCTGGATGAAGCGCCATGCTCTGCATGAAATACGGCCGCAGTAGGAAAGTCGCTCCAAGCATCCCTGCAATCAGCACAAATACCGATACCATTCCGAAGCCTGACCATCTTACGAGCATTTACTGAATTACCTTTGTCTTGAGGGGACGTATGGCGATAATGACGCTTGCTCGTTGGTCGAGCAACCCACCGCTAGACGTTTCCTCAAGAAAAACCGTTCGTGTCCTCACTCCATCATCGAGTTTCAGGCACGCAATCCAACAGACAAAATAAGGAGAATACAATGGCCAAGGGAACCTTTGCTAAAGCGATGCCGCCTGTCTCCTCGGAAGAGGACGGATACGTCGACCGTCCGAAAGAGCCGGCGGCGCGACGAATATGGGCATCACGCTCTCTACGCTGTCCGCCTGGAGGGGCGAAAGGTATCGAAAGTCGAGGTGAAGGCTCTGGCCAAATCCAAAGCAATGGATATCTACCGTGAGAACTACTTCAGAAGATTGTCCGCGTCGATCAGGACAGCGTCGTCGGTCGCGCCCCTGTTCGGCCTGATCTAACCTCAGAAGTAGGTCCAAAAACTGATCCGCACTCTCATCTGAAAAGTCCGTTGCCAGGCGCAATTCCAAAGTTTGGGCGATTGCTTAGGCAGACTGCAAGGTCCCCGGTATCACGCCGATTGCGCGCCGTGCTTTAAATGGTATTTTTTGACTTCTTTCATAACCTGTGACGTTAAAGACGGTTGAAACTCCGCGAAGTTGGGCGGTGGATGGACTTAACCGTTATAGCTAGCGAACTTACGGATTTCGCTGCGATTTGCAGCGCGAGCACCTGTTGGATCTTAAGCCGACTGATCTAAAAATGGGGCTCCGGATTCTTCCGAAGCCCTTCTTGCGTAATGTCGCTCTTACCTGCGATAGGCTAAACCACCCCAGATGCGGCCTTCGTCACGATGACGACCGCCATGGACCGCACCGATGTACGCGGCCACGGCTGCAACGAGCGCAGATGCCGCAAGGAGGAACGCCGTCAGAATACCAGTTATTCTGGCCTTCTCAGCTGCGTCGGCTGCCTTTGCTTTGACTTCTTCCGCGGTTTTTGCAGCCTGGGCCTGAACGTCAGCAATCGCCTTTTTCGCTTCTTCCACTCTGGCCTGAGCTTCGGTGCGCAGTGCCTGCACACGCTCTACGGACTGGTTTACACGCGCCTGTGCGTCGGTTTGACTAAGGCCAGTTCGACTAGCAACCTGGTTAGTGAGCCATGTACGATCCGCGTCGGAGATTTCACCCGTGCTTAGGAGATTTCCGAGGATACCACTGACTTGACGTTGGAAATCCGCCATATTCTGGGCTTCCTGGCCAACCACCGAGCTACCCTGGCCATCCGTGCGCAGGAGACTATCCGTGAGGTAATCCAACGGGTTTGTTTTCAAACCCTCTGGCAACATTTGTTCAACGGATGGAGCAGCCGCTTGACCTGCGCCCTGGGCTAACCCGGACACCGCTTGCCCGGCGCCTGAAGCAAGTCCACCAGCTAATTGACCAGCACCTTGCGCAGTTGCACCAGCCACAGTTCCTGCGGTCTGCACAGCGGTTTCAGCGGCACTTCCAACTGCTTTTGCGCCGCCGGAGATAGCGCTAACGAGCAACAGCGTCGATATGATTGTGCCAAGGCCCCATACAACGAGGCCGTTTAATCCGTCTCGAACGGTCAATTCATCGCGTGTAGCTGTCCCAGCAGGTCGCCGCATTCTTCCGGTGATGTAGCCACCAAGCATGTAGGAAGCGACCATTGATATGATCATAAAAAGCGCAGTGACCACGAGCCAAACTACGCTTATGTCTCCCCCTTCATCGACGGAGAATGAACTTAAACCGAGACCACTGGCAAAGGTGGTGAGGACAGCCATAACACCAGATGCGACTGTGGCGCCAGCGAAGATGGCGGCCCAGTCAACGTAGCCGCGATCATTCGTGTTTTCTACAATAGTTGGATCTACCATCAGCGTAATCCCAGAAAAGAGAGGATGAACAACACGATAACGACTAGACCGACTAAATAGATAATGGAGTTCATTTTGAGTATCTCCTTTCGACAAAGAAGCAACCGGCTTGCAATTCTTTATTGCGGCGGGTTTTTCTATCTGTGACAACTCGCCAGCCACCAAAAAGTTTCAGCGAAAGGCGATTATTGGTTTGATCAATCTTTCGATCGGTCAGGGTAGGGCTCTTTAGGTACCCGTATATTAGGATTGCCCGGCGCGTTTGTTTGCTCGTGCGTGGGTTTCTCCTGATGGTCCCTCGGTTCGACCGGTGATGGGTCGGTTGCGTCCTTTTCCCGTACCAGATCGGGATCTGACCATGGATTTTTCTTCTGGGCCATTTTGCTCGCTCCAAAGCCTATTTCGTCTTGCTGGTTTCTTTCTTCAGAGAATTCCGCAGTGCATCCATGATATTAATGACATTGCCGGTGGCTGGTTCCGTTTCGGCCTTTTTGGACTTTGCTTTTACCGGTTTCTTCAGCGACTTCTTTTTGTCTGCGATTATGTCGAGGAGGCGTTCCTGCACTGGATCGTGAACCAGGTCGGGGCTCCAATCTCGTGTTTGCTTTTTTATGAATTTCTCAATCAGAGGAAGCGCATCGGAGCCGGCTTTTTCATTGCCGATCCTTGCAAAATATAAATCCTCGTCGCGTACTTCATCGCCATAGCGCAGCGTCCAGAGAACTATCCCTTTACCTCTGGGCTCCAGCATTACAGCCCGCTCACGACGAGACAGGACCAGCCGGGATATACCCACCCTATTCTCGGCTTTCATTGCTTCACGAATGACAGCAAACGCCTCCTCGCCGACGGGATCGCTCGGGGTTAGATAATAGGGAGTATCGAGCCATATCCATCCAATGCTCTCGCGTGAGGTGCACCCCGCACGCGCCGATACCCGTAACGAACCCGTGTCTGACAGATGTTCTTGTTCCCGACCTTCAGTTCAGCCTGCTCGTCGCGCCTTGACTTGTAGACATAAAGTGACCGGTCAATCTTGAGCACCGAACAGGCGCGTTGTACCGAGACTTTCCAATCCGACTTAATAGTGTCGACAAGCGCTCTTAATGGGATGGTTCGCCTCGTCCTTCCACCCCACATAAGGGAGACGAACAAAAAAGGGAGGATCGTCATGAGCGTTCGTAACAAATCCCGAGAAGCAGCCGTATTGCGTCGACATTGGCAAGAACGTGTTCCACGTCGTCGGATTGGACCCTGCTGGTCATCATCCAATACAAAAGGCGACTTTCCGGCGTGACACTGTCCTGCAATTCTTCGAAGGAGCTACGCCGACAATCGTTGGAATAGAGGCATGCCCCGGTTCACCGTGGCTGGCGAGGAAGCTCCAAGGCTTTGGCCACACAGTTCGAATTGTTGCTGCAAAATTTGTGGAGCCCTTCGTCAAATCCAACAAAAGTGACATCATTGATGCCGAAGCTATAGCCGGGGCCGTGACACGGCCAACAATGCGGTTTGTCGAGGTGCGTACGTCTGATCAGATCGATGTTCAGGCACTGCATAGAGTACGAGGTACGAGACCGCCTCCTGGCTCAGCGCACCAGGGTTATATGCCAGATGCGCGCCTTCTGCCTCGAATACTGCATTGCGATGCATCAGGGGCGGGTAAGTTCAAGGCGGACATGCCGAGGGTCCTGGAGGATGAGGACAACGACCTGTCGGCACCAATGCGGCAGTTGCTTATGTCTCTCTTCGAGGACATTCGCTATCTTGAGCAAAGAATTGCTGAAGTGAGCCGTCAGATCGAAGCAGCGGCCAACGCGGACGATACCGCCCGTCGCCTCATGACTGTTCCCGGCATCGGGGCATTGACTGCTACTGGGCTATTGGCTGCAGCGGGAACGGGTCGCCAGTTCAAAAGGACTCGCGACATGGCCGCCTGGTTGGGACTTGTTCCGCGAGGGCATTCAACTGGAGGGAAAACCACATTACTGGGTATCAGCAAGCGGGGAAGGTATATTGGCAACAGAGTACATGGCCTATGCAATATAATCTCACAGCGAAGCGTCTCCTATTAAGTAGATGAGAGGCTGTTGAGCGATGGATTATGGTCAGTTTCTCATTACAATAGCCGCGACGCCCTCCCGCTGCGCCGTTTGGCGTTGTTGTAATAGTTGGAGGCCTGCTGGACGGAGCGATGGCGGGATTGTTCCATGGCTTCGGGCAGCGGAATGCCACGATTGGCTGCTTCGGTGAGATAGCCGGAGCGCAGGCCGTGCGCGGAGAATTCACTTGCATCGAGACCAGCCATTTGCGCGCGTTGCTTGACGATCCGGTTGACCGCGCTCGGTTCCAGAGCCCGCGCGGAAACGTTGCCCCAACGATCCACTTTGCGAAACACGCTGCCCTTGTCGATTTTGGCGGCTTCCAGCCAGCGCGTGAGGGCTTCGACGGGTCGTCCGGTCAGATAGACCATCTCGTCCTGATCGGCGCCACTGGTTTTGGTCCGGCCGAGATGAATGGCGAGCGAGGGGAGGGGAGAACCATCGTCGTCAGTGACAGGCACCTGTTTGACAAACTGTTCTACGCGCAAGCCCGCAATTTCACTGCGCCTTCGTCCGCCCGAGGCAAAGGCCACCATCAGGATGGCCCGATCCCGCAAAGCGGTGAGATCCTCGCCGGAACAGGTCGCCAGCAGCTTGCCGAGGATATCACCAGTGATGGCGCTGGCACTCTTGCGGCTTGGTGGTCGGTTAATGGCGCGGACCGCAAGCCTGATCGCCGATTTGACGGCCGGTGACGAAAACGCCCCTTCCAGGCCGCGCCAGCGGGTCAGCGTCGACCAGTTGGCCAGACGCCGGCGCACGGTTGCCGGCGCATGCGGTCCGGACACACGCAGAAAGCCTTGGCTGCGCAATACCTGCTCCACAGTGGACGGCATGCCGTGCTCGGGTTCGATTTCGCGCTGCTGCGGCCGCCACAGATGATGGGCCACGAAGTTCAGGAGCAGGGCTTCCGGTGCGGGAAAGGGGAGGGGTCTGCCGGTTGCGGCCATTGACCAGGCTTCGAGATAGGCCAGGTCCGACGTCAGGGCCCGCAGCGTGTTTTCGCCCATGCCTTCATTGACCAGATGACGCAGCGTTTCGACATCCTCATCCGTCAATATCCCGGCGAGCCTGCCGCGGCGGCTCAGCGGCAGAACAGCCGCTATCGTATCTAAAGTCTCGGTGCGTTTTTCAATCGAACTTGACGACGAGCTGCTCATTTCGGCAGTCCGTTCTCGTCATATAGTTCATCGTGGTTCGAAGTCTGGTGCGTGTTTGCAGGCCTTCCCTTAAGCGCCAGCGCCCAGACTTCATCCCATGTGCCCTGGCCGTTCTGCGAAATTGGCACGATCGCGGCAATAGGATCGCCAGCTCGACAGATGACAACCTCGTCATCGCGCAAAACGATGTCGATCAGTTCCTCAAATCGCTCCGCTGCCTCGGCAATGTCCACGAATACCTTCCCCGCCACTGCCCTTACCAGACGCGCTCATGCAGAATCGCGTCGAAGGCCAGATCCGTCGAGATGAAAGTGCAGTGCTCAAGCCGCGCCTGAGCGGCGAGAATCCGGTCCCACGGATCGCGATGTTCCCAATCAAAATTTGCTGCAAGTTCGGCATGCAGATCGGTGATGGCTAGTGTTTGCAGGCCGCTTTCCGTGACGGCTGCCCGCAGTTCCTGGGGCTTGAGATCAAGCTTGTTCAGGCGCATCTTGTTGTCCAGTTCGTAGAACGTGACCGCACTGACGAGGATAGCATTTGCCTTGTCCTCGATCAGCGATCGTGCCTTCGTGGACAGGCGATCACTACCGATTGTCCACCAGTAGACGGCGTGGCTGTCGAGCAGGATTTTCATTGCGTATTTTCGCTATTGTTGGATTTGCCTTGCCAGACGCCGGTATCATCATTCCAGTCGCCGGCATCGATCGCCGCCTGCTCTGCATCAACTGTATCGAACAGGTTGTCGGGCAGGCGACGATGGCGCAACAGGCCAAATGGGCGCTTGCCACCGTCAGCTGCTGGACCGATGCGGGCGTAAACTTCGTTGCCACGCATGATGACGATCTCTTCGCCCTGGTTGGCGCGATCGAGGACTTCGGCGAAATTCTTGCGGGCTTCGCTGATCTTGTAGCTTGTCTGGGGCATCGGGACCTCCGAAATTGGCCGTACGCCATTGATACCATTGTTTTACAGCACGTACAAGTGCCTCGTACATATCACCTTCGATAAGAGGTACTTATCGGAGGTTATTAGCCCATCCCGACACCATCGCCAGTGCCGGACAGTAAATATTCTCTGGTGTCCGTTTGAAAAATTGTTTACAATAAATTCAATGCGTTACGATCTCGACCAATTGCCTCTGAAGACCCTGCTGTCATCGTTGGCCCGTGCCAGTGAAGCCCTGGCGCGTCTGGATGAGCGTCTTGCTTCTTCGCCGGTCGGCACAGGGCTGATCGAACGGTTGCATTTTGCCGATGCCTGCGCCTCGCTGTGGCTCGACGGCGAACTCGTCGAGATGGAAGATCTCGTCCTGCATGAAGCAGCCCGCGATATCCGCTCACCGAGCCACGCCCTGACCATTGCCCGCGATGTGTTGCAGACAAGGCGACGCATCGTGGCGCAGGCGCCCGATTGGGCGCTGAGCCCGAACGGTTTGCGCAGCCTTCGGGTTGGCGGGCAGGCGTGGCCTGCACCATCGCCTGGTGGGGGCATCGCCGCGGAGTTCGAAAGCGCTGTGGTGCCGAATGCGACGGTCGATGGGCAGCATCGGAACGGGGAGGGGAGAAAAAATCGTCTGGATGACGGGCTCGACCTGCCCGGCGTTGATCTCGACGCCATCGACGCGGTGCTGGCACGCTCCGAAACGGTTTTGGCCAGGGCGAAGGAGCCAGAGTGGTTGCCGAGGAGGGAGGCGGACCCGCTGATCCGCGATCCCGACTGGGATGAAGAGGAACGGCTCGACGAATGGCGGACGGTGTTACGTTCGATCAGCGATTTTCCGCCGGTGCTGCAGGCCATCCTGGCACTCGATGCCTGGAACGAGCTCGCGGTTTTGCAGCGGGCGCCGTGGCTTGGCCGCTTGCTGGCCGCATCCCTGCTTCGGCGCGAAGGTCTGACCACGAAGGCGCATCTGCTCGCCTTCAATGCCGGCCTGAAAACCATCCGTGTCGAACGGCGGCGTCATCGCAATTTTGATACCCGGCTACTCGCCAGTCTCGACGGGCTGTTGGCCGGTATCGAGCTCGGCTTCAAGGAGCATGACCGGCTGCTGCTGGCACGCCAGATGCTGGAACGGCGGCTGAAGGGCAGGCGGGCCTCGTCAAATCTGCCGGGACTCATCGAGCTGGTGCTGGCGAGGCCACTGGTTTCGGCGGGGATGATCGCCACCGAACTCGACATCACGCCCCGTGCCGCACTTCGCCTTGTCGAAGAGCTCAATCTGCGCGAAATGACCGGCAGGGGGCGGTTTCGGGCGTGGGGAGTGATTTGACACGTGTCTGACCCAGGCGCTTTTGAATGATTTTGCACGAATTACGAACGAAATATTTTAACATACTTAGCGACAAGCCGAAGGAGTTGCTTCACCGAAGCGATAGTTAGCAGCAGCGTAAGGGCGAGCGTGAGCACGAACATTGCTTTGACGTCGTCAAACGCCCACTCGGCGTGATGATGCCATATTTCAATGATGATGGCCGCCCCTCGTGGTGCCAGTATTGCGATTGAAGCTAGGGCCGCGAATGCAAGCGGCAAAGCCTTACTCAGTATAGCACTCACAATCTTCGCTCGTTGAGGTCCTCGATCGTCAGGGTCGGCAGCGGGCTTTAGATCAAGTGCAGCTGTTACATCCGGTAGCCAGAGAGTGTAGAGAGCGGTAAGGACGGCCAGTACGAGGCTTGCCGCGGATATGGCGTCAGACAAATGATTTGAAGTGCTCATGGATAAAGATTCTGGAGTTCAATGAAGGCACCATTTGCCACAAGATATGTGTCAAAAGTCCCCGGCTTACGCCTAATCGGGCTGCGCGGGGCAACAGCTGCAGACAGCTGAGCGTTGAGCATTTCGATCACTACAGCGTTTGGAAACCGTGCGACTCGCTCAGCGCCGTCTTCACCTTCACAAGCTGCGATAAAACGGCGGGCCGCCGCCTCCATTGTTTCTTTCAGACGCGCCCGATGTCGGGATAGCGTTGTCCGCAGAAGCGCTCGGCCTTGCAAACTCGTAAGATTAAACAGACGGGCGATGTGCTCGTCTGTTGGGAAGCTTTCGGTAGGCAACGCACGTAGGATTTCCGCCAAACGACGCTCGCGCATATCTGCCACCCCTGTAAGGGCCTGGCCAGCGAACATTTCAACGTATTCTCTTAGGGCTGCCGGCGCATACAGCTGGAGAATTTCTCCTACATCTTCTTGGGCGCAGCCCAGTGTGTCAGCGAGAACCGCAGCATGATCGTCGGACAAATCGAAACTAAAGTTTACGAGAATTTCGGGCATCGTTTATCCTTCAGGCCAATGATATGGCACGAGTGCGCTATCTCCCCGCCACTCCCTCACGATAGAGTCTTCAAACCAATCGTCAGTGAGGTGCGCGTGATCAAGAACGATTACTTGGAAGTCCGGCTTGATCTCTTGGCAAGCATGGGCCATCAGCTTGAATAGGGCTTTGACGGCAGCCCTGTCAGCATCCTTTTCAATCTGCTCGAGTCCGCCTTCCGAGATATCCGGCGGATAGTAGGCTTGTGTGGGCTGATCGAAAATGAGGAAGCCAGGTACGGGGCGGTCCCGTTCGCGAAGCCACCAGTGGATCGCAAGGTGGCTGAGCACGTGATAGCCCACCCAGTTTTCGCCACTTCCCATTCGGTTCAATGGGATTGGGCCATCAACAGTGTTGGCGACCACCGTGAGCTTCTTGACGTCCAATCGCAGCGAGCTGCCGTTATGTTCCAGGTCAAGCAGCTCGGAATAGTCCGTCATCTTCTGGCTGATGAAGCTCAGGATCGTCTGCAGTCGCGATTCTATATCGTCGCTGTTGATGCGGGAGCGAACCGCAGCAATCAAGCCTTTGATCTGCTCGATCTCCGCTGCAAGCTCCAGATCGTCCCGATCCGGCGCCATCGCTTCAAGAAATTCCGCGAGCCGACCAAGGAAGCGGCCGCGCGACACGATCAGGTCCTGACGGGCTTTGGCGGCCTCATCATCGAGGACAGCGCGCTGGAGTTCCCTTTGAACCAGCTTCAGATTGTCGGTGGCTTCGCCAATCTTGCTTTCGAGATCAGCGATATGCCGTTGGATATGGGGATTGTCGCGATAAAGGCCATCAAGCTGGGTGCTGACCCGCCGCAGCGAGTCCCGGACCTGCGTAACGCGTGGAAGAGGGGACTCCAGATGCGAATCGCAGAAGGGGCATTGGTCCGGCGATTCGATGTCGGAGTTGAACAGCTCGATGCTCTTCAAGCGGGATCGCTGTTCGCTGACCTCGCGGGAATATTCGGTCTGGTCGGAGAAAAAGGCTCGTGCGGCTCGAATGTCCTGATTGAGATCTCCCAGACGCTCCTGAAGCGTGCTCTGCTCCCCACGGAGGCGCGCAATGGTCTCGCCGAAATCGGATGTGAGGTCGGGTTGATCGATAGCGCTCTCCCCGATCCTTGCCAGGAAGGCGAAAACACTATCGTCCACAGCCTGATAGTCCTGTCGGATCAGTCCGACCTTCTTTCCTTCGTTCAGAATCCTCGTCAATCGCGACCGGCTGACATCAACTGCCTGCACGTGCTTAGCCTGCTGAGCCTCTAGAAGCCGCAACTTCTTTTGGAGTTCGTCCAACTCCGCGAAAAGCCGGAAATGATCTTCATCGACGGCACCGAGAAAATACGGGAGGGTGTCTTTCATCGCTTGAGGCAGGAACTGCTCATTCATCCGATGGAAGAGCTGGTCCTGGCTGGCGATGGTGTTCTGCTTCTGGAAGCAAAGGAAAAGCGCGTGTCCGATATCTGCTTCCAATGGCGGTCGGGTGCCTGAAGTTGGTCGGTGCTCATTCTCCTGGATCCCCGCAAATCGCGTCACGAACTCCTTGAGGCTCTCCTCGGTGGTGTTTTTCGTTATCTCATCAAGGGAGGGATAGGCGAGGTTTTGACCGCGGCAGAAAAACACCTTGGAACCCGTGCCCGCGCCCGGACCTGGGTTGTCACGGGCGATGAATACCTCGTCCTCGCCCTTGGCAATGTGCAGACCGAACCATGACACCTTCTTGCGGATTGTTCCTTCGGCGACATTGTAGCTACCGCGACCAAGGCAGTAGTCGACGATATCAATGATCGCCGATTTGCCGGTCTTGGATTTGCCTGTGATAATATTCAGACCGGTTTCACGAAACGGAACGATCTGCTGTTCGCCGACGTGGCTATAGATGACAATTGCCTTGATAATGAAACTCATGGACGTACTCCCAACGCCGCTGCGATGGAGGTTTCAGATCCGGATTTTGCAAGCCATCTACCCATGAACTTTGATCTATCTATGATTTCTTTAGTTTCTGCAGTGGTGTCGTCCAAGAACGACTTTGGAAAAGTTGCACGGCGTTCGCCGGCCCGAAGGTTTCCCTCATCGTCGACAGTAATCGTCTTTGTCGCGAACCCGAAGAGCACGCTCTCTTTCAAATAGGGCGTCAGGTTCTGCGCTCTCGACGCGAATCCGATGAGCAGATCCTCGTTATCCTGAATCCACGCATATAGTGATGTGACCGTCGAATAAGGCAGCCGCTCCCGGCTGCTTCGATGCAAGGCGGTCGATAGCGCAATAATCAGCAGGAAAAGCGACGCTCCATCACGGCCATCCTTGGTGAAGCCGCGTAAAAATTCGTGCGAAAGCGCACAGAGAAACGAGGGGCCGAAGAGGTTTGCTTCCTCAGGAGGGCGTCGAGCCCAGGTATCAAGCCGAGGCATCATCAACTCCGACCGAAAGATGATCTATGTAATTCGGATGCCATCCGACCTTCACCCGGTCAGCTAATCCATGGAATGATCCCGCCGTGATCCACGTCTCGATCACATTGCGGAATTCGATCTGCTGCTGGCTTGCCCAGTGAAATACTTTTCGCCCCATCGCGTTCTTCGAAGCATCATCGGCCGTGTGGGCTTCGCCACACTCTTCCTCGAATTTGCGCTCCCAGGAATCCTGGAGCTTTGCCTCATATCGTGCGACGTCGCCGTCAAGGAGCAGGTTTTCTCTCGCCCATTTTGATCGCTGAGTGTTCGACCGATAGAAGTCCTGAATTCCGCGCTTTATCGCCGTCTCCGACAGCTGGATTAGACGCATCTGCTTGACGTAGGTCTCGTCTTCGTCCTCAATCGAATAGGGCCGCTCGCCGAACTCGCTGGGATCGCTCACAGGAAGGCCAACCGGTCCGTAAAATGAGGCGAACTCCTGTGCCTTGATTGCTATGTGCTGGACCGGAATATCGGATGTCTCGGAGCCAACGAGGCGTTTCGCAACTGCGCCAAGCCACCAGCCTTCGAGCGATTGCGCGACCTTGTCGGCGGAACTGGCCGACAGGATGCGAAGCTCGCCTTCGACTTCGTCGAGAACGTTGTGCAGATCTGGCGCGCCATCCACCACGGTAATTGTGGCGAGCAACACATCGGCTTCCTCATCGGTTAAGGCTAGAAAGTCGTTACGGCCCGCCTCCGATGTTTTGTTGGTTGATGTGCGCGCGGCCGTTGCCAGTCGCTGTCTTGCCATCTGACGTTCCGCAGGTCCGCAGCCGGCGCGTAGCATGGCGAGGCCCCCATCATCAGGCGCTGTCGCGGTCGTAATGAGAAACCGCCGCGTATCGGCATTCGAAAAGGAGCCTGCCTTTAGTTGTGAAATCCAGATGCGAAGGGTTTTCCAGACATCGACACTGTTATCCGTGACGTCCTTCGGACCGATATGATGCTTGGCTTGGACGACGCAATGCGCGAGATCTTCTTCATGGAAAGCTATATCGTCGAACTTTTCGATCGAGATATGGCAATTAGGTTTAATCTTCATCTCACGGATCGCAAGCAGTAGAGCGAGCCGACATTGAAAAAGATAACCGGCTAGCGATCCTGATGCATCATATTGATTGGATTTCTGCAAACGACGCCCCCACGAAGTTGATGGAGCCAAGATAAACCAACCTAACGAGGAAATTCTACTAATAAATTGTGGGTTTCCACGGTTGCTGATGCATTTTCTGCACCTCTCACAGTAGGTGCCAGTTGCCCATATCGCACTTAGCCGAAAACAGCTGCGAAGAATCTTGAATGGCAATCAATTAATTTCCGGCCATCGTTTAGCGTATTGTGCCCAGAGTGAATTGTTCGCAACCGCTACGATCAGGACATTGCGGAGCATGTCCCGGGGCAGCAAGCGAGGCGCCTAGTTTGTCGTGGCACGAGTCCTACCCAGGCGGCCGGTTCGCCAGCCATAATGAACGTCAGCGCGCTCCCTACAGGATTGCAAACCCAGCCTAATCTCCACTTATTGTTCGTTTACCAAGCCATCCCGCTGGTCAATGTCGCCTTCACATCGCAGAGAGGTGGCTCGGGAAATCTGCACAGCTCGGATAAGTGGAATTTCTGCCTGAGTTTGGCTTAGATGCCAGGAACAGGAGATACCATGACGAGACGACCGCGCCGGAGCCATAGCCCGGCTTCCAAGGCAAAAGTGGCGCTTGCCGCGATCCGAGGTGAGCAGACACTGGTGGAATTATCTCAGCAGTTCGACGTGCATGCCAATCAGATCAAGCAGTGGAAAGACCAGCTCCTTGATGGGGCGACAGGCGTTTTCGGCGATGAAGCGAAGGCGGAGCCGGCCGGACCGAGCATCGATGTGAAAACGCTTCACGCCAAGATCGGCGAACTGACCTTGGAGAACGATGCTTCGCTTGGGGCTTACGCGGCCCCACTGGGGCCACGGACCCCGCTACGATATCCAGTGCGCTCGGCAAGGCGGGATTGCTGGGCGGAAAGAAATGATCGACCGCGAGCACAAGCTGTCGGTCGTGAGGCAGGCCAGGCTCCTCGGCTTCAGCCGTGGCAGCGTCTACTATTCGCCGCGTCCAGTATCTGATGGCGATCTTGCCCTGATGCGCCGGATCGACGAGCTGCATCTCGAATATCCGTTCGCGGGAAGTCGGATGTTGCAAGGGCTTTTGAAGGGAGAAGGCCTGGAAACTGGGCGGCTGCACGTCGCCACGCTGATGAAGAAGATGGGTATCGAGGCGATCTATCGTCGCCCGAACACGTCAAAACCAGCGCCAGGTCACAAAATCTATCCCTACCTCCTGCGCAAGCTGGCGGTTACCCGGCCCAATCAGGTATGGGCGATGGACCTGACCTATGTTCCGATGGCTCGCGGATTTGTCTATCTCTGCGCCGTCGTGGACTGGTTCAGCCGTCGCGTTCTGTCGTGGCGATTATCGATCACGATGGAGGCGGACTTCTGTATCGAAGCGGTCGAGGAAGCGCTGGCTCGCTATGGAAAGCCGGACATATTCAACACCGACAGTCAGAAGATGATAGCCAGTTCCCGGGCGGTTTGTCTCAAACACCGATCGATCGCTTGGTAGGCTGGCGCTGCAAGGCGTCCAGGTGTGGCTTGACCCACACTCCGATCGACCAGCGTGTCTTTCCCTGGACCTGTCAGCCGCCCGGGAGCGCCTTGCGGTGAGGCTTTGCCTCGGCGTTTGCTTGTGACCCAAGAAGGGCCTGACCGCGTTGGTCACATGACTGTCCTGTCCATGCATATGCCCGTGGTTGAGCCGTGCGATAGCGGTCAAACTCCAGAGGTTACGGCATGGAACAGAAGAACAAGCCAGCGCGTCATGTTGTCGGCGGCGTCGATACCCATAAGGATTTACATGTCGCAGCGGTCGTCGATGATTACGACCGCGTTCTTGAGACGCGCAGTTTCCCGACGACCCGTAACGGCTATCGGTTGATGCTTGCCTGGATGCGGACATTCGGAGAGTTGCAGCGCGTCGGTGTCGAGTGCACAGGCAGTTATGGTGCTGGGCTGCTGCGATATATGCAGGCCGCGGGCGTGGAGGTCCTTGAAGTTACCACACCAGATCGTCACGACCGTCGAAGACGGGGTAAGAATGATGATCTCGATGCCCAGGCTGCGGCACATGCCGCCTTTGCCGAACGGCGAACCGTCACACCTCGAAGCCGGGACGGCATGGTGGAATCTCTCAGAGTTTTAAAGGCTTGCCGAAAGACGGCAGTCAACGCTCGGCGCATAGCCTTGCAATTAATCCAGAATACGATCATCGCAGCGCCCGACGTGTTGCGGGATCAGCTGCGTCGCATGACCCGCATGCAACTGGTTCGATTGCTTGCCGCCTGGCGTCCGGACTTGACAGCCTATCGCGATGTGGAAGCGGCGTATCGGATTACCCTGAAGTCGCTTGGTCGCAGATACCTCGAACTGCATGATGAGATTGCCGATCTCGACATGATGATCGCTGCAATCGTCGAAGACCTGGCTCCGGACCTTGTCGAACGTAATTCAATTGGACACAACAGCGCCGCGCAGCTTTTGCTCACCGCCGGCGACAATCCCGAGCGATTGAAGTCAGAAGCAAGTTTCGCGGCGCTCTGCGGCGTCAGCCCTGTGCCAGCATCCTCAGGAAAGACCACAAGACATCGTCTGAACCGGGGCGGCGACCGGCTTGCCAATAGCGCCCTCCATATCATTGCAATTGGCCGCCTCAGGACCGATGACAAGACAAAGCAGTATGTCGCTCGCCGTATGGCTGCGGGCCACTCCAAGCTCGATGCAATCCGGGCATTGAAACGTTACATCGCTCGGGAAGTCTTCGGCATCATCATGCGTCGCCAGAAGCAGATCAATCAAACCAGGATCGTCGCTTGACAAACAGAAGGGCGTCCAGGGATCGCAGTTCACATCCATCAACTTCACGGCGGTGCTGAAGAAAGCTGAGATTGCGATCTCGATGGACGGCAAGGGCGCGTGGCGGGACAATGTCTTCGTCGAACGGCTTTGGCGGTCGATCAAATACGAAGAGGTCTACCTCCACGCCTACAAGACCGTGTCCGAGGCCCGCGCAGGGATCGGTCGTTATCTGAACTTTTACAATACTCGACGTCCACATTCATCTCTTGACCGGCAGTCGCCGGATCAGGCTTACTTCAACGCGCTGGCACCGATGATGGTGGCGGCATAATCGAGGCGGAAATCCACTTAACGAGACGCCCGAAACTGTTCAAACAAACCGAGCCAACTCTCAGCGTTGATCGGATACCCATTCAGAAACACGCTTTGGTCCGGCATAAACATGATAGTTTGATCGGTTTCTATCGTTTATGCCTCAGCTATTCGGAGGTTCTGATGAAATCTTTGTTCATGACCGCACTTGTATCGGTTGGGGTTTTCACATCCAGCTCAGCCTATGCTTTAGATGCTCGGAAGGATTGCTCAACGTTGAAGCAGGTCATCAAACAATCGAAAGTTAACTTTAAAAATGTTGCTGCTAACGTGCCGCCGAAGGATGTGGACGTTTACCCATCAAAGCTCACCTTAACTGGAAGCAATTTTTGCCGTGTTGTTTTGCGCACGAATGTATCCTCGGTGAGTTGGTCGTGCGTGCTGGAAGATTCGACGGTTAAAGCAGTCGCGGAGTTCGTTTCGAACTGCGTGGGCAGGATTGAAACACCTGATCAGGCTTATCAGCGAGTTGGCGCAAAAATTTTCCGTTTAAAACCACAGGTTCCCGTCGAGATAATTGTTTCGGAACTGGATCGCGGAAGTATTGCTCTGCAAGTCAAGGCGCTGCAGAAAAAGTAACGTCGGTTGAGAGGATAATAATAATTTCTGTTCGCTAGCGGTTGCTTTTCGAAAGGCGCCCTAGCCGTTGTGAAACTCATTTTCGATTTTGGTGGCTTCTTCCCAGCGTTCGCTGTACTAGCTGGTGAGATGTTCCGAGATGCGAAGAATCAGACGTGTGAGTTCATTAGTTTGCCATAACATCGACCACACGAGCATAAACGATGAGGGTTTCATTTGTCCAGCGGTGACAAACTCTTGCGATGACTTTGCGACGCGGATGACTGTTCTGGAACGGTGATCATTCGCATCCAGCGTTCGGAACTGGTCAAACTGAGGCCGTCGTCTCGCGCAATTCCCGGTTCGGATTCTTTGCAAAGCGGTCGTCTGACAAAGGAAGGCCCATGGCATGAAAGTTTGAGTTTCAGCTGCCGCGGCATCAAGAAGTTGCTGCGCTTGCCGATCGACTATTAATGCCCGCATCACACCTCCCTCGAAGGGAGATTACTGTGACGAGCGGAGACCGAGAATCTCGGCTTTAAATCAAAAACCCCAAACAGGCGAACAAATCGCGCCACGTACACACGTAATGTCTAGACACAGGCAATGTGATTGTATTCATAATCTGTTCTGGAATTGCAGATGTGGCTAACGTGTAGGAGAAGAAACCATGTATTTCCAATTGGGTAGCGTGATGGCCGCAGGGTTGATTTTTTCGACAGCGCCAATAGTTGCCGAAACGCTGAAGGTCCGCGATATCACTGATCAACAAGAGATATCAGAACGTGCCGGCGATTTTGAGAGCGATCTTAACCAGCTTGGTATTAAAGCAAAGCTGAACTGCGATCTGCTCATCGGAAGTAAGGGCGAAACTAACGACGAAAGCGTTGGTGCGATTTGCGATATGAGTATTTCCGGTAAAAAGCCCACTTCAATAATGTTGTGTAACGATACGATGATCGGCAAGCTCACCATCAAGGCTTACGGCTTTAGCATGGACAAGAAAGAGCTCGCTGCCTTCACCGAGATGAACTGCAGGCCGGGTGGTTAACGCTATCTCCAAAACCTCCGGTGCAAAACATTAACACTTATAACGCAGGTTCTTTTTCCAGGAAACAAATCAAACCCTGCTACAGAGACTGATAGTGATCGATATGAAAAACTGGCGTAAGGGTTTGATCGCTGCAGGTGCGGTATTCTTGGGCAGAGGAGGGATTTTGGCTTACGATCAATTTCAGCGGTATCAAGATGGCCTGGTATATCCGCAGCTGGAGTGTTGTATGTGGTCAGCTGGACATTAATGAGCCTGTTATCTTTCGAACACAGAGGTTTCGCTGATGATAATGAAAAACATGTATCTCTGTTGTCTGCTGATCATATTGACGGCATGCGGCCCCGACCAAATCGTCGTCGATTTGCCATCTCCCAACAAGTTCGTCCACGTCGAGGTTCGCAGATGTCCGCAAGCAGGTGCATTTTTGCAGTGGACCGAAATGGTGCAGGTTTCAGTGCTGGAGGCCGGCAGATCAGAACCCTGCAACTCTTTTGTGAATGCAATGGTTCAATTCGACAGCAAGGTAGCGGACGAGCAACTCGAGCTGGAATGGTTATCGGATAAAGTGCTCCGAGCTTGGCACCCGACTTTCAACCCTGACTATGGCCCCGTTAACACAACAGTTCGGGCCGGTTCGAAAGTGAGGATACAGTTTTTCCCCAAGTTTTAGTACATACCTCAGCAAGCAGCGGCGATGAATTGAGTTATATCGTCGACTCAGTAACACTGAAACAACAGTGCCTTTTTCTCTATACAGGCGATACGTCCTCCTTCGTGGGGAGCTCCGGTGTCTCCTAGGGGTGAGTCCTTCAGTTTGCTCCTCAGGAGAGAAAGATGAAATGGTTTCAAGCGCCAATAAATGTTTGGCTGCCGGTTTTCCTTCTAATGGTGATCGCAGGAGCGCCCGAGATTTCAATGTCGGCATCGCTGGCACAAGAGAGGTTCAAAGGTATCGCCAGAACTGATGCCCGTATCCAGCGTCTGGTTATGATTGGACAACTGTGTCGTAAGCTCACCGAAGAAGATGCCCAAGCGATCCTTGCAAACAGCCGCGCGGAACTGGAAGCCGCACGGGCGAAACTTGCAAATGACGAACAGGAGTGGGCGAGAATCTGGCAAGAGGGTGTCTTTATTGGTGCGACACAGGCCGCAGATATTCCTGACGCGGTCTGTGACGCAGGATGTGCGCATTTTGCCAGGCCAGACGGACCATTAACCGCAATCATGACCTGGAGCGGCAAGTCTCAGTCCGGGAATGACGCGCGCGTCCCGCGCCGTGCGATCCCGTGATCTCGACTCGTACCTGTTGGCAACTTCGCGATACGTTGAGGATTCTGGCAACAACTAGACTACATTCGGCCGCTCAAGGCGGGCGCGCGCTCATGCTTACAAGAAGCGAGATCATCAAGAGACAGATTGCTCTACCCCACCGGTCAGGAAAGGTTGGATAGAGCTGAGGGGAATTCCTGATTGCTTGCTCGCTTGTGAGGGCGATACCGGTTTAACTATCCTGGCAAATTGCTAGTTGATTGAGTCCAGATAGCTTGCCCAGCTTGATGCCCAATGCTGGCGTTTTTCGGGGGAAGCGGACCTGACATTACAGGTTTTCATATCGCTCTCAGGTACGTCCTGCAGCGTGGCTTTGCATTCCCACAGATTGTCCTTTTCAGGCGTGAAAGGCGAAACAAAGCTGACGATCCTGTTGTCCTTTATGCCAATTAAAATGTCGAACCCGGTTTCTGCAGACAGCGCCCATGAGCAGATCTGTTCAAAATCGAGCCGGTTGTCGCTCGGCAATGCACAGGCCGTACCTGCTTCGGATGCAATCTTCCGGATGAAAGATTTTCCACCCGGCGTTGTTATATCAAGATCGGCCTCGGACAACTGGCTGATTTCCTTTACGGCCATATCCTCGCCCGCAGATGTTTCGGCCATCGCCACACCCGTTGCCGTGACGCAAGACACCATTGTTATCACACGCAGAATAGGGAATACGTTTGCAAGCATTGATTTCACCTGTCTATCAGCGGTTTATTTAAAGAAGATGTATGATCAAGTTTAGGTCTCCATGTTCTGGAGACGGGGATTAATCAGCAGCTTGGAACGCGTGTCTGTCCATCAAGCCTGAAGCGACCGTCCTCTGCACGATGGTAGATTTCCTGAAACGTCTCCGTGCCGCTCTTATAGGAAACGGTGAGGCTCCGGCCTTTCTCAGCGGCAGTAATGGCACCGTTGATCTGTGCCGAATTGTCGTCGCTGCTCGCATTGGAATATTCGATTGGAATCCTGGCGAGCTCAACAGGCCCCGAATCCGTAAGCTCAGTCAGAATGGCGTAATAGCAAAAGAGCCCTTGTCCACCACCGCCACCTTCTGTGTAGAGAACCGGAGCATCACTGATATCCGATGACCATCCCCATCGTTCTGCCGGATTCCCGACAGACCCAACGGCTCCAACGTTCAACCACTCCCCACGAAGTGTGAACGGATATCTGGGTTCTCCGGCTTCGTGATCAAGATAATGCACCGCGTTCATCCCGGAACAGGCGGCTCCTGTACATTCATTTGCACCGGTGCTTACAAGGGCGGTTCTCGTGTCGGAGAGCGGGATGAATGCAAGAGGTACGAAATGAAAATTGTCGTCTCCAATTTTGCGTACCGCCTCATTCTGGCTTGCTTGTGGAAATGCAACTTCAAACGCAGCGG
Source organism: Brucella sp. IR068 (assembly GCF_049065885.1). NCBI lineage: Bacteria > Pseudomonadati > Pseudomonadota > Alphaproteobacteria > Hyphomicrobiales > Brucellaceae > Brucella > Brucella sp. IR068. The sequence goes on along the minus strand of NZ_JBAKHE010000013.1, from coordinate 37,817 downwards.
GTGTGCCAGCCGGTACCGTGTCACGATCAACATCGGTCATTTCTATCAAAGGCTTTTCTGATGAGACCGCAGGCAATGTCGTTAGCATGGTCATCATGCAACCAAGGATAAGACTGGAACGTTTCATATGAGTATTAACTCCTAAATAATACCATTTACAGTGTTCACTTGACAGCATACCTCAATCCCTTTCTATGGCCGTCCCAGAAAGCGGCTGACCTGTATGCTGGATGTAAATCAGTTCCTCCCGACAAATGATTCATGCTTCGATCAGTAATTCCCAATATTTAACTGGATGGGTCTGTAACCTAGTTTGCGAACGGATTTGACTTGCGATCCCATTCGAGCGGATTTCTGGCGGCAGGTTGTCCTGGAGGTGTGGCTCCCGCGGGGGGCTGACCGTCATCTTCCTTTGGTTTGAATCGCGGGGAAAAATGGGGCACGGTCAAGCGCGCCCATGAACGGCTGATTTTCGATGACTCGTCCTGACAGCGCGCAGCCCTCTCTTTTGGCAGCATACCGTTTTCCACGATTGCACGGTTATTCTCTGGATCTCGCCCATAAACGATGCAGAGCAGATTGTAATAACGTTGCGCATCGAGGGAATGTTCATCAGCAAATGACCGAACATCCGGCGTATTTGCCAGCTGGCTGTTGATCTTGAACCAGACCGACGCCAGCTGAAGGACACGCGCGATGTCATTTCTGGATTCACGGGTATCAACACCCATAAGCAGAAGGACAGCGGCCAATTGGTCAACGGAATCCTCCTCTCGCCCTACAGCGGGAATATCCAGCAGGTCTATCAAGGCATGGCCGGATTCGTGCAGGAGAATAAAACGAAGGTTGTTCTTGACGAATTCCACGGTCAAGCTGTCAGGATCAGAAGCATCCTTCGACAAGGCCTGTCCCATCTTCAGGAGATCGTCAATCATCTCATAACATAGGAAAATGGCGCTGTTCTGCGGATCGTAAAACGCGTTTATCGTATCGCACTGGCGCGTGACATAATGCAGTTGCCGCGGAGTCACAAAAAGCCCGTCCAGCGCATTGATCTCCGGAATATTGAGGAAAAGATGTGTATCGCTCGCCCATTTGTAAGCGTAATCGAGTCTGGCATCCTGCGGCGGGAAATAATGGTAGACGAAACGCAGCCCTTTTCCGTCCGTGGTGACCAAGGAGCCATCCGTGGGTGGAGGAAGGGCATCTTCACGCTGTTCAGTAAGCCCAGTTGAAGTGGATTGTGAAGCAGTCCGAGACGGTTGCGTATCGGCCGATGCCGTAGACTGGTCTGTCGTGCTTTGTCGCTGTGGCGCAGTCGCCGGTGCATCGGCACCCGCAGCATTCGCAAGACGGATCAATGTGGGGTAGCTTGGATCCCCATCCGATGTGTTCTCCCCAAACGGGTGGAAGCTGTTCGAAATCAATACCGAGATATTGTCGATCAGCTTGCTGTTTTCATCTTCGTTCCAGCTGAGATCATACCCGCGAACTTCATCGCCGCTCGCTTCGAAGCGTGTGTAGAATTTGCGGTTCTGGCTAGCCCCGGAAACAATAAACCAGTTGGGACGCTTGACTTTATACGTAATCGCATTGCCATCTTCATTGACAAATCTGGCGTAAAGAAGCTCGAAGTCGCTCGAGCTGCTATTGGCAAAGCGCGCAGTTTTCAACACAATCGAACCGTCACCGGACTGTAATGTCTCCCCCCCGATCTGATTTTCATCACGCTTTGTCAAAACTGCGCCAGGATAAGACAGCGTCATCCTGGAAAGCGAGTTATCCAGATACCCCCATCCCAGTTGTTTGCGAAGGTTCAAGGCAACATCGCTCAATTCGAGCGCATCTTGGCCGGAAATCCTTCCGGAGGCCGGCCTGTTGCGATCCTTCTGGTAGTTTGCAATGGCATTGCGACTGATTGGACCAAATTCGCCATCCGCAAAACCATTGTAATATCCGGTAAGGACAAGGCCCTCCTGAACGAGACGACGTTCCCAGACGTTCAGGCTTTCTTCTATCGATGCGGGGTCAGCTGAGCCATTTTCAACGAGAGTTTGTCCCTGGACCGATACGGTCGCGTTGGGCATTGCCAAGGCAAGGGGCAAACCCAGTGCAAGAAGCAGTCGACCCGATCTGAAGCGAAAAGCGAAGTTCATGAATGCCCCTGATTTAAGTAATCTCAGCAAGATTGCTCGAAGTTCCAGCTATTGTTGGGCGGTACCGTGCTCTTTGCGAATCCTGGAGCACGCATTGCAGACATACAACTGATCGCAATCAAGACGGGCTTGCGCCGACGTGAAAATAAGTCCCTGCCGCAGAGCCGAAACCACCTGATGTCGAGCCGTCACAAAAGGGCGTTGGAATCTTCAAGGTAGCTCCATCAAGACGCAGCACGAGGGGGCCACCAGCGCTTTGCAGCTTGGCTTCATCCGTGTACCCCTGCTCAAGGTCGCCCTCGAAACTACAAACCCAACTTCCGTTAGCTTGATCTGCGACATCAATTTGCACTGCCAGACCACCAGATGCTTTCCTCTTCAAGACGACAGAGCCCTGAGCATTGCTCCAGGTGCCTTCAAGAGATAACTGGTCGGTCACAGCGATCCAGTTAAGGAATTCTGCCCGCATATCGGTGTAATCAAGCAGCTTCTGCATCCTCATATCGCGATTGGCTAAACTACTTTCAAAAGCCTCTGTCCGAATTTTGAGAAAGGCTGCCTGATCTGCACGAAGCGCTTCCCTTAACTTCGTTCCTGTCCTGTCAAGAAGCGATTTATATGAAACCGTCATTCCCCGGTCGGATTCAGCAATCTCCGGGTCAGAACAAATCGCCTTTTCTGTCTCCGTCGATGCTTTTTTACAATCGAAACCGGCATGAGCATTGGCCGGGCTGCAACAAAATGCGAATGCCGCTAATAATACAATGAAACTGAAGCAATGATTGACAGGATTCATATTCTACACTCGATGATGACCATTGTTTCTTTAGCGTCGCTTGTCGAGAGTTTGCAATGATTTCTTTTCAAAAAATCAACACGTCACATGTTTATCAACATTTCATCTGAATTCACCAATTACTGCTATTTGCGGGCGCATCCAAATTAAAAACGTTCAGGTTAAACAACCGGATATTCGAGACGACTTGCCGACACTCTGGAAGCGTCTCGAAAGGTTCGCCTATCTTTTTGAGGTTTCTTACCTTGTTCGTTTTCACTTGCGCTGATCTACCGACTTCATATCACAGGTCGTGAACTGATTTTTGCAGATTCCGCGGAACCATGCCGCCCCTGTTTTCCGGTCACCGATCGTGCTTTGTTGCGAAGCTTCCGAAGCATCGTCGACACTGCGAAGGCGATATTCAATCAGCAGCCATTCAGCCGAGCAGCCCCTGATCGCGGTAATCTCTGCGACGTCGGTAAGCCAGTCATCTCCAAAATCAACCAGGAGAGCACTGCCAGCGTCTGGGCGCTCATAACCCAAGGCAGATTGTATACCCACCTGGACGAACTCCCCAGATACCCAGCCAATACCCTGATAGAGCACCTGGGATGGCAAAGTTCGCCCATCCTCGTCGGGCTCCACAGGGTCCGAAGCATTTTCTATCTTGAGCCAACCAGACTGCGCCTCAACGACATTGAACTCAGTACTAGCCGTGTCGGCGTCATCGTTTGTCCGCGATACAGGCAAATGTCCAACTACTTCTGCGGTCATGCTGGGTTCTGCACGCACTTTGATTGGTGCGTTTGCACGGAACGACGTCCATGCACTGAAAGCGCATTGCATACGCTCTGCAGGAATTTTCACAGTGGAAGACGTCGCTTCAGGCGCAGCATACACTGGCTTCGCAAACACCGTCAGGAGAGCTGTCGCGCCCAACACCCAGTTGGTTGAATTTTTCAAAGAACTCTCCTGATAGCAAACCTCATGGTAATTCTTCAACAGATTCGCACGACACTTGAAATCAGAAAAGCTAGACTGCGCAAGAGACTTTCTTAAAAAGCTTATCCAGTATGGCAAACGAAGAGTTTGTCGAGCGGCCAACTGTCCGCCCGATCGACGCACGTTGAGTTTCCGAGCTATTTCAGCAGTCTTCTCCGGCATGTTGAACAAGACAAGAACCTTGCCAGATCCAAAGCTCACGGAACTAACGATCACCTATCGGACGTTTCCATTGTGATCGGGAGAATAGAGCTCGCTGGTGGACATAGCCAGGCAGAATATGCAGTCATGATCTGGGGGCGTTACGGTGCCATTGTCCGGGGTAGCAGGAACATGGAAATCAGTCCCGATTTTGAACCTCATCTACAGATATGCCGCAAACACCACGTGGACGACGATAAAGAGCGGACATACGTCCAATACCATTGAAAAAATGCTCACAGCTTAACCAATTGAGCGTATAGAGCCCCAATGATCGGGAGAAAACTCCAACTGAATTATCGAGTGTAAAGATATATTCGTTGTCCCGTGAAATACGGTTGATCTTCATCACGAAATAGTGTGGATTTGCTCGGAAAATGATCGTTGAATTGTGGATTAATTCGTAAACTTCGGAGCTCGCAAATTGTTTTCTGGGAACCGCTTAAGCGCCATTTCCTGCGGATTAATCTCGGCAATATTTTTATTTTCCCATTCTATAGCTGGGGCGAGTGAAACAGGTGATTTGTCCAGCCGTGACAGGGCAGATTTACTGCGATATGCTGGCATAGATTGCGGTGCGAACGGAAACGGCGATTGCGTTGCTGGCAATACTGAGCGCGGTGACTATTACAATGTGCGTGTTTATGGCGATTGTGCAAAGGCAGCCTATTTTGGCAGAACCAACGACAAATCCACGCCCCTGAGAAAAGATGTTGCCACCACTGGCACCAAGGGCAAGACTGAAGGAGCATTGGCACCAAATCAACTGGTCTGTATCAGAGCCGCCGCACAGGTAGGTATGCACGATACGGATTACTATTCATGGCACTGCCGATGGACTACGGTCCAGAATGCAAAGGTGGAGAGCGATGCAAAAAGCCTGCGCCACTGCCAACCAGATACCAGACGATTATGGCCAAGTGCCGCCCGGACAGTATCAAAGGCTACCTTGATTGCCCGCAGGGATGGGTTTTCGCAGTAGATATGGAAGCTTATTCAAATGGGCTGCCTGGTGCACAGTAGATATCGTCCTATCGTTCACGACAGGGACGACGAGATGAAAAAGCAGCTTACAAATAGTGGCGCGGACGAATTGGTCGATGTATTGAACGAAGCTCGGCCCAAGACGGCTTTTTGAAGTTGGTATGAGCTGAGCCAATTGCAGTATCTCAGTTTGTGTGTTGGGCAGATGGAATGTTGCAGATGGAGGGTGATGAATCATTGCTGGAAATCCTCCGGCAGCAGGGGCATCCGTGTTCGGGTCATCGAAAAGTTCGATTCCTACAGGTCGATCGAAGCGAAACATTGGAAGTCCGCCCGCCACCGTGACCCAACTGACTGCCATTGGAATTTCAGCCGAAGCCGCACCTCATAAGGGCGAATTTTTCTTGATCGACGCCAGCTTATTGGGCAACGGCAGGGTTTCCGGCATAGAAATCGCCAACGAAGAGAAGCTGATCCATGCGGGGATGAATGTCGTCTCGCCTCCTAACGGAATGCAAGATCAGTATTTGGAGCGTCCCCACCTGGTTCATGTACCGGAGAAGGGCGTAATGCCACGCGATCTGGAAGAATTCGCTGGCTTATGGGTTGTGTCGGAACCTTTGAAGAGACTGTTTGAGCAGATGGACGCCGAGGCGTTTGCATTTGTGGCATGCAACTTCAGCCTTGCTGACGGGAGTCCCGGCCCTCAGTACTACCTAGGCAATGTACTGCGCAGACTCGATGCCCTGGATGAAGCCTCCTCTCGCGTCAGGATCAAGCTCGACCACAATTATCAGACCGGCGAGGACGAGAAACTTTATAGCCTCGTTGGCGGAGCCAGCTTGGTGTTCAAGCAGGATGTTGTGGGTGATGCCCGTATTTTCCGACAGGATCACATGGGGGCACCTCCCATCTGCAGCCGCGCGATGTTTGATGCGTTGAGTGCGGCCAACTTCTCCGGCGTGCGGCTGCGCGACGTAGCCGACATCTAAGAAGAGTCCCTTCGAACGGAGTCCTGGATTGGGAGTCGGAACAAGAGCAGTGCAAAACCGTACGGGGTCCTTATCAACGAAAGACAGCAAATTTCTTGTAATATAGGGACTTGCATGCGATTCTTCGGTAAGTCCTGCTGGAGATAAGTATGTCTGAAATGATGCTGGCAACACTTTCCAATATTCGGACTGTTGATGACATGGTCACCGCGTTTCGGGACGAGGAGCATTGCCGTCGTTTGCTGGAAAGTATGGTATGGTCGAATGGCAGGATCTGTCCCGCCTGTGGTTACAAGCGCTCGATCGCGATAGCTGGCCGCGACGTCGGCAAGTGCCGCGCGAGACCGGGTCTGTATCAATGCTGCAGCGGCGGCTGCCGTTTCCAGTTTACGGCGACAACACATACGCCCCTGCACGCCACGAAACTTCCCTTGAGTACCTGGCTGGGCGATATGGCTATTGCTGCAGTCGGACAAAGGCTTGTCCTCCGTTCGTCTCGCCGAAACACTCGGGGTGAGCCAGTCTGCAGCTTGGCGGATCGGCCATGCTCTGCGTCTTATGGTGGCGCCCGAAAACATGCTGGACGGCACGGTAGAGATTGACCATTTCTATCTTGGTGGCAGGCCACGCAGACATCCTGATGTTCCATCGCCTGAAAGATGCCGCAGGCAAAAACGCAGAAGACACCAGTCGTGGCTATTGTTCAGCGACCAGCAGACGGTACTCCCGGCTCCATCGCTGGCGACGCGCGCGCCGCTCTTGTTACCGGGCTTTCATTGCGAGCTGCCGTAGGTGCGATTGCGCCACAAGTCGAGCTTCAGGCACATTTGATGAGTGACGAGGCAAAGGCATTCATGGCCATTGGCGAAAGCTTCGCAGCGCACGAGACCGTCAATCACTCCAGCCGTGAATATGTCCGAGATACCGCCCACGTTAATTCAGTTGAGGGGTTTAACGCTCGGGTCCGCCGAACCATCGCAGGTGTTTTTCATCATATCAGCCCGGAACTTGCCGCTCTATATTTCCATGAGATCGGCTTCCGTTGGTCCCAGCGCATTGTCGTTGGCCAAGCTGTGCGGAAAAGCCGAAATGGTGAGGAAAGCATGAAAACCCTCTGGTCGCGAGTGCTGCCGGCACTGCAATTGCTGCAAGTATTCCGCGCTGCCACCGGTCGGCAAATGCGACGAAGCCTGGATGGCCGCGGCATCATCAAGTCATCCGTAGCTGTCTTTGGTTGATAAGGGCCACATACGATTCTGCACAATTCTTGTTCCGCCCCCAATCAGGAAACGAAGAAGAACTTGTTAGCGACAATCTACCTGATAACGTCAGCGTGACAGCGACATAAGAATCTCATCCAGCTTGTCGCTCGCGTCTCATCCTGAACGTAGCGCTATAGCTGGCCAGTTGACGTCGAACGAACCAGCTCTTGCGTTGCCGGATAATGTCATTCATAGCTGATGCAACCCACTATCTCCTGCGCAGCCAAACGGTGGTCGTCTATAACAGACGGTCGGCTGGTTAATAAAAGAGGCACAATAATATGAAACGATCTTACCTTGGATTTATTGCGGCAGTTGCCGCTGGATTGTGGTCCCTGTTTCCAGTTGAGGCACAGGAGATGCGCTGGCAATATCGCGAAGGTGAAAGCAGGTTCTTGTATCTCTCTTACGAGATACCCGAGACCGGAATGCAAAGCCTGATCCTCACTTGCGACATACAAGATCGTCAGTTTTCTGTGAACTATGTAGATGACCGGGACCGGGTGCGCGATGGCATGCGTGCTGAAGTCGAATTTGCATCGGAGAAAGGTCAGATATCGCTGTCCATGCTAGCTGAGCAACAGGAGCTCGACAACCAGGTCATGCTTGGCGCTGAGACATCCCTGAAAGGAGACCTGCTGAAGGTTCTCAACGGAAAGACACTTAGGGTCACGCTCTCTGAGGATACGGAGAACATTCCGCTGGCTGGCGCAAAGAAAGGACTCTCGTTGCTGGCAGAAGCTTGTTCGTAGTGACAACACGTCGAAAAGTGCGCGAGTTGATCAGCCTGCAGCGGATTAGGCCGGAGCAATCTGTTCCGGCAGACACGCTAAGGTCGAACGCAATATGAACATGGACTTACTTCAATTCGTATTTGGCTTCGATCTTATGAGTCGGTCACCTAGCACTACTTTGGCAGATTGATTATTTAGCGCTTCCCTCCGCGGAGTTTCGGTGATTCATAAGGGACCAGCTTTTGAAGGGAGCTGGTGATGAATGCTGATTGGATGGACGACCCCGAGCACTGGCTTCAGCCATTTTTGGCGGGTCTTCGCATTAAACTTCGAGGCCACAGGACTTCTCGGAGGTGACTTTCTCCGGCATCATGCTATGTTTGTCAATTTTGACGGAAAGCGGACGTTCGTGCGGTCAGCTCAGAGACAGCAAGACTAGACGCTTTGTCGCAAATGTTTCAGCTGGTTAGAAGCAGCCTGATCTCTGGGGTTTCGTTGCAAGAATTCCTTTAGCATGAACTGCCGTGGTGGCGTCGCCGTAACCGATAGATTTTGATCTGCATGGTTGCTCCACTAGAGAAACAGGAGAACGAAATTATGGGGGTTCAGAGTATCGTAGCCGTGACCTTCGCGGTACCGGTTCTGTACCATCCCGCGAGCAAAGATCGGGAGTTTCCTATTGTCCTGTCACTACTTGGAATCCGCGCTAACGGTTACGACCTTATTCGAAGCTTCGATCTTCCTCTTGTCTCGCGCCCATATGATCTGGCCGACTGGTCGCGCGAGATCACTGAGGCCGAATATCTCGATCTTGTCGGTCCGCCGGATATTGAGGCCCTACGCGCCAAGCATTCCGGTTTGCGATGGATGATGGAATGGCGGAGGGAGCCTGGACACGAGACAGACTACGGCCAGATTGAGAGGATTTTCCTTCTTGTTTCGGAACTCAAACGGGGCAATCGTCCCCTGCGCTACGAGCTCACAGTTTCAGACATGGGGCGATCGTCGGGTGCGCGGCCCGACGACAATCCGTTTAAGAACCAGTCATGATCGAAGATACTCCTCAGCGATGGAACAATGCCAAAATTCGAATTCCAAATGAGAACGATGATTTTCTGCTTGGCGCTGTGCTCGTCAACGCTGGTCCATGCCAGCGGCCAGCTGCCACTGCCACCGGTCGACGAGGAATACGGGTCCCACAGTGCGTGTGTTGTTGCTCTCGACGCCTTTCACTCGGAAAATCAGGCACAGATCAGGTCGAAGAGCATCGCGCCTAACGGTGAGGTGTCGGAGGTACGCCTGATCACCGACGGAATTCGCCACACCGCCCGTAATAGTGCGACTTACGACGCCACGGTCTGGTATCACCACGGTCGCCGTCGTGACGATCTCCAGGAAATGGAATACAACAACAGCTATGTGCACCGGTTGCGCATCTGTGAGGGCAAAATCATGCGGACGACGGGCGAGGATGGCTATACGCAGAGCACGTTCGGGCCGCTACCCGTCGCAGCCAACAATGCCTCGCAACGGCTCGATTGTCGGGTGCGCTATGAAGATTGCAGCCGCGAACTCGCCATTGTGGAAGCGACAATTGCGAGTGACCCTGAGCTTGCAGCTCTGCGGCGGTCAATTGACACCCGCATTGGCGACTTGAAAAGCCAGAAAGGGGTCGACGCCGCCGCTTCAGCGGCGCTGGACGAGGATGAGGCGAGATATCGCCGGAGTCTCCGGCGCGACCTTTATATTCTGGCGGATAGCGCGACCCTGACAGAGGAGGATCGTTCGGATCTTCGGGGTCGCCTGTCCTGGCGTTTGGCGGTGCTTGAGCGTATGTCGCTCGCATCCGATCGGTTGACCGGGCTCTGGAGTAATGCTTCCGGCGAGCTGGAGATAAAGCACCTTGCGGACGGTAGATACTCCGTGTCCGCCAATCCGGTTGATATCGACTTTCTCAAATGGACCTGCGAGCTCTCCGGCGAGGGCCGCCTTGTGAGTGGCGTTCTGACTATCGATCTTGGAGCGGGCGAACAGCTCGAGCTGAACCTACGGGACGGGATTCTCCATTCCTCACACAGGTTGCGCGCGACAGGTTCCAGCGAATTCTGCGGTGCCAACGGCCATGGCAATGGGGTTTGGTTCAGTACGCGCCCTCAGGATACAACAGAAAGCAGGAATAATTAATAATGCCACTAGCTTCTGGCAAGCTATGGTGACCTGAAAATGAGTGATCTGCATCCAGTAAAGTTAGATTGGCTTTTCCGGGACGTGCAGGGCAGAAAGATATTTTCGCGATAACGAAAGACGTGTTAATCGAGGTAAAGCGCTGTCGAATTCTTACGAAGGAAAGATCGAAATTGAATCGGGCCGTTCACTCACTTTTTGTTTCCAGACTATCCGGATTGTCTCTGGCGCTAATCCTTCTCGCCACCGGCTTTGGTTATCCAGGTTATGCCGCAGAGCAGACAACTCCTGTTACGAAAGTCAGCGGTTCCAAGCCACCTTTGCGCAAACTTAATCCCAGCCCGAAACGGGCTTATGAAATCCGCATGAAACTCGAAAATGTTTCCGATATCGCGCCTGCGGATCGAGGTGGCGCGCTGTTTGCGTCGGTAGAGGGTACTATGCAGTTCGATGTCCGCAATGCGGGCAAATGTGGCAAGACCCGCTGGCTTGCCGGCAACGTACCCGTTATCTCGAGCCATGAACCATTCCGTCTTTCGCCTGTTTCGGCGACCGAATACGTTGGTACGGTGTATGCCGATATGATTCTGGATGAGGATTACTATGGGCGCGGCGTGTGTCACTGGCAAATGACCGAGGCTCGCGTCGCTCTCACAGCACGCGATCGCGAAGAGGACACCCGCTTTGTTGCTGGCTTGTCTGCACAAAAGATGAGCGCCGGTGATACGCAGCAGCGCTATTTCTGGAAAGGGTATTATCCGCACTTCGAGCAGGGGAAATTCGCTGATTACGGTATAGCCCAGCTGTCGACCGTAGAGAAAAGCAACCGCGATCAGTACTTCACGATCACGTTGTCGGCCAAGGCGATCGGCCAGTAACTGGATCTTCTGTAAGAGGAGGGTCAAGACGAAAAATGGCGACTGTCCACGCGACAGCCGCCATTTTTCTTGAACCTCTAAAGCTCTGGTAGATGGCCGATTTGCAGGCCCTGGTTAAATTCCGCTCGCTTCATGCACGACGGTGCCATTAAAATCGCAGCTGGCGCCATGGTAGTAAGAGCAACCGGAAACTTCTTCCAGCTTCAACGTGTATTGATCGGTGAACTTAAAGTTCACCTTGCAAAAACGACTGTTCTGCAAGGACTCTTTTTTGCTTTCAATGAACCCTTCGTTTGGGATCGACATGGTTGCGCTGGCACCGGTAATGGTGACATCGCCTTTCAGGCTTCCACCGCAACCGGGCAATTTATCGGTCATTTCAACCGTCGTCGAAATAGCGGCAGAATAATCATTGCCCGACTTATGCGTCAGGTCCACCGTGAGAGACGCTCCGCCTTCGCTTTCGTAACGACCTGCGCGATTGTTTTCGTCACCCTGCGCCAAGGCTGGTACAGCAAGGACCGCAAGCGATACAGCCAATATCGATGTTCTGATCATGTAATCTCCAAAACCAATTAAATTCAAGGCAGATGCGGTATTTATCCGATTTGTCCGCCTACCAGATTATGCTGCGTCACCAAACCTTCAAGTCTGAACTTCGTTGTTTACAGCCCCGCGCACTTTGGTTCACGGATATCCAGCCGTTCCACAACGTTGCCATTGCTCGCAGGCACAAGAAGCACCTGGCTGATACAACTGGCCATTACCCGGTAAGAGCGTTGACGGCTGCATAGCGTCGCGTTCGGATCATCAATGGCAAGCTCACTTTTCCCGCACCGATATCCAGCTTTTTTCAAATTGGTCACGGCTTCAGCGACAGGCATTCCCGGTAAGGCCAACTTCCCGATTTCCTTGACGATATCGGCACTGTCGCGATTTTCAGCCAAAGCGCGCGGTATATCGAGAAACGACACACAGGATAACAAAACAATCAGAGGCAATCGGTTAAGCATCGAGCGACACCAGAAAATAGAATTTATGCTCTTATTCCATGTCGAGGCGATTTTGTCACGCGCGAATTGATCATGCCAGAACCAGTTTTATGCACCTTTTTCGTCCTTCAGAATCAGTCACTTGTCGGAGGCTTTTCCGAATGAACGCAGCCCATAATTGCAGGCTCGCGATCATTATGGAAAAGCCAGCCATCGAACAGTGCAGATGGTTGGCAACGGGCTGAGAGTGTGGTTTTTTTTGCGACAAACACATGGAGGTGGCGAATGCGCGCTTTTGGATTGATAGTTTTGCTGGGATGTGTGGTCTGTGCCTGGCCGAGCGTCGGACAAGAGAGCAACGCGACACGGAGAACCTCGGCTGAAGGTGCAAGCGAGCATTCAGCTCCGTCGGGCGCGGTTGGTGGCTCCTTTGCGGGCGCCTGGGCGTCCTGCGATAGCAAAGATTCGCCTGATGAGTGCAGCCGCTACCTTCTTATTCAAACTGGCGACCGTATCTGCGGGACATGGTCTTATTTCGCCTCCGGGCAAGGGTTTGAAGGCAGGGTAGTAGCGCACGCCAGTTCTGAGACCAAAGCGCGGCGCACGCTAGTTTGCGGTCGACCGGGCTCGGAGACCGACACCGAATGCGCGGAAGGTTGGCAACAAATTGATAAGCCCCTGGAACTTTGCGACGGCAAGCTCAGCGACATGGCGAGGGCAAACGGAGACTGTTTTGCAGACTATGAAGCTGTTCCCGCCTCACAGACCGAGCTTGCAGAGCTGGAAGTGCAGCCCTGGTTGAAGTCCTGTCTCGCAACACGCCCCTGACGGTAACGGGGCCGATTGGCCCGAAGCTATGAAAATGGTCAACCCAGAGAACAAAGATCGAATCTATCGCTCTCGATAGCAGGGGTCGCGGAAATCTGAAACCTGCGCCACGTCCGCAGCGGATCCGGCATCCGGGCCGCGACGTGTCGCAAAAGTCAGTCGCACAAGTTTGACTTTCGCACCAGATTTTTGCGACCGGTTGTCCCTGCATAATTGTAGCCCTTGTATGACCAGAAAAACACAACAACCCCGAACCAAACTAGCGCTACCCGGATGCATTGGGCTGAGAAACTCAGGAACGGGAATGAGTTCATAGGCTCTTCTCCCCGTAGCAATGGCCAGCCCTCAGCCTGCCAGAACGACAGATATGCGTTTATGCCCAGAAGCAGCGGAGCGATCCAGCCGGCGGATAGCAGCGCAACTATAGCGGCAAAGACTGTATGTCTTGTCATAGCGGCCTAACAATAATTCGGCCCCATCTGCGGGGCGTTGTGCGGTATATGTGTGGCTCCGCGGGTATTATTGCAGAAATGCATGCGGAGCCCCAACATGACAGATTCTGCGAAAAAATCACGCTTTGTTTGAACGCTTATGAAGCGCCCGAGCGACATAAAGACCGCCGACCAGAGCAACGATAACACTCATGGTCATGTTGCGGGTTGAATCGTCTTTCACAATCGGACGGACCATTACTGATCCATCTTGGGATTCGGCATATTGTGGACATCGCAGGACGAAAAAGCCTTGCGCTGCTGCGAAAAAAGCTATGCCCGCAATGACGCCCATCACAATGGCGCGTTTATTGGCGAATATGCTGCTATTCATAATATTTTGTTGCCCGGAGGTTGGTGGTGCGCTGTCCCTGCGAGCTGAGGGACAAGAGCTTTCTGAATGAAAATCGTAGCCGGTTCAATTGGGACAGTCAAAATGGTCTTGCAGTTTCATTTCGCCCCAGCCGGAACCGGCCCCTAGTTCGGCGGCGCGGGAAGGCGGATGGGTCATGACTGCGCTCCTCGCAAAAAGGGTGAAGCGTTATCGGAACTCGGGATAGTCGCGCTGAAGTTGGGCCTCGACCTGTAGCGTCAACGGATTCGGCTCGGCGTCGGGCAAGTCCTTGATCACCGCCCAGGGGCCGTCGACCAACAGGTGCCCAGCCTCGAAGGCAGGCAGGCCATCGCGCTGGCGCAGGGCCTGCACGGCCAGCAGTTCAGCCGGGAACAGGCGATCAAATGCAGTGTCGAACTCGTAGAACTTACTACCGGTGCTGCTCTTGGAGCGAGTGATGTGAAATTCGGACGCGGCCTGCATAGCTGTCTGGAACACAGACTCGTCGTTTGTGCGCCAGGCATCCAGCAGCTGCTGGTAGGGCTCGATTAGCGGCTTGCGGGGCTGGAAGCTCGTGGGGATATCGAAGGCCTGCGAAAACAGGCCGACCAGGAACACGTCGTTGGTGTTGTGGTTGATCATCCGCGTCGCCGGTGGGCGGTTCACCCGCTCGTCTTTTTCCGCCATCTCGATGAAACGCTCGGCACAGATATGCCCCAGCTCCCACTCGAACAACATCAGAGGGCCGGCCGCATTCATGCTGTCCCAGAACTCCCAGGGCCAGTTGCCGAGGTCGGGGCGGCGCTCACTGAACATTCCATTCATGCGCAGGTCGAGAGCACGCAGGGCCACAGCCCAGTGCATGAGCCGGGCCAGATCCCCGAGGTCCTGCCGTCCATAGGCCGCACAGGTGGCCATGCCGTAGTAGTGCCCCAGATCGGCAACAGGATTGCCTGGCATCTTGGCCGGCCGCTCCGGCGCATCCAGCCATCCCTGCAGGTCAGCCGAATATTCCGCCGGCCTTTCTGGATTGCCCGGGTAGGTCAGCCACTCTTGACATGCCTTGAGAGTTTTCTTCAGTGAGCGGTGATAGGCAAAATCCATTTCCGGGTCGTGCTCCAAGCCAAGTCCTGATGCCGACTGTGGCATCGTTGGAAAAGTATGCCAGATTCGATGTCAACGCGAAATCTAGGGGCCGTTTTCACAGCACGGTCAATTTGAAGCTTTTTTCATAGGGGGCGAATGGTCGAAGACAAGGTCATGACGCATCGCTACTATGAACGCGGACGGGGACGAAGGCTTCAGCTGGCACGATTTCGCCAGGAAAGACGGGGAGACCGTTTTTTTAATTGCGAGGGGGAGAGGGCAGCGCTCTTTCTCCCTCACTGGCGGAACCAAAGTCGACCGCTTTAGCGGTCGTCATTTACTATCTGATTGTCAAAGAGGGGAGCCGTACCTGTTTTAAGCGAGACGGCTCCCAGGTGCTTGACGCCAAGGGCTGGCAAGACGTCAGCACCTATTCCGGTTTTCCCGGATTGACGCACTATGCTGAAGCCGTTGGGCTGTGCCGCTCCGATACCTGCCGCGATTTCGAACTTTATCCAGCATTTGCATACCAAGCCAGACAACATTGAAGTTGACAGTCAGGAGGCGGCGGGAGCCGCATCCTAAGAAAATCCGCACCGATCGGGTTAAGTATGATCGACGGGTTTTTTATTGAAAACTGTGGAACATTGCAGAGCAGTCTCGAAAAAGCGGTCTTGCAACTGGATTTTTTGTAGTTCGGTTTTACCTTTGTTCTGAAGGCGTGTGCTGCGTGCGCCAGGGATACAGCCCTGATACGGAGAAAGCTTACAACCTTTCACAGGGACGCAGATTAATGACTGAAAATGAACGCTCTCAAGGGCGTATCAATTCTACACTCCGCCAGTTTCTCGACAATGAAGCTTCCGGAGGAATAGTACTTATGGGGGTAGCCGTCCTGGCGCTGATTGTCGCAAACTCCCCTTTTGCAGAACGGTATTTTTCAGGCCTGCATACTTATCTAGGACCCTTGAGCATTCAGCACTGGATCAACGACGCACTGATGGCAGTTTTCTTTCTGCTCGTTGGTCTGGAAATCAAAAGGGAGATGCTCGACGGACAGTTATCGTCCTGGAACCGCAGGATACTGCCCGGAGCTGCGGCAGCAGGCGGCATGATTGTACCAGCCTTGATCTATGTTATTTTTAACCGGGATAATCCGGAGGCGTTGCGAGGCTGGGCTATTCCATCAGCCACCGATATTGCCTTTGCTCTTGGCGTGTTCTCATTGCTCGGGTCGCGCGTTCCATCGTCGTTGAAAATATTCCTTGCTGCACTGGCTATTATTGATGATCTGGGCGCTGTCATTATAATCGCAGTTTTCTATACCGCCGATATCAATCTCTATGCATTGGCCGGAGCCGCCGCAGTTGTTGCTCTTTTGGTCGGGCTGAACCGACGCGGTACATTAACGCTTGTGCCTTTTCTGGTCTCAGGCGTGGTGCTATGGGTTTTGGTGTTTATGTCCGGCGTTCACGCGACTTTGGCCGGGGTTGTTCTCGCGTTGACAATTCCGATCAAAGTGACGCCTGGCGTGCCCGAGGCCGGCCATGATGTTTCTCCGCTTCATCGTCTTGAGCATTTGTTGCACAAGCCGGTTGCGTTTTTCGTAATACCGGTTTTCGGTTTCGCTAACGCTGGCGTTTCATTCAACGGTGTAAGTCTGGACACGCTCGCGCAACCAATCACGCTCGGTGTCGGCCTGGGACTGCTTCTTGGAAAGCTTGTCGGTATATTCGGTACCGTGTTTTTGCTGGTGAAAGCCAGACTGGCAGATCTGCCGGCAATGGCGAGTTGGACGCAGACATTGGGTACCTCCCTTTTATGCGGTATCGGTTTCACGATGAGCCTATTTATCGGACTGCTGGCATTTGATGATCCAGCACTTCAGGACGAAGTGAAGTTTGGAATACTGGGCGGTTCGGTTTTGGCCGGTCTGTCAGGCTATCTGGTCCTGCGGTTCAGTAAACGACGCAAAGCGGTCAGTTGAGGGAAATGGCAGTGACGGCTAACCAGAAACCCGATCCGGCCGGCCATCTCAACGCAACAAATGATGCAGCGAAAACTGATCGCCGTAAGCTCAGTCCCTCAATGACAGGCATAGGTAAACTGCTGCAAGAACAGCTCGCAGTTGACGAGCAAACAAACGGTGAGCACTTCGCTGAACTGCTGGCTCGTTTGGCGGTAACGGCTTCGGCACCATGAAGTATACTGGACATTTCGCCCGATGTTCAGGGTCGACAAAAAGTTCTGAAAGAGCGTTGCCATGGACTTGACTGAAATAATTGGCCCGCAGGACATAATGACCAATCTGGCTCCGTCTTCCAGAGATGACCTCTTGCGTGATCTGGCTATTTTCGTTGCACGGGGAACAGGGACAACTCCGGAAGCTATACTGGAATTGTTGCTCGAGCGGGAAGAGCTCGGCTCTACCGGTATTGGAGCAGGCATTGCCGTGCCACACGCTATTATAGATGGTCTGGTTAGACCGAGAGCGACGCTGGCGGTTCTGAACTATCCTGTCAATTATGATGCCTCGGACGATCTGCCTGTCGATCTGATTTTTCTCCTTCTGACTCCGAAACAGAATATGGCGGAACATCTGCGCATTCTTCAATCTTTTTGCAGATTGACGAAACGGGAAAGTTTTCTTTCATCGCTGAGGCAGCAAAAATCAGCTGAAGAGGTATATGGACTTCTGAAGCGTAGCCCCGACAATGTGTACTAACGCTGCTATACCTACGACTTCGAGATGGTCACGTGGGATGAGCTTGCCTCAGGAGAGCCGTAGATTGCGTGCATGAACATCGATAAAGCGGGCTGCGGCCTCAACTCCGCCCTCGCGATGGATTTTTTTCGCCAGATCACCGACTCTCTTTTGCATGTTTTGATCGTCAAGTTCGCGGAATATCCGGGCCAGATGGTCTGATGTCACTGCCTTCCGGTCTATAGGAGGAGGGCCGACGCCGAGTTCCTTAACACGACGGGCCCAAAATGGTTGGTCGCCAAAGAACGGCATGATGGCGGTCGGCAAGCCAGCCCGGAGTGATGCACCTGTCGTGCCGGCACCACCGTGATGCAGAGCGGCAGCAACTTGCTGGAACAGCGCGTCATGTGGCGCGGAGGGGAGGCAGATGACATGATCTGCGGCTGCGTTTGGATCGAGAGCACCGTTGCCAGTCAATAATATACCTCGTTTGCCTGCCAGCCTGAGGCCTTCTGTTATCATTGCTGTCAATCTGTCCGGTTCAAATGGCGGCATACTTCCGAATCCGACATACACCGGCTTCTCACCAGCACGCAGGAAGGCTGCAAGCGGGGCGGGCATTTGCCATTGTGCACCTTCATCAAGAAACCAGAAACCTGATACAAAAGTGGATCCATTCCAATCCTCTGGTATCGGCACGACGTGTCGACTGTAGCCGTAAACCGTCGCGTCTGGCTTGAGCTTGATGCGCGCGCTACCAAGTCCTAGCGATTTGGCTCGCCATTTTCTTAAAGGCCGCGCAAATAAAATGTCGGCACCCTTTATCGCCAATTGATGGCTCAGCTTGTTCAGAGGACCGAGTGACCGGAAGGGCAGCAAAGGGCTTGGAAATGCGGCTGTGGGTGTAAATCCGGGAATGGGCGATGCCAAGATCGCCGGTATTCCGAGAGTCTCAGCCATATGGAGCGAAGCCAGAGACTTCGGATGGTAAACAATCAGGTCAGGCCTGAAATCGCGTGTAATGCTCCATTCTGCTTCGAGCAGGCGTTCCATTATGGGCTTTACGTGCTTCAGTAGCGTGAAGCCGGCACTAAATCCTCGGCCTTTGGCAACCGCATTTTGCCCTTCGGGAGAGTTGAGGAGAGCCAGAAAATCTCCGGGCAATGGTGCGAGTTCAACTCCATAAAGAGCTGCTAATTCCGAAAACTGTTCCGGTGCTGCCAACTGAACCTTGTGCCCCAGGTTTGTAAGGGCGCGCGCTAACGCCAGATAAGGCTGGACATCACCTCTGGTACCCAGCGTTCCAATCGCAATTCGCAATCCGACCTCCCGGATATTTCACAATTACGCCGCTAACCAACAACAATCAGGTCCACTCAAACTGTCGACGGAACAATCCTGTAGTTTATGGCTGGCTGTCTGACGTCAAATCCAAGCCAACGGCTCAGAGGCTTTGTTGCCACAGGATGTCTATCGCTGCCAGAACCAAGGCTGCAGAACTATGAAGAATGTCACCAGTTCAAGTCGGCCCATTATCATGGACATTGCAATTAGCCATTTTGCCAGATCCGGAATTGATGCAAAATTAGTTGCAGGCCCAACTACCGGCCCAAGTCCTGGCCCGGCATTCGCCATTGCCTGTGCGACGGAAGATATAGATGAAAGATAATCAAGACCGGTTACAGAAACCAGAAGCGACATGACCAGTAGGGTCATCAGGTAAAGGAAAAAGAAGTTTCTAACATTGCTTATTGCGATGTCGCTAACAGGCTTCCGGTTAAGGCGAACAGATGCAGCAACGTTTGGGTAAAGCACCAGCTTGAGTGAGCGGTTTGCACTGCCGAAAAGTACTTGCCAACGGAAGATTTTTATTGCTCCTGCCGTCGAACCGGCGCATCCGCCAATGAGAAACAGCATGAAAAACAAACCGACAGCAAAGCTTCCCCAGGCGGAAAAATCGTCTGTGGCAAAACCGGTATCGGTCAGGATCGAAGTGACATTAAAGGCAGATTTTCTAAGCGCCTCGCCCGCTTCCATTCCTTGCGAAATATTCCACAACATGCAGGCAAAGATTGCTGAAGCAAGAATTGCCATGAAAGGCACCACTTGGCCTTCCACAGTTCGGCGTTGGCCTCGACTCATCAAAACCACTGCATAGAAGGCCAGCGGCAAGGCTCCAGCTATCATGAACACTATGGTTACAAGTTCTATGGGTAAAGAGTTATAGAAGCCAATCGAGGCATCCTTTGTTGAAAGACCCCCGGTCGCGATTGTCGTCATGGCATGATTGAGTGCGTCGAAGGTTGACATGCCTGCCACTCCAAGAGCGACGGCACAAGCGAGCGTCAGTGTGAGATAGACGAGGAGGATGTTACGTGCGAGCTGCCGGACCTTTGGAAAGGGCTTCTCGGAAACGTCAGAGGATTCAGAGCGAAACAGCTGCATTCCGCCGACGCCCAGGGCAGGCAGAACGCTAAGCGCCATGACAATAATACCGATGCCGCCGATCCATTGCAGGATTGAACGCCATAACAATATCCCTTTGGGCATATCATCAAGCCCGGTCAGGATGGTTGAACCTGTCGTCGTGAGTGCAGACGTGGATTCGAAAACAGCGTCCGTCCAGCTTATACCGAGATACGAGGTATACAATGGAATTGCACCGACCGCAGAAACCGAGAGCCACGCGCTCACTGTAATAAGGAGACCTGTTCTGCGGTCATTGAGCTTTTGTAATTCCGGACGAAAGCCAACCGTCAGCAGCAAGGCCACCGCACCGGTAATCATGGCAGATCGCAAAAACACCGCGGCGTCACGGAAGTTCGAAAACGAAATATCGATGACCGCCGGAACCAGCATGGCAATCGACACAGCAAGGACGAAAATTCCATTAAAAAACAGAACGATCCGAAGTCGTTCTAGCGTCATTCGACTATCCTGTTTTCGAGTTCAACCTGCAACCCGTAACAGTTTCAAATACGGCTCGACATAAAAAAAGCATAGTGATTTCTTGCGATCACTAGTGATCCTTTGCGATTTTCGCAACGAAGGTGACCCGCGCCAACGAGCCTACTGCGCATCTCAATCGGCGGAAACCGGATATTATCCCTCCGCTCCCTCGCGTTAATACATCGATCGTGCAGATTAATGGAAAGCAACCAGACTTGTTTCTGATGCGAATCCGGCACAAAATCTTGACCGGCAATCATAGATTGGTCAGTAGCTGTCTTTCGTTTCTCGCGAAAACCCGACATGCGCCAAACTAAATATAGTCAATATCCATCTACGAAACCCGAGGGTCGAGCCAAGGCCAGAGTCGATGTCACGGGCAAACAGGGAGCAATACCTCTTCAACAGTGTCAATGTTTCACGCGCCGACTCCGAACTATGCTATTAACGATCAAGTGGCCTCTGCAGCCTCCCGTTTGATAACCGTCAAGATCCCTTCCGACTGGATTGCATGAAGCGTATCCCGCAGAGTTGAACCGAACACGCCATCTGTCAGTGCTTCGGGAAGGATGTCCGGGCACACAGAGGCAACCGCACGGACTATCCCCTCCGATGTCTCGATATCTTTCAATCCGTTCAAAAGCTCAGTGGCTTTGGGATCATTCAATGAAACTGGGTGGCCGTCGTTCCCCTTTCGAGCCAGATAGGCAAGCCACGCAGCTAGAGCAAAGACAAAGGGTCTGTAGGGCTTGCCCGATGCCAGTGCTTCCAGCGCCGGGGCGGTGATGCGTTGTGGCAGTTTCTGCGTACCGTCCATCGCGATCTGCGCGGTGGAATGGGCTATAGCAGGGTTGGTAAACCGCTCGATAAGAGCCGTAGCATAGGCTTCGAGATCAATGGACAGTCCGTTTACAGTCGCTGCAGCCGCTGCAAGGTGCTGACGGACGAGTGCAGCATGCTCCGGGTCGGCCATAACCTCGCGGACCAGCTTCTTGCCGGAGAGCTGTCCGCTATAGGCAAGCATCGAATGGGCCCCGTTCAGCATTCGCAGCTTCATGCTTTCATATGGAGCGACATCGTCGACAAAATGAGCGCCGGCACATTCCCATTGCGGACGTCCGGCACAGAATTTGTCCTCGATCACCCATTGGCTGAAAGGTTCGGTTTCGACGGCAGCATGGTCTTCACGTCCCGTCAGTTCTAAAGCAAGCCTGGCGGTCTCTGCATTCGATGCTGGCGTGATCCGATCCACCATGGTCGAGGGAAAGCTGACATTGTCGGCGATCCAGCAGGACAACTGCTCACCGTGAGTTTCGCGAGCAAAGGCCAGTGCTGCATTTCGCAACTTCTGACCATTATGCGAGAGATTATCGCAACTGAGGACGGTAAATGCTGGCAATCCAGCGGCCTCACGGCGCGATAGCGCTGCCACGACAAGGCCGATCACGCTGGACGGTGTCTCCGGATTGGCGAGGTCGGCAGCGATAGCTGGATGCGCGTGATCCAGCCTCCCGTCGCTGCTGATGCCATATCCCTTTTCTGTCACTGTTAGACTGACGATGCGACATCCGGGCGATATCATCGCGTTCAAGACATCCTGTCCGACCTTCGGGCCGGAGAGTACCCGATCCAGTGCCCCGATCACCCGCGCCTCCGTTACCAGGCCGCGCGTGATCAGCGTATAGCGGCCATCCTGCGGATTAAGACTGTCGGCAACGGCAGTTCCCCGCAGGGACACGCCCGTCACGCGCCAATCGCCACCTTTTTGCGCCAGCACGGTATCGGTGTAGGACAAGAGATGCGCGCGGGCAAAATTGCCAAGCCCCAGATGAACGATGCCCACTCCATGATCTTCGGGTGTATAAGCGGGCCAACTGGCCGGCCCCCCGCGGTTTGCCTCTGCCGAAAGCCGTTTCACTTGTGGATCCTGACATCTGGATGGGAGAGGGCGGTCATGATCCCGCGCAATTCAGCCAGACCTTTCAGCCGACCGATAGATGGATAACCCGGTTGAGCGCGTCGGTTCAGATCATCGAGAATGTCCTGACCGTGATCGGGACGCATCGGGATGCGCCAGTCGGCACGGCCTTCAGATTTGCGGCGGTTTTCCTCCGACAGAATGGCTGCAATCATTGCCACCATATCCGTGTGACCTTCAAGATGAGCAGCCTCATGGAACGAACCGCCAAGATGGGGTTCCTCGAGCGCAACATTGCGCAAATGCAGGAAATGCACGCGGTCACCGAGGCGCTTCATCATACCTGGCAGGTCATTATCGGCGCGCGCGCCCAGTGAACCGGTGCAAAGTGTGATACCGTTCGCCGGAATGTTTACTGCATTCATGACCGCTTCATAATCGGCTTCCGTGGACATGATGCGCGGCAGCCCGAGAAGCGGGAACGGCGGATCGTCCGGGTGGCAGCAAAGACGCACGCCAATTTCTTCCGCGAGCGGAGCCACTTCTGCCAGAAAGTCGATCAAATGGCTGCACAAGCGCTCTGGCGAAATATTGTCGTAATGGGCGAGATGCGCCTTCACATCGTCCATCGACATACGTTCGGCAGCGCCTGGCAGACCGAATACGACATTGCCGGAAAGCTCCAGCCGCCGCGCCTCGGACATGTCTGCAAAACGCTTGTGGGCAGCTTCGATAAGGTCGGGTTGATAGCTTTCGGACGCGCCCTTGCGCTCCAGCAGAAACAGGTCAAAGACAGCGAAATCCAGCGCATCGTAACGCATGCAGGTCGCCCCATTCGCAAGCCGGTAGGCAAGGTCGGTACGCGTCCAGTCGAGGATCGGCATGAAATTGTAGCAGATGACCTCGATGCCTGCGTCACGCAGGTTGCGCATCGATGTCTTCCAATTGGCGATATGGGTCTTCCAGTCGCCGGTCTGTCGCTTGATGTCTTCTGAAACCGGAAGGCTTTCGACGACTTCCCATTTCAGCCCGGAAGGATCGCCATTCTTCATCCAGACAATTTCGGTCTGTCGCTGTTCGATTTCAGCGGGGGACCAGACCGCGCCGGTCGCCACGTGGTGCAGGGCGGTAACAACGCCTTCGACCCCTGCTTGCAGCATATCATCGATGGATACGAGGTCCTTGGGGCCAAACCAGCGCCAGGTCTGTCTCATTTATTCGTCTTTCTGTTTTCAGTGCGATGCCGACGCATCAGCGAAACTAATCTGAACCTTGACAGATCGGGAACGATCTTTAGCCGCCCTGAAGGCGGACAAGGCTTCGATCAAGGGAATGGTTGCAGTGATGATCGGTCGGGGATCGATAGCCCCCGATCCGATCAGACGTACGGCCTCGGCAAATTCCGTATCGAACCGCTGCGAGCCGACAAACTGGATTTCCTTGCCCACCATGACGTTGAGAGGCAAGACGGTTGGTCCGGCGACTCCGACCTGTACGAGCGTGCCGAGCGGACGCAGGCAGGAAATTGCGTCGTTGATGGCCGGCGCTGCGGCCGAGCATTCAAATACCAGATCGACCTTGCCCTTGCCAGCCTGCCAGCGGGCGAGCCCTGTCGCGTCAGTTGCAATATTGACAGTATGGTCAGCGCCCATGCGTGCGGCGACGGCCAGCGTGGCGTCCTGAATGTCTGTCACAATGATTTCCGAAGCGCCGCGCTGTCGCGCAACCGCCACGCAAAGGGCACCGATCGGGCCTGCGCCCGTTACCATGACGACTTTGCCCGCAAAGCTGCCTGCAATCGCTTCGCCACGATTGGCAGCGTGGAGGCAGACCGCCAGCGGTTCCGAGCAGGCTGCGGCTCCCGGATCGATCCCATCGGGGACAGGCAGGCATTGGTCAGCCGCAATCACGATCCGGTCGCGGAACATGCCCTGTTCGTGCGGGAGGTACATTGCCGAGCCCTTGAACCGCATAGCGGTGCAATGGCGGGGCAAGCCCTGCTGGCAGAAACTGCAGGTGCCACAAGGCTGTGAGGGATTCATGACGACAAGCTGGCCCGGCGTCAGGCCCGTCACGCCTTCGCCGAGGGCCTTGATGCGTCCCGACGCCTCGTGGCCGAGGATGATCGGCTCCCGAACGCGAATAGTTCCAATGCCGCCTTCCAGCCAGTAATGCAGATCCGATCCGCAGATCCCGCCTGCTTCGACCGCAACCAGCACTTCGCCCGGCCCCGGTGTTCCGACAGGACGGCTCTCGATCCGCAGATCATCCTGCGCGTGAAGACAGATCACGCGCGTGTTCGAAAATTCAGTCATTTCCACCTCAGGGCATCAATGTGTTGGGTAGCCACGTCGCCAGCGGCGGCAGATAGCTGACCATCAGAAGGACGATCAAATTGGTGATGATGTAAGGGATGATTGCCCTGATCACTGGCGAGAGGGGAAGTCGCGCAATATTGGAGGCGACAAATAGGCAAACGCCGACGGGGGGCGTTGTCAGTCCGATCATCAGGTTGAGCACCGCAAAACATGCAAAATGAATGGGGTCGATACCGACTGCCAATGCCAGAGCCTGCAAGGGCACGAACAGAATGATCAGAGCTGCGATCGTCTCCATGAACATGCCAACGAACAGAAGCAGGATGTTGATCAGCAGGATAACGAGAAATTTGTTGTCCGTGATCGAGAGAACCGCATCGGCCAGCGTCTGCGGGATACGTTCCGCGACGAGAATCCAGCCGAACACATTGGCTGTGCCTACCAGAACGAGAATGCCAGCCGAACTGATCGCGCTATCGATGATGATCTTCGGAATTCGGCTTACCGGCAGTTCCCTGTAGACGAACAGCCCCACCACCGCCGCATAAAGACACGCGACCACAGCCGTTTCAGTCGGCGTCGTGATGCCGATCAGCAGGCCACCCACGATCAGGGCGGTCATGGCGATGGCCCAGATTGCGCCGGTGAACGAGGATAGCAGTTCCCGGACGCCCTTCCAGTCCTCGCGGGGGAAGTTTTTCTTCTTGGCAATGAAATAGGTCGTTACCATCATGGCAAAACCCATCAAAAGGCCGGGAACCGCACCCGCTAGAAAGAGCTTGCCGACCGAAAGACCGGAGAGCGACCCAACGATAATCATCGGTACGCTTGGCGGGATCATCGGGCCGACGGTCGATGAAGCGGCTGTAACGGCAGCGGAGAAATCGGCTGGATAACCGACCTTCTTCATGCCGGGGATCATCATGCCACCGACGGAAGCCACATCGGCGACGGCGGTTCCCGAAATGCCGCCGAAAAGCATCGAGGCTGCGATATTGGCTTGCGCCAACCCGCCGCGCATCCAGCCCACAAGGGCATTTGCAAAGCGGATGATCCGCTCCGTGATGCCGCCGGAGTTCATCAAGTTTCCAGCCAGAATGAAACCCGGAATGCAGAGCAGAACGAAGCTGTCCATCCCCGCATACATCTTCTGTGGAATGACAACCAGCGGGATGTCTGCGAACAGAAGATAGGCCATCGAGGACAGGCCCAGGGTCACGGCTACGGGCAGGCCGATGGCCAGGCCCAGCACGAATGTGCCAAGGAGAAGGGTCAGACCCATCAGTTTTCCTCCGAATTGGGGATGGGGCGCCCGTCATGACGGCCCGACAGCATCTCAATGATGCGCATCACGGCCCAGAGGCCCAGAGCGACCAGAAGAACGATCTGCGTTGCGTGGACGAAATCCATGCGCCACCCGAGAGAAGGAGCGGTCTGGCGGCTCCCGATCATGGTGTAATCCCACGCGGCAGGCAGGAGAACAGCCGCAAAAATTACTGTCAATGCGGCGCTTACCAGCCGCAGCAGCCACGGCATACGTCCAGGAAGGCTTTCGCAAAGAAGGTCGACATTGACCATATCGCCACTACGCAGCGCGAGGCCCGCACCGAGCGCACCAATATAGAGCAGGCAGAATCTGGTCAGTTCCTCTGTCCAGACCGGGGCGGTGCTCAAAAACGTGCGCGCATACACCTGCAACAGCACCGCGCCCATCAATATGAGAAATGCTGCCAGTATCAGAAGGCGGCATAGGCCTTCCAACCCTTTGAATAGTTTTGTCATGGTATCCTCGACGGGGCGGCTGCCGGACGGAGGGTCGGCAGCGCCACTAGCTCAGTCGTTGAAAACCTGTTCGGCCAGGGGGCGGACTTCCTGCGGCACCGAGTTGATGACGGCGTCACGTGCCTTGTCGGCAAAGGCAGCCTGATCCACGTCGACAAACTTCACCCCCCGGCCTTCGAGGTCGGTGACGAGTGCCTTTTCGTCCGCAATGAACAGCTCGCGTTCAAAAGCCTGGGTGACCTTGGCAGCTTCCTGCAATGCAGCCTGATCAGCTTCCGAGAGTTTGCCCCAGCTTCGTTCCGATATGGCCAGATAGATCCACGAACGGACGTGTTCCGTCTTGTTGATGACTTTCTGAACTTCATAGAAGCCGCCGGACTTGAAAAGCGCGAGCGGGTTTTCTTGGCCTTCGATGGTGCCGTTCTGGAGCGAGGTGAAAACCTCGGAGAAGGCCATCGGGGTGGGGTTTGCACCGAGCGACTGCCATGCGGCAACAAAGATCGGCACGTTCGGCACGCGGACCTTGAAACCCTTCAGATCGTCCGGCTTGGTTATCTCGCGATTGGCCGACAGGTTGCGTGGACCGCGTGCGAAATAGGTCAGGGGGCGGATGCCGGCCTTTTCGATTATCTCTGCCTCGATCTGCTTGCCGATCTTGCCAGAGGCGACCTTGTCCATATGTTCAAGCGATTTGTATGCATATGGCAGAGCCAGCAGGGCTGCTTTTGGCGCCCAGTTTTGCAGGCTTTCACCGGTGATGGTCATATCGGCCGTGCCGAGCTGCATGCCATTGATGAGGTCGATTTCCTTGCCGAGCGATTCATTCGGATAGACTTCGACGGCAACGCGTCCGTCGGTACGGGATTTGACTTCATCCGCGAATTTCAGCGCCGCCTTGTGCCAGATATTCTCTTCATTGGCGAGATGCCCAAGCTTGAGTGTCACCTCCTGCGCCAGGGCAGTTCCCCCCATGACGGCGAGAACGGCACAGGTCGCTGCCAGCCGCGTAAGATTCTGAAATTTCATGGTTTCCTCCTCTAGATATGATTGCTGCTGCACTGCGGCTCTACAGAAAATATTCGGGCCGCTCCTGCTCGATGATAGGCAGATCGCTCAGAATTCCCCGCAGATGCATCCGTATCGAATGCTCGGCCTGGGCGGGATCGCCGTTCGCAATCCCGTCGACCACCGCGCGATGTTGCGAGATGAGGCGATCGACCGGGAAATGCATGCTGGAAAGAAACCGTACCCTATCCATCTGGGCCTTCATCTCGACGACGACGCGCCAGGCTTTTGCCTTGTCAGCTCCCTCGGCCAGAGTGCGGTGGAATATTTCATCCGCCTCCATGAAATCGCGTGCCGATCCACCGACGAGCTTTTCCTGACGAACGAGCTGGGCTCGCAATTCGGCAACCAGGGATTGATCGGGAGATTGGGCCAGAAGCTTGACGATGTCGGCTTCAACCGCTTCGCGCACAAAGCGCGCATCCATTACAGCCGGTAGTGAAATTTTTGCGACGAAGGTGCCCCGCTGGGGCCGAACCTCCAGCAGTCCTTCATTGGCGAGCTTGATAAAAGCCTCACGCACGGGCTGACGGCTGACCCCGTATTGTTGAGCCACGTCGGCCTCGGAAATCCGGGCACCCGGGGACAACGCATTATCAATGATGGCAGCCCGCAGCGTTGCGTAAA
Source organism: Brucella sp. IR068 (assembly GCF_049065885.1). Lineage (NCBI taxonomy): Bacteria > Pseudomonadati > Pseudomonadota > Alphaproteobacteria > Hyphomicrobiales > Brucellaceae > Brucella > Brucella sp. IR068. Next base: position 9,552 of record NZ_JBAKHE010000013.1, on the reverse strand, counting down.
GCTGATCGACGACACTGACGTGCTTTGGTTGCAATAATGGACTTTGCATAAATGGGGCTCCTCAAATTTCGAGTATACCATACTACCATACCAGTCAACACAGTCCGTGTTGTTCCTCGAGTCGAACCACAGCTCGAAATGAAACATGGCGGTAGCCGGAGTTTGGTAGATTTGGGGACCGTGGCATTGCGACGGTTCATTGAGAGTTTTCTCACCCACAACCGTCGGCTACATCCCTAATCGAGTGGCGCATTTCGGGACTGGGCGGGACCGTTTTAGTTGCAGGGGGGATATGGATTGGTTGTTCCGCTGTTGTACCCAGTTCCATACAACTGCCATCTGCACAAAAGGACCAGCCTCCGATTGTCCTGCGGGAGGCCGCGAGAACAATTTCAGGACGCGGAGGAATGTTTGGATGATAGGTAACCAACCGTTCTTGAGAACGGCAACAGCGGGCGGGTCCATGCCTGCACCGGAGCCTCTGACAAGACTAACCCTTGGGGCGTCACATTCCAGACCTCCCGCCACGGCAGTTTCTCGACACAGTGCGTCCAGGAGTGAACGAAGCTCGTGGCGGCGATATTCATTACGCCGCCAGCCGTTGCAATACAGACAGCCATCAACCTGATGACGCGACGATGGAAGGCCGCGATCTCCAGAAGTGCCAGGCAAGAAAGGCAGCACAGGCTGCAAAACCGAGTTCATCGCTATAGGGATAGGTTGCAAGCATCAGAGCGATGGCAACGAAGGCTCATATGCGCTCCCACATATTCAGCGGTGTTCGCAGATGCCCGATAGCGGCAGCGCCCCAAAGCAGGATACTGAGTAGCGCCTTGACGATCATATAGGCGAAGGCAAGCCAGAAGCCGAACCGTTCGGTAAGCGGGCCACCCTCCTGCAGCATGATAACCGGCTCGTATACTGCCATGAACGGCACGGCAAATCCCGCCACCGCAATCCGGATCGCCTGCATGCCGATCTTCATGCCGGATTCTCGCGCGATTGGCGCCGCTGCGAAAGCTGCAAGTGCTACGGGCGGCGTGAGATCGGCCATAATGCCGAAATAGAAGACGAACATATGCGACACCAGAAGCGGCACATCGAGGTGAAGAAGCGCGGGACCGGCGATAGAGGAAGTAATGATGTAGTTCGGAATGGTTGGTATGCCCATGCCGAGTACGAGGCAGGCCAGCATGGTCAGTATCAGCGAGAAGAACAGAGAATTCTCACCAACGCTGACGATCACACGGGCAAAGGTCGAACCGGCACCGATCAGCGCCAGAACACCGATGATGACGCCGACCAGAGCACAGGCAACGCCCACGGGCAGCGCATTCTTGGCGCCTTCCGCGAGGCTTTGGAGGCAGAGATTCAATGTCTCGCGGCCGCCGCGCACCAGAAAGTTTATCGCAACCAGCACCGCAACAAGACCCATGATGAGCGTAATGCCGCGCAGGGCGTAGCCGAAGATATTGAACGTCGTGCCGAAAGCCGCCGCCGACATGATGCCGAGCGCAACCCAGAACAGTAGCCGCGATCGCCGGTGCGTGCGTGGTGGCCCCAGGCAGCGAAATGACCCTCGTGAATGACCTCATCGGGAAAGAACTTGTCGCGCGGGTCCAGAACCTTTCCATGACACAGAGAGGGCTTGACGTGTTCCAGCCATTTCGTGACAGCGTGCGCGGCGTCACGAGCCGGCTTGTGGCCGACGTGTCCTCGAAACGCTGACCAGCCGCGCGGTCGAATTGCTCCACAAAGACGATACGAGTACGGCAAACCCAGCTTGAGTGATGGCTTTGGAAGCATAGTCACGGGCGCCTGAACAGAACCAATATCGTGAACGCAAGCAGACCCAGGCCGACGCTTGTCGGGACAGCGTCTGGCGAAATCCAATCCACGAGAAAACCCGTGCCAGTCGATCCCATTGCGCTGCCGACGGAGTAGGCCAACGAGAAGCAGGCGGTTCCGGCTATCAGCATTCCGCCGTCGAAACGCTCGCCCAGAATTGTAAGCGCACATGTGCTCAGGGCAAATGTGGCGATGCCGATAACTGCGAATATCCCCAAAATAGCTGCTTCGGACTGAACGAATGGAATGATCAGGAACGCGATCGCCCCCACAAGGCCGCAGCCGGTCGTCACCCCGGCGCGCGAAGTCTTGTCCAGCAACCATCCCACGACCGGCTGGGCAAAAGCTGTGGGAAGCGACAGCACGGTAATCGCGTAAGCCGCAAATGCCTCTGAGTGGCCCACGCGCACGAAGTAGACGGCCATACCGGATATCGCAGCAATATCGGCAAAACCGAAGGCCAGTTCCATGAGCACCAGAATGGGCGCGGCGCGGATAAAGCGGAACAATACGCCTGCTGGGGCGCGTTCCGGCACTGTACGAGCGTTGCCGTTAAAGATTGCGCAGGCAAGACCAATCGATGCAATGTAGCCAGACACCAGCGCAAAGGCAGAACCATTGGTTGTGCCCAGAAATGGAATGGCCAGCGGGCCGGCCGCAAATCCCGCGCACATGCCGGCTCCGTAGAAGCCGGAAATACGTCCGCGTAGGCGGTCGGGGGTCGCCGTGTTCAGCCAGGCTCCGCTCAGGATTGAGATCAGGCTCGCACAAAAGCCGATAGCGAAACGGGCAATGAACCAGACTGGCAAACTGTCTATCACGGCGAACGCCGCAAGGCCGATAGAGCAGCCGAACAAGGCAGCGACGATCAGGAGGTTTCCCCGGACCCTTGCGGTGAGTTGATCTATTGCCAGAACAGACACTATCGCGCCGGCTGCATAAACGGCGGCATTCAGACCGATCAGACTTCCGGCCACGCCTTTTGTTTCAAGCACAAGGGAAATGAGCGGAAAGGTGAGACCCTGAGCGACTGCAAAGGCGGTTACGCTCGATATGACGATCGCGATAGCGGCCCAATCCGGCGCTGCGTCCTGGCGTGTTGCGGTTGCCACCATGGCTGGTACTGTCCTTGCCTGTCCGAATGCGCGGCCAAAATAGGGGAAAGTGCGCTGTCTTTCTGTCGACGATTGATCTATCTATATCTAGATTTCGTCAAACCAACATTGGGTTCCATCACGATGCCCGGTGCAACACGGCCCCGATATATTCGCGACATGGAAAGCCAGGAGGCGGGGCAGAACCTCGGCTGGCATACACACGATTTCGGGCAGTTCTTTTCTGCCATTCGCGGTTCGATGTATGTTGGCACACGCGACCGGGTACTCCTGCTCAATCCGGCCATGGCTGTGTGGATACCGCCTGATGTCGAACACTGGCTGCGCTATGCATCGAGCAATGAGATCATCTATGTCGACGTGAACCGCGCAGAGTCGGACAGGCTCGGAACAAGGGCTCGTATCGTTCAGATGACGCCGGTTCTTCGGGTTTTGATGGGCGCTGTCCCGGACAACGAGTCCTCCGGACTCACAAAGCCGCATGAGGCCGCTTTATACGAACTGCTTTTCCATGAAATTGTGGCTGCCAAAGACATCTCGCTTTCGATTGCGATGCCACGGGACAAGCGCATTTCCGGGCTTGCGCAAGCCGCGATAGATGATCCGGGCTCGATTGCTTCTATCGACGAATGGCTCATCGGCGCTTCGGCCAGCCGTAAGACAATTGAGCGGCTTTTCATAACCGAAACGGGAATGTCGCCTTCGCGGTGGTTAAGACAAATCCGCATTCTTCACGCCGTCTCCCAGCTTGCCGCCGGCAAGAAAATCAGCTCGGTAGCGCTCGATTTAGGATACCAGTCGCCGAGCGCCTTCACCTACATGTTTCGTAGCGCCATTGGGTTGAGTCCGCGCGATTTCCGCCAAATGGAGAAGAGTGTCGGCAGATAGGCTGTGCTGGATCTGCCGCATTCAGGCATTGGTGAAATCGTAAGGAACGACCGCAACGGGGTCGAAAGCTGGTCAAAACACGCCTTCGGTTCAGACGCAGATATTTTACGGCTCAATTCCGAATGCAGAAGTTGCCCGCGAAAAAATGCAATGGCCCATAGTGGGCCCCGGAACTTATCCAGACGTAAATCATGGACTGCCTAGATATGACCGAGCGGGTTGTGCGTTCCGGACTATTGCTTGGGTGCCAGATGCGTAATCGAAATCAAGCATGTATGTTAAGAATCTTGCTCACCTTCTTCATGAAACTCTCGCCTGCGTCACCATTTGATGAGACGCTAATCCGTTTCGAGCACCTGCGAGGATCTGCACTTCTTCCGAGGGGAAGAGAAAATGCCGCCAAGCGGCTGACCGACACTGAGGTTGCAAACGCAATTCTTGGCTTTATTCTTGTCCCTCAGTCAGGCCAAACCGACGCCGAAAAACTGCTCTTTTCCGGCTTCATGCGCGCATATTCGGGTCGGGTATCGGCCAGCGTCTTTTTCAGTGCTTCGGCAACGATTTCGGCCTCGCCGTCATGCAGGTTGCAAGGGTCGAGATAGAAGTGGCCGCGCTCGATTTCGTGATTGCGCACGATGATCGGTGGTTCGGCTAGCGATAGCGCTTTGGCAAAACCGGCCGCCGAGAAACCGGATTCCGGCGTAACGCGAATCTCCAGCCGGTCGAGGGGATTGTCGGTTGGATCGGACACAATGTCAGCTTTGATGCCTTTTTGTCCGTCCAGCGTATCGTGCCAGAGCTTCAACGCCGCTGTTTCCCGTTCGCGGATGGCTGCGTGATCGCGGACTTCCCAGGCTTCCAACGCCCCAATCACCCCGGCAATGCTTTCCTTGCCAACCTTCATGCCGCGGCCTATGCCGCGATTTTGCAGGAAGGCGGCGCGCACCAGATCCTTGCGCCCGGCCACGATACCTGCAGTTGGTCCGCCGAGAAACTTGTGGCCGCTATAGATGACAATATCGGCTCCCGCCTTAAGGAACCGTTGGAGGTCGTACTCGGAGGCTGCATCGACGATGACCGGCACGCCCTTGGCATGGCAAATTTCGGCGAATTGCTCCAGCGATAGCATACCATACTGTACGGTATGGTGAGACACAACGTAAAGGGCTGCCGCCGTCTTGTCGGTTATCGCGTTCGCGACATGGTAATCATGTGTGACGCTGACAGTGCCGGCCTGTATGACTTTGCCGCCGGCCAGCCGGATCGACTGGTCGATATTGCCGCCGAAATTCACCAGATGACCGAGCTGGACGATAATTTCATCCTTCGCGCCGGGCGCGACGTCCGGCAGGCGTTCGATCGCGAGAAGGTCGGTTCCGGTAATGGCGCCAGCCAGTGCCAGCGATATACCGCTGGCACAGGACGCAGTGATGAAGCCCGCTTCACCGCCGGTCAGGCGCGCGACGACCTTGCTCGCGGTGCGGTGCAGGTCGTCCATCTCAACGAATTGCGGCGCGATCTCGGCCATGGCTCGAATGGCTTCAGGAACGATGATCGACGCGCCGAGCGCAGTCATCGTGCCGGAGACATTGATTATCGGACGCAGGCCGAAGCGTTCGCGGATCGTTTGGTTGGGACGTTGAGAATTGGACTTATCCATTGTCGTGTCTTTCATCGTGTTCTTCGGGAAAGATTTCGACGATCGCTTCTATTTCGACCGTGATGTTGTTGGGCAGCGAGGCGACGCCGATAGACGAACGGGCATGCACGCCATCGTCGCCGAAAACTTGGACCAGAAAATCGGAACAGCCGTTGATGACGCGCGGATGCTCCTCGAAGTCATCGACCGCGTTAACGAAGCCGAGCAGTTTCACGATCCGCTTCACGCGCCGCAGGTCGCCCAGATGCGCCGTCAGCACTGCGAGCAGGTTCAATCCGACAAGGCGGGCGTGTTCTCTCGCTGTTTCGGTGCTGACGTCTCGGCCAACTTTGCCCTTGTGCAGGACGCCTTCATGGTCCAGCGGTCCCTGACCGGAAATATAGAGCATATTGCCGATTTCCAGCACGTTGCGAAATGTGCCAATCGGCGTGGGAGCAGGTGGAAGTTCGCGCTCCAACGCGGCAATGGGGCGATAACGGGACATGCGCACGCGGATCCTAGTTCAAATGAGAGGTTCTGAAACGCGATAGGAAGGCGTTCAGGCGGTCGTTTTGACCAGCCTGGGCCATCAGGTGTGCCGGCGGGCCATCAGCTGCGACGCGGCCCTCATCCATAAACACGATGCGGTCGCTGGCGTCGCGGGCGAAGGCGATCTCGTGGGTCACCATCAACATCGTCATGCCCTCCTGCGCCAGCTGGCGCACTACGTCGAGCACCTCGCTAACCAGCTCTGGATCGAGCGCCGAGGTGATTTCGTCCAGCAGCAGGATTTTCGGTTCCATGGCCACCGCGCGGGCAATGCCCACACGCTGCTGCTGGCCGCCCGAAAGTTCCGACGGCAGGTTGTCTATGCGGTGGCTAAGCCCGACACGCTTGAGCCAGTGTTCGGCGATGGCGCGTGCTTCCTGCTTCGGCTTTCCGCGCACTTTCGTCAGGCCCAACATGACATTCTGGGCAGCCGTCAGGTGCGGAAACAGATTGAAGCTCTGAAACACCATGCCGGTTTCGGCGCGCATCCGGGCAAGGTCGGTTTCGCCCCGGCGTTTGCGGTTGCCGGTATCGGAATAGCCTACTTCACGACCATCGATCTGAATCGACCCGGAATCATAGGTTTCCAGAAAATTCATGCAGCGCAGCAACGTGGTCTTGCCGCTGCCCGATGGGCCGATCACGGCGACGACTTCTCCCTTTTGCACCTGCATGTCGATACCCTTCAGCACCGATACGGAGCCATAGGCTTTTTCCAGGCTTTCAATCCTGAGAAGCGGCTTGTCAGTTGCAGTCATGGCTCTAGTCCCGAATATAGGCATAGCGGCGCTCTACCGAGCGGCTGACCAGTGAGAGTGAATAATTGATTACGAAATAGATGAACGCGCCCAGCAGATAGAGCGACATAGCCTCATAGGTGCGACCAATGACTTCGTTGATCGACTGCATGAGATCGACCACGCCGAGGAGTGAAACCAGCGCGCTGCCCTTGACCGCATCAGTGACGCCGTTGATCCATGGCGGCAGGAAGCGTCGAAGAGCTTGCGGGAAAATCACGTAGTGCAGGCGGGATACGAAGGTCAGGCCGATAGCTTTGGCAGCTTCCATCTGTCCCTTGGGTATGGAGACGATGGCACCACGTACATATTCGATGACCTGTGCGGCCTTGAATAGCGTCAGCGCTACCACACCTGCCCAGAAGGAATTGATCGAAACGCCGAGCGGCGGAAAGCCGTAATAGACCACGAAGATCAAAACGAGGATCGGGATACCGCGGATGCAGTCGCTGAACAGGCGTATGAGCCATTGCAGCGGGCGCGGGCCATAGATCAGCCCGATCCCGAGAATGACGCCGGAAATCAGCGAGAAAAGCACGACTAGTACAGATACGAGCAGCGTAATCGCAAGGCCTTTGCCGAGGAAGGGAAGCGCATATAGGATGGAAGACATGGTTCAGCGCTCCGCTCTGAAACGGCGTTCCAGCTGGCGCAGGCCGAGCAGGATTCCATATCCGGTTACCAGATACATCACCGTTGTCACGATGTAGACCTCGACGATTCGGAAAGTGTTGAAATTGATCCACTGTGCGCCGTAGGTGAGTTCCGGCACTGCGATCACCGACGCCACGGACGTATCCTTAAACAGCGAAATGAAGGTGTTGGACAGCGCGGGCAGCGTGATGCGTATCATAGTCGGCAGGCGCACATAAAGCAGGCGCTGCCATGGCGTCAGGCCGATGGCCTTGCCGGCGTCGATCTGGCCGCGTGGAACCGCCTCCAGACCGGAGCGAAACACTTCGACCAGATAAGTTCCGGCATAGAGCGACAGCGTGGCGACGAAGGAAACGGTCGGACTATATGCGATGTTGACGACGGTGGGGATGCCGTAAAAGACGATATAGACAAGGAGGATCAACGGCACGTTGCGCAGAACCTCGACGTAGGCCGAGATCAGGGCGCGCGCGACCTTACCGGCCGACACATACCAGATGGCGAGCGCCAGCCCGATGATCGCGCCGATCAGGACCGAAAGCACCGCAAGCTCAAGGCTGAGAACAAGTCCTTGCCACAGTTTATCAAAATGCCGCCAGATCAGATTGAAATTGATATGGTAGTTCATGTGCGGGCGCCTGCCTCCCGGTGTATTGGATCGGGACGGTTTCGAGCGCAATCCACATTCCGCTACAGCCTCCCTCTCGGGCAGGCGACTCGCAATGTTCGGATCGCGCCCTGCAATGCCCGACCGCAGATAGGGTCGGGCGCTCCAGATTCAGATGGACGGAAAGCCCGGTTTGCGCTCTGGCGGCTCCATGCCGAAATATTCCTTGAAGCCTGCGTCATACAAGGCATTTTCGTGGCCGAACATGGCAATTGAAAAGGCGGTATTTACAAATGTCAGCCAGTCCAGGTCACCCTGACGCACCCCGCCGCCATAGAGCATCGCGTTCCATTGCTTGCCGGCGTCGAAGTAACGGTCCGGGTTTTTGGCGACGAGCCAGCGCACGTTCGACAGGTCGACTGCGGAGGCATCGGCGCGATTGGAGTCCAGTGCCTGGAACACGTTGGCCTGCGTATCGATCTGCATGACCTGCGCGTCCGGCAGCACCGCGTGCACGGTCGTCTCGGCGTCGACATTTTGCAGGATCGCGATGCGCGCGCTGCTTCCCTTGGCCTTCAATTGGTCGAATGTCTTGGCTGCGGCGTCGGGCTTGGTCAGAAGAGCGACGCCCTCAACGTAATAAGGGCGCGTGAAGTTGATGAGCTGCGCGCGCGCTCCAGAGATCGTCATGAACTGGAGCGTGATGTCGACCTTGCCTGTAACGATATTGGGAATGCGTTGCTGCGCATCCTGCTTCACGAATTCGACCTTGGTAGGATCGTCAAACAGGGCCTTGGCGATGATCCGACCCATGGTGATGTCCATACCAACCAGTTCGCCGGCATCATTCTCGAAGTGCCAAGGCGCATTAGTGCTGCCCGTACCCACGATCAGGTGTCCCCGGTCCAGAACGGTACGCAGCAGGCTGTCGCTCGCTGCCTGCGCTGCCGCCTCCTTAGCATTCAGCGTCACGGCGACAGCCGCTCCGAGTGCTACTCCACCCAACCCGAGTTTAAGGAATTCACGCCGTTCGTTGCCTGCAGCCATGTTTGCCTCCGTGCATGTTTGCTTAATTGTTCCCTTGATATTCTTGTTAGTCTTATATATTGGACTATAATCTTATATTTAGGACGATATTATAAGATGTGCGGTTTGGCAACCATGATCGGACGAGAAAGGTCAACTCATGACTTCGGGGCAGATTGCAGGTGGGACACGCGTGGCACGAGGACGACGCGAGCGCGGGATAGATCGCATCCTCAAGCTCTTTTCTTATTTGCAGGAGCATGGGGGCCCCGCGCGGCTAGCGGATCTGCCGAAGGCGCTCGATGCGCCTAAATCAACGATCTACGATCTGGTGAATATCCTGAGCGAGGCGGGCTTGCTGGAAGTCAAGGACGCACGGGTCTATTTTGGCAAGGTAATGCAGCTCTATGGTGCTAGTTACCTGCGCGC
>NZ_JBAKHE010000012.1:0-124708 GCF_049065885.1 Brucella sp. IR068 | reverse complement strand
TGAAGGCGTTCTTCCAGCGCCTCAAGCAAAAGGGAAAGCCGAGCAAAGTCGCACTCGTCGCCGTCATGCGAAAAATGATCATTATCCTCAACGCGAGAATCCGGGACGCAAACGCAACGGTGCTTGACACCTAACACCGTTGCTTTTTTCTTACTGGAAGGGTGAATTGCAGCCCGTTCTCGGACCGGCTATCGGCTGGTAGGTGTTGTCGGATGTTCGATAGCTGCGATAGCGGTTCGAACACCACTGGATATGGTTGCTGCTCGGGCGCGCGCCGGCGGTCGGCGGCTGCATCGTGCGCCGATATTGCAGGGCATCGCCGTTCTTGTAATTTAATACGCCGTGTTCGGTAATATAAGTTCCGCTTTCCCGGCAAAGTGTCGAACCGTAGCAATTGCGGGCGCTCGGGTCGGTGCGATTGGCTCCCGCCTGACCGCCGATAATCAAAGGGCCGCTCGGCTTCAACGAGGGAAGATACTGGCTGTTGCGAAGTTCGACGGCTGACCCCGCACTCGCAATACCGGCAACGAAAAGTCCGGTCAGTATCGTCAGGTGCAGTAGGTTTCGCATCGTCTCGGCTCGCTTCAATGACGTTTCTCCCGGTATATGGGTACTTTTGAAACCCAAGTCACGGTTTCAGCAGAAATTTATTGGTTTCGGAATTCATCCTCTTGCCAATCGCCCGGCAAGCGGAGAGATTGCGCATGCATGTTTACAATAGCTACCTTCAATGTCGAAAACCTGATGCGCCGGTTCGATTTTTCCGGCTTTCGCAATGAATTGCATCAGGATCGCACCTTGCAACTCTTTGAAATCAGCGATGAGGCGCAATATCGCCTTCTCGAGCAGGCACGGGCCATTGCGCATGCCGACGATACGCGCCAGATGACGGCCCTTGCTATCGCCGAAACACGCGCCGACATTCTTTGCCTGCAGGAAGTGGACAACCTCGCTGCGCTGAATGCATTCGAGTATGGCTATCTTTTCAAGATGATAGGCCATGGCTTCCGGCATAAATACCTGATTGACGGAAACGACAGCCGTGGCATCGATGTCGCCGTTATGATGCGCGACACCACACGGGACGGCCAGCCCATTGAGGTTGATGAGGTCACAAGCTACGCCTACGTAACCTATAATGATTTCGGCCTGTACGAGCCTGCCCTCGGCGAACTCGGACTTGAAGCCCATGACCGCATCTTCAAGCGGGATTGCCTTAATGTGGATATTCGTATTGCCGGAAAGCCGCTGTCGCTTTTCGTGACACATCTGAAATCGATGACGGGCGCGCGCAACGGCTTTGATGGACGAACTTCCTCTTTGCCGGTGCGTCGCGCGGAAGCGCGAGCGATACGCCGTATCATCGAAGACAAGTTCGGTCCTTCCAATGTTGCCAATCGCCGCTGGCTGATTTGCGGTGACTTCAATGACTATCGCGAGCGGATCATCATCGGAGGCGATGAATGGAACGGTTACGAATTCACGCCAATGGTCGAGGAAGAAAGTGCGCTGGACGTGCTTCTGGGAGACGGGTTTGCGGTCAACCTGGTCGAACGCCGTCCCGTGATGGACCGCTGGACGCTCTATCACACGCGCGGGCCGCAAGAGCGCCATCTCTGCCAGCTTGACTACATCATGGCGTCGCCTTCATTCGCGAAGAAGAATGAAAGAGCGGTTCCCAACATCATTCGGCGCGGGCAGCCGTGGCGCACGATTTTTCCGCCGGGTCAGCAGATCGACCGCTATCCCCGAACCGGGTGGGATCGTCCGAAGGCAAGCGATCATTGCCCGGTTGCAGTGACGCTGAATATGGTTTGAATGATGGAACAGGTCCGCGAAAACACCGTCCATATAATCGACCGTGCGGATGTGCGGGTGCTGCCCGGTTCTTTGCCATATACGGTGGAGAACAGCGAAGCGATTGCTTCGAACTGGACGAAAGAGCGGGCTGCGAACCCGACCTTGTTCGATGGTGAGTTTTATCTCGCCCCGCAAGCGGAATTGACGGGCGGTCTATTTAAAGCCGGTTTCAAGCGTACAAGTTTTGCGACATTGATGCACTGGCGACGTGACGTATCGCAGGAACGTCCTTGGCACATTTTCGGCGTCGGTGTGATTGTCTCCAGCGAGGGTCATCTGATCGCAGGCCGCATGGGGGTGCAGAATGCGGGAGCCGGAAGGGTTTATTTTCCGGCTGGCTCGATCGACGATAACGATATTGTCGACGGATATGTCGACTATGATGCCAATCGCAGGCGAGAGGTTCAGGAAGAAACCGGTCTCGATCTTCATGACGCCAGAGCGGAGCAGCAAATCAATCTCGTGACTGGCAATCGCAGCGTTGCGCTTTTCCGCCGTTATTATTTTGACGCGCCATCGACGGAGCTGGTGTCGCGGATCGAGCAGTACTTGGCTGATGAGGCCGAGCCCGAGCTGTCAGAGATCATTCCGGTGAAGGCAGCAGGGGCGATGGGCGAGGCCACGCCGAGTTATGTGCGAGCCTTCGCGGACTGGCATTTTAACAATCTCTAAAACTTGGTCAGACTTGCAGATGACAGCGCCACGAAATTGTCTATGCTCGCAGATAACGCGCAGCATGAAGCATCGGAGTGAAATCGCCTTTGCAATTTGTCTTGTGAGCATGTCGTGGGGAGAATGAGGGATGAGTGAAGCCGCTGTTTCCGGCAGATTTTACGAGGTTTTCGACGTTTTCGCCGACAAGGCTCTGGCTGGAAATCCGCTGGCTGTGGTTCATGACAGCGAAGGTTTGAACGATACGCGCATGCAGGCCATCGCACGCGAGTTCAATCTTTCTGAAACGGTGTTCATTTTCCCGCCGAGCAATCCGGCGCATGAGGCGGCGGTGCGTATCTTCACGCCTGATTATGAGCTTCCCTTTGCCGGGCACCCTACGGTGGGTGCGGCGGTTTCGCTCGCCCGACGCCGCAAGACGGGGGATGAGACGGACAGGCTCGTCGCTCTGGAAGAGAAGGTCGGCATTGTTCGGTGTGGCGTGATACTTGGCGAGAACAGCGCTTTCGCCGAGTTCGATCTCCCCCGCCTTCCGGAACGGCTCGAGGTCAAGATCGAAAAGGAAGAGGCCGCCGCCGCAATCGGTCTCGGCACACACGAGATCGGATTCGAGAACCATGTGCCCGCAGTCTGGAGTGCGGGTACACCCTATCTGCTGGTGCCGGTCCATAATCTGATAGCGGCAGCAAAAGTGTCCATTGATCCGGTCTATGTCAATGAAAGCCTGCCGCACGTCGATGGCCGTCCCTTGCCGATTTATGTCTATTGCCGCGAAACAATTCTGTTCGACAGCAATTTCCATGCACGCATGTTTGTAACGGGCGCCAATGTCTATGAAGATCCGGCTACCGGTTCTGCAGCGGCTGCCTTTGCAGGCATGATCCAGAAAAACGACAAGCCTGTTGATGGCAGTTCGCAGTGGTGGATCGAGCAAGGTATGGAGATGGGGCGGCCTTCGCGGATTCGCCTTGAACTGGACGTTGCCAAACAGCAGCTTACAGGTGCCCGGATCGGCGGAACCGCAGTCAAGATCGCGGAAGGACGTCTCTTCATCTGATAAAATTACCGCCCTTGCGCTTTGATTACGGTCAAAGCTGGAACGCCGCCCTATGTTAACCTGTCGGCAGACAAGCAAACGGCGGAGCTGAGCCATGATGATCAGGGAAATGTCGGATTACGATATCCGGAACATGATACAGCACACCCAGTTGGGGCGGCTGGCTTACGTTCTCGACAATCGCCCGTATATCCTACCACTGAGTTTCCGGTTTAGCGGCGGTTCACTCTATTGTTTTACGACCGAGGGCCATAAAACCGACGCCTTGCGCAAGAACGATGCGGTTTGCATCCTTTTCGATCAGATTGAATCCCGGACCAGCTGGCGCACCGTAGTGCTGAACGGCCGATATCGGGAGATCGAACGCGAAGACGAAAAAAACTCGATCGTCGCGCTCATGGCTTCGGAGCCAACCTGGTGGGAACCCGCCTACACAAAAACGGTTGCCAAAGACGGTCACGAACGCAAACTTGCGCCAGTCTTTTTTCGCGTTGATATCGAAAGCGCAACAGGTCATCAGGCCGGCTGAAATAAGGGCCGGCATTTCAGGCCGGGCTCGACTTCGTGTTACTTTACGACCAGAACCGGTGTGTTGCCGCGGGTCAGGACTTCATGGGTCTGACTGCCGAGAAGCATGCCCTTCAGTCCGCGACGACCATGGGAAGCCATGACGATGAGATCGTTGCGCAGTTCCTTGGCTGTCTCAATGATGGATGTCGCCGGATGCGGGGCAACCTCATGCAGCGTATGAACTTCGACTTCCGCTTCGTTCGCCAGCTCGCGCGCACGCGCGAGGGTTTTATCGGCATACTCGTTCCATTCCTGCTCGAAACGCTCGATGAAAGCAGGGCTATCGGTCCAGCCGCCCGGAAGCCCCGAAACCGAATAGGGCGCGGTCACCGTCAACACGGTCACCTTCGCACCAACGCTATGCGCCAGCTTAAATGCGTGGGCAAGGCCGCGCTCTGCAAACTCCGACCCATCGGTCGTGACGAGAATATTCTTGTACATGTTGCCCTCGCTGTCGGTTTTCAATCTTTAACCTAATGTTTTAAACAGCCATATCAAACCCCTTGCCTGACAAGTTGTTTAGACGGAACGAATTCATGCCCCTCGATTGCGATGCATTTCATGCCAGCTGGATAGCGACGGTCCTCAATCTCGATTGGCCGTCGCGCAGTTCCTCTCGGATCGAGGACGATGCCGAACGTGTAAAGCGCCAGAAAGAAGAACTTGTCAGGCTTTTTGACGAGGCGGCCGAGCACGGTATCAACGCCGTCATTTTTCAGGTTTCGCCCACTGCCGATGCGTTTTACCAGTCAGCCTATTTGCCGTGGTCGTCCTATCTGACGGGAACGCTAGGCAAAAATCCGGGCTTCGATCCGCTGAAATTTGCGGTTCAGGAAGCGCATAAGCGGGGCATAGAACTGCACGCTTGGTTGAACCCCTATCGCGTTTCGATGGATACAAAGCCGTCAACCCGCAAGGAGTTGCGAAATTCGTCGAAGGAGTCGCCAGCCAGCGTATATAAAACCCACCCGGCCTGGGTTGGCGTATCGGCGGATCGTTATGTTCTCGATCCCGGCATTCCGGCCGTTCGCGAATGGGTGACGAATGTTACCGCTGAGGTTGTTCAGAAATATGATGTCGATGGCATTCAGTTCGATGACTATTTCTACTATGAAACTGCATCGTCGAGACTCGATGACGATAAATCCTATGCACAGTTCGGGACGCGTTTTTCGAGCAAATATGAATGGCGTCGCTACAATACCCATACGCTGGTGCGGCAGATTTCCGACAAGATAAAATCAATCAAACCGAATGTTCGTTTCGGCATCAGTCCGAGCGGCGTCTGGCGCAATGCCGCTGACGATCCGCGCGGTTCTGCAACCCGCGCCGGGAAAACCAATTACGATGGAGATTTTGCCGACACCCGGCGCTGGGTGAAGGAGGGGATGATCGATTATATTGCGCCGCAGATTTACTGGTCCTTCGGAAGGAAGGAAGCGTCCTACGGGACGATTGCCAGATGGTGGGCAGAGACGGTTCGGGGGACGCAGACCGACCTTTATATCGGTCTGGCGCTTTATCGGGCCGGCGCCGGGACTACACTCGAGCCCGGATGGGAGGCTGGCGATGGCGTGACAGAAATCAAGCGCCAGCTCGAACTCAATGATGCATTACCGGAAGTGAAGGGAAGCATTCTATTCCGTCAGGGGTTTCTCTCCGATCCGAAGCTCGGAGCTGTCTCGAACTATCTGAAGAAGACATGGGGCAAATGCAGGCCACGAAAAAACTGACTGGGAAAACGATCATAGTTCGCGGAATTGTCTCCTGTTTGATTGAAATCAAAGAGCTTCCTATGAGCGGGTGCTAACTAGCCATCGTTGCCGGGTTCCACCAGAGCCGGTGACCCGGGGTGCCGAGGCCCTACTCGAAAGGCACCCCGGCTAAATCAATCTGTCGAGCGCATGAGCGCGATCTTTCTGCAACGTCGCCTGTCGGCAGCCAGCGGGTGCTGTCGGCGTTGCTCCCCTCTGTTTCATCAAATCAGCACCCGCGTCTCCAACGACATCGATGTTTTAGCTGTTCTTGATCCTAATCAAGGCGAACGGTTTCGGCGATGGCTAGAGCAGACCCAGCCGGGAGTTTGCGATTCTGGATCGCTTCCCCCAATTCACCGGTTGCTAAATGAGAAGGTAGTTCCATATCCCCCAAAGAAGGTTCCGGTCCATGCCGGAGGCGGGGCGGTGGGGATGACGAAAACCCTCGCAGACAGCGACCGCTTGCCGATGCTTCGTTTGAAGACGGTATCGTGACGACGATGGCAATGAGGGTGCTTCATTATGGCTTTCAACCGCAAGCAATGGATACTGGCTGGAGCGATTATCGTCCTTGCCGCAGGCGTGTATTACGCCTGGAAATCGCTGAACGGAGACGGGCTGCCGGAAGGCATCGCCCGGGGTAACGGCCGCATCGAGGCGGTTGAAATCGATATTTCAACGAAGAGTCCGGGGCGCATCCGCGAAATCCTCGTCGACGAAGGCGATTTCGTACAGGCAAATGACATCCTTGCACGCATGGATACGGACCAGCTTGAAAGCCAGCTCAAACAGGCCGAAGCGCAACTGCGCCGAGCCGAGATCGGTATCGAGACGGCACGGAGCCTGGTCACGCAACGCGAAGCTGAACACACGGCTGCGGAAGCGACGGTGGCGCAGCGGGAAGCGCAGCTCGATGCCGCGCAACGACGTTTGGCCCGCTCCCAGCAATTGACGCAAACACGCACGATTTCTCAGCAGGTTCTTGACGACGATCGCGCGACTGCGCAGGGAGCAGAGGCAGCGGTCGGTGCAGCCAGAGCACAGCTCGCCGCCACGGAAGCCGCCATAGGCGCCGCAAAGGCGCAGGTCATCGATGCCGAGGCATCCGTAGAGGCCGCCAGGGCGGCAATCGCCAGCATTCAGGCAGATATCAACGACGCCACCCTGAGGGCCCCGAAACCCGGGCGCGTCCAGTATCGCGTCGCCCAGCCGGGCGAGGTGCTTTCCGCCGGCGGACGGGTGCTCAATCTTGTCGATGTCAGCGATGTTTATATGACCTTTTTCCTGCCGACTGCTCAAGCAGGGCGGGTCGCCATTGGTGCCGAGGCCCGGATTGTTCTCGACGCCGCGCCGCAATATGTCATTCCTGCGAATATTAGCTTTGTGGCCGATGTTGCCCAGTTCACGCCCAAGACCGTGGAAACGGAGGAGGAGCGCCAGAAACTGATGTTCCGCGTCAAGGCGAAGATCTCGCAGGAACTGCTTCAAAAATATATTCAGCAGGTAAAAACGGGACTTCCGGGCATGGCCTATGTCAAGCTTGATCCCAATGCCGAGTGGCCGCAGCATCTTGCGGAAACCGTGAAATGAATGATGTTCCGGTCAAAGCTGGCGCTAGCGACGACAGCTTTGTCGTCCGGGCGCAAGACGTAGGATTGTCCTACGGAAAAACCCGCGCGCTGCGGGAGATCAACCTTGATGTTCCGGCAGGTTGCATGGTCGGGCTGATCGGGCCTGATGGGGTGGGCAAGTCGAGCCTGTTATCGCTGATCGCCGGGGCCCGGACGGTGCAGCAGGGCCATATCGAGGTCCTGAACGGCGATATTTCCGATAAGCGGCATCTTCAGTCCGCCTATCCGCGCATCGCCTATATGCCACAAGGGCTTGGGAAGAACCTTTATCCGACGCTTTCGGTGTTCGAAAATATCGATTTTTTCGGACGGTTGTTTGGACATAACCGGAAAGAACGCGAGCGGCGTATTACCGATCTTCTGGCACGAACCGGCATGTCGCCCTTCGCCGACCGTCCCGCGGGCAAACTTTCCGGCGGCATGAAGCAGAAGACAAGCCTCTGCTGCTCGCTGATCCATGATCCCGACCTGCTCATACTTGATGAGCCGACGACCGGTGTCGATCCACTATCCCGGCGTCAGTTCTGGGAGTTGATCGACGATATCCGCAAGGATCGTCCGGGAATGAGCGTCATCGTTGCCACGGCCTATATGGAAGAAGCCGAGCGTTTTGACTGGCTCGTCGCGATGAATGACGGTCAGATACTGGCGACGGGTACGTCGCAGGAATTGCTGCAGCGTACCAATACTCCCAATCTCGATGCTGCCTTTATCGCGCTTCTGCCGGAAGAATTGCGAAAAGGGCATCACGATATCGAAATCCCAAAGCGTGAATTCGGCGACGATGCCGAAATCGCAATCGAGGCGCAAAACGTCACTGTTCGCTTCGGCAATTTCACGGCAGTGAATGACGTGAGTTTTCGCATCCCGCGTGGCGAGATTTTCGGCTTTCTGGGCTCCAACGGTTGTGGCAAGACCACGACCATGAAAGTCCTGACGGGGCTGTTGCCCGCCAGTGAGGGTACAGCCCTGCTGTTCGGGCGTGAGGTCGACCCGAAGGATATCGATATACGCCGCCATGTCGGATATATGTCCCAGGCGTTTTCACTTTACTCGGAATTGACCGTTCGCCAGAATCTGGAGCTTCACGCCAAGCTGTTCGAGATGGCGGACGACCTGACCGAACGTCGGATCAAGGAATTGACCGAACGTTTTGATCTTACAGAGGTCATGGATTCCTTGCCCGACGCCTTGCCGCTTGGTATTCGCCAGCGGCTCTCACTGGCTGTGGCTTTGATCCATTCGCCCGATATCCTTATCCTCGATGAGCCGACATCTGGTGTCGACCCGGTCGCCCGTGACGCCTTCTGGCAAATCCTTGCCGATTTGTCGCGCAAGGACAACGTCACCATTTTTGTCTCCACCCATTTCATGAACGAAGCGGAACTCTGCGACCGTATTTCGCTGATGCATGCGGGCAAGGTGTTGATCAGCGATACCCCCAAGGCGATTACCGAAAGTCGCCATGCGGAAACTCTGGAGGAGGCCTTCGTCGCTTATCTTCAGGATGCTATCGGCGAAACAGGACAGCTCGCGCAATTGCCCGCAGTCTTGCCGGATCAAGCGGCAGAGGCAGATGAATCGCATCCAAAGCAGGCTTCAGGCTGGTTGCCGGACCTGAGGCGAATGCTGGCCTATACGCGGCGCGAGGCGCTGGAATTGAAGCGCGATCCGATCCGTGCAACGCTTGCTATCCTTGGCAGCGTTATCCTGATGTTTGTCATCGGTTACGGCATCAACATGGATGTCGAGAACCTGAAATTCGCTGTTCTCGACCGGGACGACACGACGATCAGCCGTAATTATGTCCAGCAGATTGCAGGTTCGCGTTATTTTTCCGAACAGGCTCCGATAACCGATTATGACGATCTCGACCGGCGAATGCGCGAGGGGGAAATCAGCCTCGCCATCGAAATACCGCCGAATTTCGGCGCAGATGTCATGCGCGGACGCCCAGTGGAAATCGCCGCATGGATTGACGGCGCGATGCCAACCCGCGCGGAGACAATCAAAGGCTATGTTCAGGGGATGCATGCCAATTGGCTGACGCAGAAAGCGCGTGAGCTTTATGGGCGCGCGGCGACTGTCGGCAGTTTCAACCTGGAAATCCGCTACCGTTATAATCCCGATGTGCAAAGCCTCGTGGCCATGGTGCCGGCGGTCATTCCGCTTCTGCTGCTGATGATCCCGGCGATGCTGGCGGTGCTAAGCGTAGTCCGTGAAAAAGAACTGGGTTCCATCATCAACTTCTACGTGACGCCAGTGACGAAATTCGAATTTCTGTTCGGCAAGCAATTGCCGTATATCGGGTTGGCGTTTCTCAATTTCCTGATGCTGACTGCCTTCGCAGTCTTCATTTTTCGGGTACCGTTTACGGGCAGCTTCCCAACCTATGCGCTGGCGGCATTGCTCTATGTCACGATCGCGACCGGCATGGGACTGGTGCTGTCGACTTTCATGAACAGCCAGATCGCTGCAATCTTCGGCACGGCGTTGCTGACACTCATTCCGGCGGTGCAATATTCTGGCATTATTGACCCTGTGTCGTCGCTGCAAGGCGCGGGCGCTTTCATCGGCAAAATCTATCCTGCAACGCATTTCGTAACCATTTCGCGTGGCGTTTTCTCCAAGGCACTGGGATTTGCCGATCTCGCAGGTTCGTTTCTGCCCTTGTTGATCGCGGTGCCGCTACTCATGGCGCTCGCCATCATTCTTCTCAAGAAACAGGCGGGCTGAGATGCGGATATCCAACATAGTCCAGCTTGGTGTGAAGGAACTGCGGGGTCTCGCACGCGATCCGATGCTGCTGATCCTCATCGTCTATGCCTTTACGCTTGCGATCTACACCGCTTCCAAGGCGATGCCCGAAACGCTCAACAATGCGGCCATAGCGATTGTCGATGAAGATCTGTCACCGGTTTCGGCCCGCATCACGACAGCGTTCTATCCGCCATATTTCGTACCTCCGAAACTCATTTCATCTTATGAAATGGATGCCCGGATGGATGAAGGGCTGGACACGTTCGCACTCAACATCCCGCCGAATTTTCAGCGGGATCTTCTGGCTGGGCGTTCCCCGACGATCCAGCTCAATGTCGACGCGACCCGGATGAGCCAGGCCTTTACCGGGGGTGGATATGTGCAGGCGATTGTGACGAGCGAGGTGAACGAATTTCTCAATCGCTATCGCGGCAGCGCACAAACACCCGTCGAACTCAATCTGAGGGCGAGATTCAATCAGGATTTGAACAAGGGTTGGTTCGGGGCGATCAACAATGTGATTTCGTCGGTGACGATGCTGTCTATCATTCTGACGGGCGCAGCCCTTATTCGAGAGCGCGAACACGGAACCATAGAGCATCTGCTGGTGATGCCGGTAACGCCCGTCGAAATCATGGTCAGCAAAATATGGTCTATGGGGCTGGTCGTGCTGATTGCTTCAGCTTTTGCCTTGGTCGTGGTGGTGCAGGGACTGCTCGCTGTTCCCATCTATGGATCGGTGTCGTTGTTCCTCGTCGGTGCGGCGCTGCAGCTTTTTGCGACGACCAGTCTTGGTATCTTTCTGGCGACTGCGGCTGGTTCCATGCCGCAATTCGGAATGCTGCTGATGCTGGTGCTACTGCCCTTGCAAGTGCTTTCAGGAGGCACAACCCCTCGTGAAAGCATGCCCGAGGTCATCCAGACGATCATGCTGGCGGCGCCGAACACGCATTTCGTCATATTGGCGCAGTCGATCCTGTTTCGTGGTGCAGGGCTAAGCGTCGTGTGGCCGCAGTTTCTGGCCCTTGTCGTCATCGGCTCGGTGCTTTTCTACTTCGCGCTCCAGCGCTTCCGTGCGTTCCTGCGATAAGAAAATTCTTTTGAAAACAGGAGGCTGAATCCATTCCTTGCCAATGTGATTCAGTTTTCTCTTCCGGATTGCGCTTCGTCGCAGTTGCGAATCCTTAACCATGTTGCTATCGCAATCACTAGGAAACGGTTCCGCTGTTCAGGCGGATGAAAAGGGAACACGGTGAAGCCATTCGGGCTGATGCCGCGACTGCCCCCGCAACTGTAACCGGAGAGCTATCCTCCACAGCCGTGCAAGCGGTGAAAGCCACTGAAAGCTATCGTGCGATCGGGAAGGCGGCGGAAAAGCGATGACCCGGAAGTCAGGAGACCTGCCGTATCCGGTCACCCATGCATGGATACGGGGTGTGTCCAGGCGCGGCTGTCCGTGGCGGTGACATTGTTGAAATGTTGCCGTCGGGAAGAAGGGCGTATCACGCCACTATCACTTCAACCTGCGGTGAGAGGAAAAGCCGGTTATCGGTCCTCCGATACGGCAGGTTGAGGAAAAAATGCATCTTTTGAAATCATCGGTTCTATTGGTATCGGCCAGTGTTCTTGCACTACCGTCTGTGACGCTTGCGCAAAACCTGCCGGAAAGCGAGGGCAGCGTCGTTCTCGATACAATCGTGGTCACGCCATTGCGCCGCGCGTCTTCGCTGCAGCGCTCGACCTCATCGGTGACTGTCATCGATTCCTCGGATATCGAGCGTTCGGCCGCTCCCGATCTGCAGTCACTGCTGAAATCCTATAACGGTATTTCCATCAAGACGAATGGCGGGCAGGGTTCTTCGGCTGGTATCTTCATTCGTGGGATGTCCGCCACGCAAACAGTCGTGCTGGTCAATGGCGTGCGCACCGCGTCCGCGACAAGCGGCGCAACTGGATTGGCGAATATTCCCCTGAGCTCAATAGACCGCATTGAGATCGCAAAAGGCCCTCATTCTGCTCAATATGGCGCCGACGCCATGGGTGGCGTGGTCAATATCATTACCAAGCAGGGTGGTGCCTGTGGCGAGCGCTCCTGGTGCGGCAGCCTTTCTACCGGGGTTAGCCATCCATGGGGCGGCTATGTTTCCGGTTCCGTTCAGGGGCGCAGTAAAGATGGGGTCGATTACACTTTCGGCGCGGCTATCACCGGCACGCAAGGATATGACTTCACCACATCGGATGCGTTTGGTCATGAGCCTGATCGCGATGGATTTCTACAGGGCTCCTTCAACTTTGCGCTGTCGAAAGATTTCGATTGGGGTAAAATTTATGCAGATGGTCTCTTCAGCCGGGGGCGTAACCAGTATGACGCCAAAGCGCCTTCGCCGAACCAGGCTGACAGCACGGCATTTAACGGCAAGATCGGAACGCGGATCGATCATTCGGCGGACTGGTCGTCAACACTGGAATTCAGCACCGGTATCGACAATAGCCGTAACTTCCGCAAGGGCGTGAACGGATCTGACCGGTTTGAAACCAGGCGTTATGGGGTTTTTGGATCGACCGAGAAGAGCTTCGATACCCGCAACGTTGGTCATACGGTCACCGTTGGCGTGGAGGCCTACCGCGAGGAGATCAACACCACGGTTGCCTATGATGAAACCAGCCGCGACCTGGCTGCCGTGTTCGGTCAATATTCGCTGGAATATGAGGCGTTGCGCATTGACGGTGGCATTCGCTATGACCACAACAGTCAATTCGGCAACGTCGCCACTTATAACCTTGGCGCGAGCTATGAAATTTTGCCGGATTTGGTGCTGAGGTCTTCTTACGCAACCGGTTTCCGTGCGCCGACATTTAATGATCTTTACTATCCGCTGTCGGGAAATCCTGATTTGAACCCCGAGAAATCGGGTTCTTATGAACTCGGTTTGAATTGGCGGATCGGCGCTCGCACCAGTCTGGATATGGCTTTCTACGATACCAGACTAAAGCAGGGCATCAGCTGGAGAGAAAACGAGCAAACGCATCTCTGGTTGCCGGTGAACGTTGACCGAGCCCACATTACCGGTTTTGAAGCGACGCTCGACCACCGCTTCAACGACCAGTGGGGTGCCAAAGGCATGGTGGATTTCAAGCGGCCTATCGATGAAGACACTGGAAACGATCTTCCCTATCGTGAACGTTTCAAGGCAGCGGCTGAGGTCAATTTCACGCCGATTGAAAAGCTCGATCTGGCTGCAAGATTGATCTACGGCGGCTCCCGCTACGCGGACGCTGCGAACAACAAGAAACTCGGTGACTATGTGACCGCTGATTTTGTGGCGCTGTATTCCATCGACAAGCAATCGCAACTGAAGTTTTCGGTCGAGAATATTTTTGACAAGGACTATCAGGCCAGCTCTGGCTATATTGCGCCAGGACGTACGATCAATGTCGGATTGACCCGGAATTTCTGAGGCTGAACAGAGAATGAAAAGGGCATCCGCAAACTGGACCATCAGCTTCTGCCTCGCGGCGGGGCTGGCCCTTTTCGTTCGAAATCCGGCAGATGCAGCGGATAGTCCAAAGCGGGTTGTTTCCATCAATGTATGTACCGATCAGCTCGCAATTCTGTTGGCCAGGGAAGGGCAGCTACAATCGGTTTCCTATCTATCGCAGGACCCGGAATTGTCCGTCATGGCGGCGAAAGCCCGGCAGTTGCCGGCCAACCATGCGCAGGCAGAAGAAGTTTTCCTGATGAAGCCCGACCTTGTGCTGGCGGGAACATTCTCCTCGAGAGCGACGGTTGGACTATTGCGGAGGCTCGGCGTACGGGTGGAAGAGTTCGCGCCCGCCCGCTCGTTCAGCGATATAGAAGATCATCTGCGTCGCATGGGCGAGTTGCTCGGAAGACAGGCGGAAGCCAGCCGGGAAATCGATAAGATGAAAGCTGCTTTAGCGGCAATCCAGCAGCCTGTCCGTCGCAAGACGGTCGCGCTTTATTACGCCAACAGTTACACATCCGGTCGGGGCACGCTGGTCGATGAAGCAGTTCGCCTTGCCGGACTTGATAATCTGGCCGACCAGGCAGGCGTCAGTGGCTCTGCGCCGCTATCACTGGAAAAACTGGTGCTCGAAAAGCCGGATATTCTGGTGCGCAGTTCCAGAGAACGCGCGCCTGCGCTGGCTTTCGAGAATTTCGAACACCCGGCCTTGCGGGCGCTCGAGAGACAGGCGAGGGCGGTGACGATAGCAGACAATCTGACCGTGTGCGGTGGACCATTCAGCGTGGAAGCCGTGGCAGAACTCGCGGAGGCCGCGCGTGACTGAGTGTAACCGCTTCTATCTTCTGCTGGTCGGGCTGGCCCTGCTCGTGGCTTTGCTTTTCGTTGTTTCGCTGCTGACGGGACCTGCGGCAATCAGCATCCCCGACAGCCTCAAGGCACTTTTCGGCGATGACAGCGAAATGATCGTGCTAGTGATGCGCGAAATCCGTCTGCCCCGGGCATTGCTCGCGCTCCTTATCGGAGCTTCGCTTGGGCTGTCTGGCGCTGCCTTGCAGGGCTATCTGCGCAACCCGCTCGCGGAACCGGGTTTGCTGGGAGTGAGCGCATCGGCGTCGTTCGGAGCGGTTATTGCTATCTATAGCGGCCTGTCGCTTCTGTTTCCGCTGGCCTTGCCGCTGCTTGCGCTGGCGGGGGCTTTTGTGTCGGTGTTTCTCGTCAAGCTTCTGGCGGGGCGGAATGCCGGCACGCTCGCCGTCATTCTGGCAGGTGTCGCGGTGACGAGCCTTGCCGGAGCATTGACGGCGCTGGCGCTCAACCTGTCACCCAATCCATTTGCGGCAATGGAAATCGTGTTCTGGATGCTCGGATCGCTGGCAGACAGATCAATGACCCATGTCGGTCTTGCCGCACCATTTATTCTGGTTGGCTGGACGATGCTTCTGGCACTCGGGCGGTCTCTCGACAGCCTGACATTAGGGGTCGACGCTGCGGCCACGATGGGCGTCAATCTGGCTCGTGTGCAGCTTTTTGCCGTGCTGGGTACCGCGGCCTGCGTCGGTGCTTCCACTGCGGTTGCAGGGGCAATCGGTTTCGTAGGACTGGTGGTCCCTCATCTCTTGCGTCCCCTTGTGGGTTCGCGTCCATCGCGATTACTGGTCGCAAGCGGTTTCGGTGGCGCTGGCCTTTTGCTGGCGGCTGACATATTGGTGCGCATCGTCATGCCGGGGCGTGAGCTGAAACTGGGCGTCCTCACCGCAATCATCGGTGCGCCGTTCTTCCTGTGGCTGGTTTTCAAATATCGGAGGCGGCTCGTATGACATCGCTTTCGGCAAAAAATCTTTCCGTTACGCTCGGCGGAAAAGCTGCGCTCAACGATGCAAGTTTCGCTATTCGCGACGGTGAATTCATCGGGTTGATCGGACCCAATGGCGCCGGAAAGACGACGTTGTTGCGCGCTATCCTGGGGCTTGTTGCGTCCCGAGGAGAGATTTCGCTTGATGGGGACGACTTGCGCCGAATGACGGCTTCGGAAAAAGCGCAAAAGCTTGCCTATCTGCCCCAGGAGCGTGATGTGGCGTGGCCGATATCAGTGGAGATGCTTGTTTCCTTGGGCCGTTCTGCGTTGAAACCGGTCTTTGCGAGCATGAATGCGCAGGACAAGGCGCTTGTCGATAGTGCAATGCAGCGTATGGACGTTGCCCAATTCCGAGACAGGCCCGCAATGGAGCTTTCCGGCGGCGAGCGGGCGCGGGTACTGATTGCGCGTGTGCTGGCGCAGGATACGCCGATGATACTCGCTGACGAGCCGGTGGCAGGCCTCGACCCTTCTCATCAACTGGGGTTGATGGAGAGTTTTTCTGAACTTGCGCGGGAGGGGAGAACGGTTGTTGCCTCATTGCATGAGTTGAGCCTTGCGGCACAGCATTGCACGCGCCTGCTTGTGGTGGACAAGGGGGAAATCGTTGCGGACGGGGCGCCAACGGAGGTCCTCACGCCGCAACTATTGCAAGACGTCTATGGCATAGATGCGAAAATACTGACAGTCGACGGAGAGTTCATCGTTCATCCTGCTTCACGTACAGGCTAGACATTTTTCCATTGGCGGTCACGGGACGAGGCGTAGATCGTTTCTACAGCCTTCTGCACTTCATAACCCTCACGAAAATCGGCGTGACCGTTCCTCTGTCCAGCGGTGGCAAGCAGGAAGTCGCGGACCTCGATTGTCTTGAGATCATTGAAGCCGATCTGGTGACCGCCCGCGACGCAAAAGGCTCCATAGGGTTCGTGCTCAGGTCCTGCGAATATCTTGCGGAAGCCCTGTTGCCCTTTTTTGTCGGAAAAGAGAAACAGGTCGAGCTCGTTGAAGCGTTCCTGCGAAAAGCATAACGAACCTTTCGATCCGGAAATCTCGAAATCATGCTGCATCTTGCGACCGCTGGCGATCCAGCTTGCTTCGAGCGTTCCGGTCGCTCCGTTTTCAAAACGCAGGAAAGCACGCGAAACGTCGTCCACTTCCACGGGTTTCATCCGTGAAGGGTTCAAACTATCCGGACGCTCGCTGATGACTGTCACGGCGTCTCCCATGACGGCTGTGATCGGTCCAACGAGATAGCGCGCAGCAGCGATGATATGACTGCCGATGTCGGCCAGTGCTCCGCCTCCGCCCGCCGGATCAAGCCTCCAGGTCCAGGGGATACGGGCGTCGGCCATGAAGTCCTCAGCGTGAATGCCGCGAAAATTGCGGATTTCGCCCAGTTCTCCGCTTTCGATGATTTCCCTTGCCAGCTTTATCATCGGGTTTTTGAGGTAGTTGAATCCGACTGCGGTCTGAACACCTTTCCGTTCAGCGGCGAGCGCCATTTCGAGGCACTCGGCTGCGGTGGGGGCAAGCGGCTTTTCGCAATAGACGTGTTTGCCTGCTTCAATGGCGGCGAGCGCCATTTCCCTGTGAAAACGGTTTGGCGTAGTGATGTCGATGAGATCGACATCCGGGTTTGAGATCAGTGTACGCCAATCGCCGGTGGCATTTGCAAAGCCCAGTTGTTTTGCGGCTTTTGTCGCTATTTCCGCATTCACATCGGCCAATGTGTGAAGCCGCACTTCAATCGGCAAGTCGAACACCCGGTTGACGTTTGCGAGTGCAAGGGCGTGCGTCTTGCCCATGAAACCGGACCCGATCAAACCGACCGTCAGAAGCTCAGTTCTACCAGTCATGGCATTCCTCCCGAAACGATGGTCGAGGTGTTTGGCGCTGCGCAACTCCTTTGCGAAATAAGCATATCGTCGGCAGCTTATGCGATTGACATCAGCTACCAGAAATGGAATTATAATTCCACGATAATTTGTTATGAATGTTTCATTCTATTGAATAAACCCAACCTCTGCATGAGTTGCCGGACAAACGCTTGGAGGAGCGCCGGGATGCCGCAGACGAAGGTAAAGCGTTAACGCAAACCGGCGGGGAGCGCCGGACAAGGGAGGAGTGAACATGCAATCTCTATTGAAGTCGGCCGTAGCCGGGGTGGCCTTGTTGGCTGCTTCTGTCGCAGCCCAGGCAGCTGATATTAATATCGTCGTGGTCAGCCATGGTCAGGCATCCGACCCGTTCTGGTCTGTCGTGAAGAATGGCGTTGCGGAAGCGGCAAAGGATACGGGTGTGAAGGTCGATTACCGCGCACCGGAAACCTTTGACATGGTGCAGATGGCGCAGCTTATCGATGCTGCGATCAATCAGAAACCACAAGGTATCGTGGTTTCCATTCCAGATGCGGATGCGCTTGGACCGTCGATTCAACGTGCTGTCGCAGCCGGTATTCCCGTCATTTCCATGAATTCCGGGTCCGATGCTTCGAAGAAGCTCGGCGCTCTGCTGCATGTCGGTCAGGATGAATTCGATGCCGGTAAGGTTGCCGGTGAAGCATTGAAGAATGCTGGCGGAAAGAAAGGCATTTGCGTCAATCAGGAAGTCGGAAACGTCTCGCTCGATCAGCGTTGTGCAGGCTTCAAAGAGGGCTTTGGTGAGGTGACGGTTCTGCCTACGTCGACAGATCCTGCAGAAAACGAAGCCAAGGTTCGTGCGGCTTTGGCATCCGATGCTGCCGTCGACACGATCCTGACCCTCAATGCGACACTCGCGGGTGAACCAGCTGTGAAGGCTGCTGCAGAGAGCGGTCGCAGCGGTATCCACGTTGCGACGTTCGATATGTCGGCTGGCTTTCTGGAAGCCGTCGAAAAGGGACAGGCGGATTTCGCCATCGATCAGCAGCAGTTCCTGCAAGGCTATCTGCCGGTATCGTTTCTCGCGCTTAACGCGAAGTACGGCTTGATGCCGGGTGGTAATGTTCCATCGGGTCCGAACCTGATCACCAAGGACAAAGCCAAGCAGGTCGTTGAACTTTCGGCCAAGGGCATCCGTTAACCTCGTTTCGACGATCAAACATCAAGCCCGCCCATGACAATGGGCGGGAATGGGTTTCTGCGCCCGGAATGTATCAGGAGAAGATCATGAGTGAGCCACTTCCCCATCAAAAGGCCGGAACGGCACCGCTGTCGAAGGATGAGCGTTTGCAATCGGCCAGCCCGTTGCAGCGGCTCCTGAGCCGGCCGGAATTGGGGGCGGTGTCTGGTCTGATCCTTATAACGATCTTTTTCGTTTCTGTTGCCAACCCTGCGATGTTCACGGCAGCCGGTATCATGAACTTCATGGCGCCTGCTTCGCAGCTTGGCATTCTGGCCGTCGCCGCGGCGCTTCTTATGATCGGCGGCGAGTTCGATCTCTCCATCGGCTCGATGGTCGCCTTTGCTGGCCTGATCTTCGCCGCTGCCCTCGTCGTGTGGCAGGTACCACTCGCCGTCGCCATCATCGTCACCCTGCTTTTTGCGGCTTTCGTGGGCGTGGTGAATGCCCAGATAGTTATCCGGACGGGCCTGCCATCCTTTATCGTAACGCTCGCTTTCCTCTTCATTCTGCGTGGTTTGTCGTTGGTTGGGCTGAAATGGGCCACGGGCGGAGCCACCCAATTGCGGGGTGTGAAGGAAGCCGTTGCGGGCAGTTATCTTGCAGGACTCTTTTCCGGCGATGCCTTTCAGGGAGTTTTTGCCTGGATGGCTGAAAACGACCTGATCGCCAAATTCCCCAATGGGGAGCCGTCGGTAAGAGGCGTCCCTGTCGAAGTTCTCTGG
Organism: Brucella sp. IR068; assembly: GCF_049065885.1. Classification (NCBI taxonomy): domain Bacteria; kingdom Pseudomonadati; phylum Pseudomonadota; class Alphaproteobacteria; order Hyphomicrobiales; family Brucellaceae; genus Brucella; species Brucella sp. IR068. The sequence continues at coordinate 105,231 of NZ_JBAKHE010000012.1, read as the reverse complement.
TTCATCGCCATTGCGCTTATCGCGACCTATGTGCTGGTGCGCACCCGCTTCGGCAACTGGATTTTCGCGGCAGGCGGTGATGCACTTGCCGCCCGCAATTCCGGTGTTCCCGTGCGCCGTGTCAAGACGACACTCTTCATGTGCACGGCAATGGCTGCAGCACTGGTGGCTATCCTTACCGTTCTGGATGCTGGCTCAACCGACGCGCGCCGCGGCTTCCAGAAGGAATTCGAGGCGATTATTGCCGCGGTGATTGGGGGCTGTCTGCTGACCGGCGGTTATGGCTCTGCGATAGGCGCATTCTTCGGTGCGATCATATTCGGGATGGTGTTGATCGGGTTGACCTATACCCAGATCGATCAGGACTGGTATCTGGTCTTTCTCGGCGGAATGCTATTGATCGCGGTGCTCTTCAACAATTTCATTCGCAAGCGTGCGACCGGCGAGCGCTGAGGAGGTTTGCCATGACGACGCCCATCATCGAAGTCCGCAATCTCGTTAAACATTTCGGCCCAGTCATCGCATTGAACGGCGTCTCGTTAAGCGTCGAACCGGGGCAGGTGCACTGTCTGCTTGGTGACAATGGCGCTGGTAAATCGACCCTGATCAAAACGCTGTCCGGCGTGCATAAGCCGACGAGCGGCGACTTTCTGGTTGAGGGGAAGCCTGTCTTCTTCAACAGTCCGCGTGATGCGCTCGATCATGGCATCGCGACCGTCTATCAGGATCTAGCTATGATCCCGTTGATGTCCGTCATGCGCAATTTCTTTCTTGGGCGCGAACCGACAAAGGGCGTCGGACCTTTCCGCTGGTTCGATGCACAACAGGCCGAAGAGGTAACACGCGAGGAAATGCGCAAGATCGGGATTGACGTTCGTGATCCACAGCAGGCTGTGGGAACGCTTTCCGGCGGCGAGCGCCAGTGTGTGGCCATTGCCCGCGCCGTCTATTTCGGGGCGAAGGTGCTCATCCTTGATGAACCTACCTCGGCGCTGGGCGTGCGCCAGACAGCGATGGTTCTCAAATACATCAATCTGGTGCGCTCGCGGGGGCTGGGCGTCATCTTCATCACCCACAATGTTCGTCATGCCCATGCGGTCGGTGACAAGTTCACGGTTCTCAATCGCGGCGTAACGCTTGGAACGCGAACCAAGAACGATGTGGACATGGACGAACTGCAAAGCCTGATGGCGGGTGGGCAGGAGCTTGCCGATCTGACTGCCGAACTGGGCGGCAGGGTTTGATGGGTTTTCGGAGTGTAGAATGAACGGACAATTCAGCGGTAAAGTTGCTGTCATAACGGGAAGCACCCAAGGGCTGGGAGCAGCAACGGCCAAACTGTTTGCTGAAAGAGGCGCGAAAGGTCTCTTGATATGCGGGCGTTCGGCTGAGAAGGGGCGGGCACAGGTCGATCAGTTGAAAAAAGCGGGAACAGAAGCCGTTTTCGTTCAGGCCGATCTTGAGAAGGTGGAAGACTGCCGCAAGATCATCTCGGAAGCTGATCGTGTGTTTGGACGACTCGATGTCCTCGTAAACGCTGCTGGTCTCACGGATCGGGGCACCATTCTGGATACCGACCCCGAACTGTTCGACCGTTTGTTTGCGGTGAATATGCGAGCGCCGTTCTTCCTCATTCAGGAAGCGATAAAGCTGTTCCGACGCGACAAGGTTGAGGGAACCATCGTCAATATTTCTTCGATGTCCTCCATGGGCGGCCAGCCATTCATTGCGGCTTACTGTGCCTCCAAGGGGGCGCTCGACACGCTGACCCGCAACGTGGCCTATTCGGTGCTTCGCAACCGCATTCGCATCAATAGCCTGAATATTGGCTGGATGGCATCGGACGGCGAGGATCGCATCCAGCGCGAATTTCACAATGCGCCGGCGAACTGGCTCGATGAAGCGGCCCGGAGCCAGCCTTTCGGAAGGCTGATCGATCCGGCCGAAGTTGCCCGTGCGATAGCTTTCCTGGCCTCGGAAGAATCCGGATTGATGACCGGCGCCATCGTGAATTTCGATCAATCCGTCTGGGGCGCGTATGGTGCATCTCCGCATCCAGATCAGCCGCTTTAGCGGCTGACAGTATCCGTATGTTCGTATGAGGGGTTGGAGCCTGGTTCGGCAACTGAAGTGGTTTGATAGATATTTCCATCGAGATTGCGAATATTTGTATGTTGCTTTGTTCGAGTATTGCTTGAGCAAAGCATAAAATATTGTGAGAAAATTTTATATCCCTTCTTGCGCTTGCAATTTCAGGTAGTTAGAGCATCTGCCTGCCTGACCGATTCAGGCTGTGTGTTTCAAGCAGTTGTTTCAGCCGTATTAACGCAATGTCAAAGCCTCCCTTCGACTGCGAATTCGCTCTAGACAATAAGCTGGCACAGACACCGTTTTAATTTGCGCTGAAAGGACCAGCATCGTGGAGCAGGCAAAGAACGGAACCCGCAAGGGTGGGCGCAAGGCGCTGTGGGCGGCTGTTGCGATAATCGCTATCGCCGCCGCCGGTTTGACCGGATACAAATTCACACTTGAGAAGACCATTACATCGCAGCTTGAAAAGCGTGGCGGCAAGGCATCTTCCGTCGAAGCGGATTTTCTCGGACGTATCCACCTGCGCGACGTGACGTTGCCGCTGAAGGATGGCTCTGACGTTCGTATTGCTTCGGTCGATGGTCGCCCGAAGTTCCTGTTCCTCACGGGGATGCTGAATGCGTCGGGCATCGATACAGAGATCGGCAACTACAAGATTTCCATTCCAAGCGTGGCGATCGAAGACGCCAATTTCGATAGCGCCATGCTGAAGGACACTTTCGGCAATAGCGGTCTCACGCTGCCGGAGCGCGTTGGCCGTTTCTCGGCAAAGCGCCTCACCGCGCAGGAAATCAAGGTCGTCCAGACGGTTGCGAATAACGAACAGAACGTTGTCTACAAGGACGTTGCGCTGGAAGATATCAACCTCGGCAAGGTTGCTCACTATACCGCTGGCAGCACAGATTTCGACTTTACGGTCGAAGTTCCAGACGAAGACGGCGAAAAAGTCACGGAAAAAATGACCGGTACCATCGGTGCCGCAGAAGGCAAGGACATAGATGGTGTCTTCCTTGCTCGCCTTTATACCGAGAAGGCAGGTCCGGACGACAAGGAGGCCAAGCCGGTCTACGGTCCGTTCTCGGCGAAAAACATCGTCATGAAGACGAAGGATGTGACTTTCAGCTACGATGAAGTTCGCAGCAACGGCTTTTCAGCTCGTATGCCTGCCGTACCATTCACCGAAACTTTGCAAAAGCTGCAAGCTCTCGAAAAGATGGACGAACCTTCCCCGGCAGAAACGCGTGAGCTTATTCTCCAGCTGACTTCCCTATTCGAGACGATCGGCAAGGGTGATGTCGAGCTGATCGGCATGAAGATCGAGCCTACCGACGCCTCGAAGGGCAAGGGCGGCATCGAACGCATTGCGGTCGCTTTCGACAATCAGAAGATGGACGCGACCATCAAGGGTTTCGGGTTTGCGGAAGGCCCGAATTACATGAAGATGGAAGAAGCTTCCTTGCAGGGCTTCTCCTGGGCGACATCAATCGAAGCGTTGAAAAAGTTTGCGGCGCTAAGCGACGATCAGATTGAGAACTTCCCTTATACGACCATGCTCCCGGAATTCGGCACGCTTCGGATTGTGGGAATCGACGCAGACCTGCCATACGACGAATCTGAAGATGTAGATGCAGGCGAAGAAAACGCGGACGATGCGGATCAGGCTGCAACGGAAGAAACGTCGGTTCCTTCGCTGCCGGAACGCATTCAGTTTGCCATGAAGAGCTACGAAGTCTCTCTCAACAAGCCTTACAACGGCATTCCGACCGACGTGCGCGTGGCTTACGAAGATATGTCGCTCAAAGTCCCGGCACAGGGCGATGACGAATTCTACCAGCAGCTTCGCAAACTTGGTTATGACCGTCTCACCATGTCCTCAAATTTCGAGGCCAACTGGGATGAAGCAAACCAGAATTTGATCATCAAGGACATCTCGGTCAGCGGTAAGGATATGGGGTCCGTGTCCATGTCGGGCTTGATGGGGGGCTTCACCAAGGAGTTCTTCTCGGGTGACAAGGTGATGACACAGGTCGCTTTGCTTGGGCTCAAGGCCAAGCAGGTAAACCTCAAAATCCAGGAAAAGGGTATCATCGCGAAGGGCATCAAAATGTATGCCCAAGAAAATAATTTGACCGAAGACGAAGTGCGCAGCACTGTGTCTCTGATAGCTGCAGCCGCTCTACAGGAACTGGCAGCGGATCAGCCGCAGTTACAGGATGTTGCGGCGGCGTTTTCTACCTTCCTTGCTAAGCCGAATATTTTCGAGCTTGCCGTCAAGGCGAAAGCCGATAAGGGCATTGGCGCCCTTGAAATGGTAGCTGCATCGCAGGATCCGCTCACTTTGCTCGACAAGGTCGATATCGAAGCCAAGACGGAATAATCGGCTATTCAATCGACATAAGCGAAACGCCGGCCTTTGGCCGGCGTTCTTGTAATCAGAGCTTCACCAAAACATTACACAAGGGTCATGCCCTTGAAATACAAGGGTCCTAGTAAGCCTCGGAAATAACGAGGCCAACATGACCAGAAAAAATGTCCTGCTTATCGTCGTTGATCAATGGCGAGCAGATTTTATCCCTCACCTGATGCGGGCGGAGGGGCGCGAACCTTTCCTTAAAACTCCCAATCTTGATCGTCTTTGCCGGGAAGGCTTGACCTTCCGCAATCATGTCACGACGTGCGTGCCGTGTGGTCCGGCAAGGGCAAGCCTGCTGACGGGCCTCTACCTGATGAACCACCGGGCGGTGCAGAACACTGTTCCGCTTGACCAGCGCCATCTAAACCTTGGCAAGGCCCTGCGCGCCATTGGCTACGATCCCGCGCTCATTGGTTACACCACCACGACACCTGATCCGCGCACAACCTCTGCAAGGGATCCGCGTTTCACGGTCCTGGGCGACATCATGGACGGCTTTCGTTCGGTCGGCGCATTCGAGCCCAATATGGAGGGGTATTTTGGCTGGGTGGCGCAGAACGGCTTCGAACTGCCAGAGAACCGCGAAGATATCTGGCTGCCGGAAGGTGAACATTCCGTTCCCGGTGCTACCGACAAACCGTCGCGCATTCCGAAGGAATTTTCGGATTCGACATTCTTCACGGAGCGCGCCCTGACATATCTGAAGGGCAGGGACGGCAAGCCTTTCTTCCTGCATCTTGGCTATTATCGCCCGCATCCGCCTTTCGTAGCCTCCGCGCCCTACCATGCGATGTACAAAGCCGAAGATATGCCTGCGCCTATACGTGCGGAGAATCCGGATGCCGAAGCGGCACAGCATCCGCTCATGAAGCACTATATCGACCACATCAGACGCGGCTCGTTCTTCCATGGCGCGGAAGGCTCGGGAGCAACGCTTGATGAAGGCGAAATTCGCCAGATGCGCGCTACATATTGCGGACTGATCACCGAGATCGACGATTGTCTGGGGAGGGTCTTTGCCTATCTCGATGAAACCGGTCAGTGGGACGACACGCTGATTATCTTCACGAGCGATCATGGCGAACAACTGGGCGATCATCACCTGCTCGGCAAGATCGGTTACAATGCCGAAAGCTTCCGTATTCCCTTGGTCATAAAGGATGCGGGACAGAACCGGCACGCCGGCCAGATCGAAGAAGGCTTCTCCGAAAGCATCGACGTCATGCCGACCATCCTCGAATGGCTGGGCGGGGAAACGCCTCGCGCCTGCGACGGCCGTTCGCTGTTGCCGTTTCTGGCTGAGGGAAAGCCCTCCGACTGGCGCACGGAACTACATTACGAGTTCGATTTTCGCGATGTCTTCTACGATCAGCCGCAGAACTCGGTCCAGCTTTCCCAGGATGATTGCAGCCTCTGTGTGATCGAGGACGAAAACTACAAGTACGTGCATTTTGCCGCCCTGCCGCCGCTGTTCTTCGATCTGAAGGCAGACCCGCATGAATTCAGCAATCTGGCTGGCGATCCTGCTTATGCGGCCCTCGTTCGTGACTATGCCCAGAAGGCATTGTCGTGGCGACTGTCTCATGCCGACCGGACACTCACCCATTACAGATCCAGCCCGCAAGGGCTGACAACGCGCAACCATTGATCTCAGGAGCAACCAATGATCAATCTGACCCGACGCGGGATGCTTGGACTTTCAGCCGGTGCCGCGGGTTCGCTCATCCTGCCGCGCTTTGCCATCGCACAGGCCGACAATCGCCCATCGATCACCATAGCCGTGCAAAAGGTGGCGAACAGCAATACGCTCGATGTCCTTCGCGAACAATCGAACGTCGGCGAACGCGTCTTCTTCTCCAGCATCTGGGAAGCGCTAATCGACCGTGACTGGCTGGGCGGGCTTTCTGCCGTGCCGGGCCTTGCGACCGAATGGACCCGCATTGACGACAAGACCGTCGAATTGAAACTCCGTCAGGGCGTGAAGTTCCACAATGGCGACGAGATGACCGCCGAAGACGTTGCCTTTACCTTCGGCAAGGAACGCATGTTCGGCGACACGCAGCCAGCCGAAGGCAAGACGATTTACGTCACGGAAAAGAATCCGCTGGGTCGCGAAAGCAAGGAACTGCCGCTGGAAGTTCCCGCGACTGCTCGCCGTTCATGGCCGGCCCTGCTGGGTGTGGAAGTGGTCGACAAATATACGGTGCGTTTCAAGAACGGTACGCCGGACGTCACCATGGAAGGCCGCATCTCGCGTTACGGCAGCCAGATCATGAGCCGTCGCGGTTGGGAGGAATCCCCAAGCTATCTCGATTGGGCGCGCAAGCCGATCACCACCGGCCCCTACAAGGTTGTCGAGTTCAAGCCAGACAACATGCTGGTGCTCGAAGCTCATGACGAATATTGGGGCGGACGTCCGCCGCTGAAGCAGATCCGTTTCATCGAAGTGCCGGAAGTAGCCTCCCGCATCAATGGTCTGCTCTCGGGTGAGTATCAGTTTGCTTGCGACATTCCGCCGGACCAGATCGAGGGCATCGAAAAGAACGACGCTTTCGAGGTCCAAGGCGGTACGATCCTTAACCATCGTCTGACCGTTTTCGACAAGTTCCATCCGCAGCTTGAAAATCCGCTGGTGCGTCGCGCATTCACCCACGCGATCGATCGTCAGGCGATCGTGGATTCGCTGTGGGCTGGCCGCACGGTCGTTCCGGCAGGGCTTCAGTGGGATTATTATGGCGATATGTTCGTCCAAGGCTGGAATGTTCCGGAATATAACCCTGATCTCGCCAAGCAGCTTCTGAAAGAGGCCGGTTACAAGGGTGATGCAATCCCTTACCGCCTGCTAAACAATTACTACACCAACCAGACCCCGACCGCGCAGATCCTTGTGGAGATGTGGAATCAGGTGGGCCTGAACGTCGAAATCCAGATGAAGGAAAACTGGCAGCAAATCCTGGAAAAAAGCCCGGGACGCGCAGTGCGAGACTGGTCCAATTCTGCGCCGTTCAACGATCCTGTTTCTTCCATCGTCAGCCAGCACGGCCCGAACGGCCAGCAGCAGCAGGTCGGCGAATGGACGAATGAGGAAGCAAACAAGCTTTCCGTCATTCTGGAAACAAGCACGGATCACGCGAAGCGCAAGGAAGCGTTCAAGCGGATGCTGGAAATCTGCGAACGTGAAGACCCAGCCTACACGGTCCTCCATCAGAACGCGACGTTCACGGCCAAGCCGAAGTCATTGAAGTGGAAGGCGGCACCTGCTTTCGCGATGGACTTCCGCAAGAACAATTGGGCTTGAACCATTTGTAGTAGCGAGCCCGGTCTGACCGGGCTCGCTTGTCCTTCGGGGCTTCCCGCCCCGCGAATGTGAATGAACCAGAAGGATTGCATGATGCCGCTGGTCGAAATTTCCAATCTCCACGTAGCCTTTGACGGCGTGCCGGTTCTGCATGGTATCGACCTCTCGATTGAGCGTGGCGAAGCTGTGGGGCTTGTCGGGGAATCCGGCTGCGGCAAGTCTGTAACCTGGCTGGCAGCGCTCGGTCTCCTTCCGAAGAAGGCGTCAATCTCCGGCAGTGTTCTCCTCGAAGGAACGGAATTGCTGACCGCTTCCCACAGCACGCTCGAAAATGTTCGCGGCGGCCGCGTCGCAATGATCTTTCAGGACCCCTCGAGTTCCTTGAACCCGGTTATCCGGGTGGGGCGACAGATAGAGGAAGCCGTGCGGCTGCATCGCGGCCTGAGAGGAACTGCGGCCCGGGCAGAGGCGTTGCGATTGATGGAGCTTGTTGGAATTCCCGATGCTCGCCGACGTATTGATAATTATCCGCACGAATTTTCGGGTGGCCAGAACCAGCGTTTGATGATCGCCATGGCGCTCGCGGGCAACCCCGACATCCTTATCGCTGATGAGCCGACGACCGCCCTCGATGCGACGATCCAGGCTCAAATTCTCGATCTGCTGGCTGCCCTGCGCGCGGAAACCGGCATGGCTCTGGTGTTTATCAGCCACGATCTTGGCGCTGTTTCGCAAATCTGCGAACGGGTTTCCGTCATGTATGCGGGACGTATTGTCGAGCAGGCCCGGACCGAAGCGCTCTTCGCTACGCCCCGTCATCCTTATACGCATGGCCTGTTTGATTCCATTCCGAGCCTTGACGGCGGGCGTAATCGTCTGATCCCCATCGAAGGCACGGTTCCCGAACCCGGCAAGCTTCCGCAAGGTTGTGCATTCTCGCCACGCTGCCTGAGCGCGAGCGACCTCTGCGCGCGAAGTCTTCCAAGGCTTGGAGTTCCGCAGGACGACGCCGGTGAGGGGCGCATGGTCGCCTGTTTTCATCCCTATCCGGCAGTGTCGTCTTCACTGCCATCAATGCGCGGTCGTGTTTCAACGCAAGCGAGTACAAAGGCGATAGCACAATGACAGCCGCTCTCATCGAAGCCCGCGACCTTGTCAAAACCTATACGTCACGCAAAGGGCTGTTCGCGCAACCAGTTGCAGTTCGCGCTGTAGATGGGCTTTCCCTGTCGGTAGCTCCCGCGACGACACTCGGAATAGTTGGCGAATCCGGCTCGGGCAAATCCACAACTGGACGCCTGCTTCTCGGTCTGGAAGATCCCAGCGAAGGGGAAGTCACCTTTGAGGGCTCAGCTCTGCCGCGGCAAAAGACGGCGAGCTGGCGCGCTTTACGCGCGCGTATGGAACTCATTTATCAGGACCCTCTTGCTGCTCTGGACCGGCGGTTGCCTGTTGGCCGTCAGATAGCCGAGCCGCTGGAAATCCACGCCATTGGGACTCCGGATGAGCAGAAAGCCTGTGTCGCCGAATTGATGCGAGCGGTGGGGCTTCGTCCCGATCAGGCTTCACGCTACCCGCACGAGCTTTCCGGCGGGCAGCGTCAGCGTGTCGTCATCGCGCGGGCCATCGCGTCCAGACCGCAACTCATTGTCTGCGATGAACCAGTATCAGCGCTGGATGTTTCTATTCAGGCGCAGGTCGTAAACCTTCTGCGGGATTTGCAGGAACGCGAGGGCATTGCGATGGTTTTCATCAGCCATGATCTGAAAGTGGTGCGCAATATATCGGATCGTGTCGCGGTCATGTATCTGGGCCGTATCGTCGAAGAAGCTTCCTCTGACGAAGTTTTTGCCAAGCCGCTTCACCCCTATACGCAGGCACTCGTGTCGAGTGTTCCTGTCGCGGGAACGCCGCTCAGCGATCGCATCATTCTGCAGGGTGAGCCGCCTAATCCTGCGGCGCGGCCCAGTGGCTGTGCCTTTCATCCCCGCTGCCGTTTTGCCGCTCCACGCTGCAGCAGCGAGGTACCTGAACTCCTCGACATGCCAGCGGGACGTAAAGTGGCTTGCCATTTTGCCGGAACCCCGCAGACGGACAATATTCATGCTTAGATTTCTGATGGTTCGCGGATTCCGTGCATTTGTGACCATTCTTCTGGTGGTGACATTTGCCTTTGTGGTGTTGCGCATGTCTGGTGATCCAGCCCAGATCATCATGGGACCGGACGCTCCGCCGGAAGCCATAGCTGCATTCCGGAAGAACTGGGGTCTCGACGATCCCCTCTGGCAGCAATATTTGCGCTATTTCGGAGCCATCGCGCGTGGCGACCTTGGAATATCGATGCGCGACGGTCAGTCTGCGATCACGCTTGTGGCGGAGCGCATCCCTGCCACCCTTCAGCTTACGATACCGGCGTTGCTGATCAAGCTTGGGCTTGGCATTCCCGCGGGAATTTATGCGGCGCTGCACCGCAACAGCTTCATTGACCGGGCCGTGATGGCAACGGCTGTCATTGGCTTCACGTTACCGAGTTTCGTACTCGGCCTGCTGCTCGTGCTCGTGTTCGAGGTATCGCTTGGATGGTTGCCTTCGGGCGGACAGGATAGCTGGATGCACGCCATTCTCCCTATCATCACGATGGGACTTGGCGGTGCGGCTATTCTGGCGCGTTTTTCCCGCAGCGCGATGATCGAGATTCTCGGGCAGCCATATATTCGCACGGCGAGCGCCAAAGGTGTGTCCTGGCGCAATGTCGTCTGGCGGCACGCGCTGCCTAATGCGGCTATTCCGATTGTCACGATCGTGGGGTTTATGGTCGGATCACTGATTGCAGGCGCTGTGGTGGTAGAGTCGCTCTTTTCCTGGCCAGGAGTGGGCAGATTGCTGGTGGTTTCGGTAGCTAATCGCGACCTCGCAATCGTGCAATGCATCCTGCTTCTCGTGGCCGCGACGATGGTGATCTCCAATTTCGTGGTCGATCTTCTCTATGGTTATCTCGATCCGCGTCTGCGTCAGGCGCAGGGCAAGGCGTGAGGCTGAACCGATGACGGATATGATTGCCAATGCCGCCGCTGTTTCCACGCAACTGAAAAAGAACCGCAGGCGCATTCCACTGATGGTCATCATCGGATTTGTCTGGATTGCGGCGATGATCCTGATTGCGGTCACCGCAGATTGGATAAGACCGTACAACATCACAGCCTTCGACCTGAAAAATCGCCTCGCGCTGCCCGGGAACGCACAGCACTGGCTGGGAACCGATGAGCTCGGTCGCGACGTGCTTTCGCGCCTTATCGAGTCCATCCGCATTTCGCTGCTCATCGCGTTTGGCGCGACGATCATTTCCGCAGTGTTCGGGACAACGCTCGGTTTCCTTGCGGCCTATTTTCGGGGGGCGGTCGAACAGGTTGTGGTCATGCTGGCTGATTTTCAGGCAGCGCTGCCATTCCTCATTCTGTCGCTGGCCGTGCTTGCATTCTTCGGAAGCTCGCTCCTGCTGCTGACCTGCCTGATGGGCTTCTACGGTTGGGAGCGTTATGCCCGTATAGCACGTGGACTGGCCGTTTCTGCCAATGCGCAAGGCTACGCTGCGGCGGTTACGCAGCTTGGCGCTACGCCGTCACGCGTTTATCTCAAGCATATTCTCCCGAATATCGCTTCGACGCTGATCGTCTCGATGACGCTGACCTTCCCGGAGATCATTCTGCTTGAAAGCAGTCTGTCATTCCTTGGTCTCGGCGTGCAGCCGCCAATGACCAGCCTCGGCAATATGGTCGGTTATGGTCGCGAGTATCTTACCCGCGCGCCGTGGATCATGCTCGCGCCGTCATTTGTGATCATGTTCACTACGCTGTCGATCAGTTTTGTGGGCGATTGGCTGCGTGACAAGCTGGACCCGACAACCCGATAGGGCCGCACCTCCGCCAGCACTTGGACCTTGCGATTCTGAAAGCGAGTTGTTTAGTGTGACCTGTTCGAATTTTTATGGGAACTGACTCCTTATGTTGAAGAATATCAATCCATTGCTGACGGGCTCGCTGCTGGAAGTCCTCGCAGATATGGGGCATGGCGACGATCTGGTGATTGTGGATGCCAATTATCCGGCGCAGTCTTCCGGCGTGCACGTGCTCGATTTTCCGGGAATCACGGCGACGGATATGGCTGAGGCCGTGCTGTCGCTGCTGCCTCTAGACGATTTTGTCGACAAGCCAGCGGCTGTCATGCAGGCACCCAATGAAACGCCGGCGATTTTCAAGGAGTTTGAAACCGTCATTGAAAAGGCCGAAGGGCGTAAAATTACCGTCGATCCAATGGAGAGATTTGCTTTCTATCACCGTGCCCGTGACGCTTTCGCGATCATTCGGACGGGCGAAAAGAGGCTCTACGGAAATATCATCTTCAAGAAGGGCGTCATCCGCTCGTGAACCTGTCGCTGATATCTGTCGAAAAAAGCCCGGGCATTGAGCCCGGGCTTTTGTTTGGATTTATTCCTGCGGCTTTTCTGCCTGGCCCTTCATCGGGCCTTTGTGCTCTCCGCCCTTATGGTGCTCCATGCGATGGGGACCCTTATGATGAGAACCTCTGGCGTGGTGCATCTTCGCTGCGCGCATTTCGCTGCGATCAATCTTGCCGTCCTCGTTCCGATCCAGTGCAGCGAATTCCTTCTTGCGCTGGTTCTCAATTTCCGCAAGCGTGACCTTGCCGTCGCCGTTGATATCGAGACGACGCTCCATGCGGTCAGCCGCACGGCTCACAATGCGCTTTTGTGCCAGCGCTTCGATTTCGGTTCGCGAGAGTACGCCGTCGCCATCCGTGTCGGCTGCCTGGAGATCGTCCAGGCGTGAGAATTTGTCGAGATCAACGGGGCCGTGTCTGCCCTTCATGTCACTGTTTTGTGCAGCGGTCGTCTCTGTCGCCGGTTTATCAGTATTTGAATTGCTTTTTTCTTGTGCCAATGCGGGTAGGGAAAGCAAAGACGTTGCAATTACAGCGATAAGTGCGGTCTTGGATTTCATGGCTATTTAACTCCATTACTCTTTTACAGGGGCGCCGCTAAATGGCGTGCGAGTAATGTCTGTCATTTTAGATGAACCCCATATGAATGGGCGAATTAATTATCGGTAATGTATCAGGGGAGCAATAGAGCGGCCCACGAGAACATTCTTAAAGGTGCGGGGAATCCCGAAGCATCGAAGCGTATGCTCCATAGGAAGAGTCTGGGTTTGTCCAGTCACTCAAGACAATTTATCAGCGGAAGCGTTTGTTTTCTGAAGAGAAAATGGTGGGTGATGTAGGGATCGAACCTACGACCCGCTGATTAAGAGTCAGCTGCTCTACCAACTGAGCTAATCACCCACTCGCTTTGCCGAGGCAGCGGCCCCGGTGAAGTGAGCGGTTCTATAACGGCCTCTTTTCCACCTGTCCAGCCTCCAACTGCAAATTTTCTGAAAAAAATGACAGCTGGCGCAAAAAGCCCGGAAATGCGGGATTTTTAAATACCCGATTTTGCACGTTACCAGTGTCTCTTTGAAATATGCTTACTATGGTTGTGGATTTTCAGCGCGTGTTTGAGAATCAAAAAAGAGAAATTCTTGATTTGATTCATTTTTTTCCATTGTGGCGTTGTATGGAGAGCTGGCCGACTCCATATTCGGCGTTGCCGGTACAATATGTGCGGCGGGAGGTTGATCGGGGAGTAGGGCTACGCTGCAAATGTCGCAGCCATGTCATCAATTATTGATGCTTGTCTGAGAAGCTACGGCATATAAAAGACTTGATCGGTTGGTAGTCGTCCTGGACAGGAGGCACCCGTACCGCCCAAAGTTATGAGAGCAAGGCGATTCATGCACCGGAGTTGCCCTTGCCGAATAAAGGAACGGTTCATATCGTTTCGGAATCCGGTTCGCGGTATTTGAGGACGGAATGGAAAGCATAATAGGCGATCTCGGACAGTTTATTTCCGATCATCGGGCATGGGCTGGGCCTATCGTGGGCATCATCGCCTTTGGCGAATCTCTCGCCATCATAGGAATGTTCATTCCGGCCACACCGATCATGATCGCTATCGGCGGCCTTGTGGGCGCCGGAATCATCGAACCCATTCCCGTCATCATCGGCGCGATCATCGGTGCGGTGATTGGCGATATCATCTCCTATTTCCTTGGCTGGTGGCTGGGCCGTAACATCATCCACAAGTGGCCCCTCAACAAGCACCGGAGCGGCGTGGCGCGTGCGCGCCTTCTTTTCCGCCGTTATGGTTTTTTGGCAGTGTTTCTGGGGCGCTTCTTCGGCCCCATCCGCTGCACCGTGCCAATGGTGGCAGGTATGATGTCGATGGACCAGACGCGCTTTCAGACCGCCAATATCCTCTCAGCGCTGGTGTGGGCTCCGGTGATGTTCCTTCCGGGCTGGCTGGCTGGCCGCGGCGCCGGCGTTTTCGCCAGGATGGACGGGGATCACATGTTCTGGTTCGTAATCGGGATCACCATCGCCACGATTATCGTGACCGTCATTGGTGTCCGGTTTTTCAAGGCGCGTCCGCGCCGCGAACGCAAGCGTCGCGTTCATGTGTCACCGGCCGAATAGTAATCTCTTGTGCGGCTGGTTTCCGTCTGCATAATCACGAACGATATCTTCCATATGACAACCGGTATTCGCTGAGGCGCCGAGCTTCACATTGCCCGATATAAGGTTCATCGCGCTTTATGCCCGACGACAGTTCTGACGATTCGTCTTCCCGAAGTCCGGATTCCCTAGAGGGACGTTCCGGGCTTCCTGCGCGTTGCACAACTCCCGACAATCTCGCCTGCATGGGGCTGGTCCGCTCAAAGTGGTCCGGCCAGCACCTGTTTGCAGCGTTAGTTCTATTCACTGTTTCTGCTGAACTTTAAAGGAGCCGACATATCATGGACTGGTCCATGGACTGGATTGCCGACCCCAATGCCTGGATAGGTTTGGTGACATTGGTTGTACTCGAGATTGTTCTCGGTATCGACAATCTCGTTTTCATCGCCATTCTCGCCGACAAACTGCCGCCGCATCAACGCAATCGTGCACGGTTGATCGGCCTCAGTCTGGCGCTTTTGATGCGCCTTGTACTGCTTGCCTCCATTTCATGGATCGTTGCCCTGCGTGAGCCTTTGGTCACGTTGATGGAAATATCCTTCTCGGGACGCGATATCATCATGCTGATTGGCGGTCTCTTCCTGCTTGCAAAAGGCACGATGGAGCTTCACGAGCGTCTGGAAGGGGCACATGGACCCAAAAATTCCAAGGTCGTGCATGCCGTGTTCTGGCAGGTGATCGTTCAGATTGTCGTGCTGGATGCTGTGTTCTCGCTGGATAGCGTCATTACCGCAGTGGGCATGGTTCAGCACCTGCCGGTCATGATGATTGCCGTCGTAGTCGCCATCGGCGTCATGATGCTTGCTTCCAAGCCGCTGATGGACTTTGTCAACAAGCATCCCACGGTTGTCATCCTCTGTCTTGGCTTCCTGATGATGATCGGTTTCAGCCTGATCGTGGAAGGTTTCGGCTACCATATTCCAAAGGGCTATCTCTATGCAGCGATCGGCTTCTCCGTACTGATCGAAGCAGCCAACCAGATGGCGCGACACAATCGCGAGAAGCTGGTCACCACCAATGATCTGCGAGAACGCACGGCAGGCGCGGTCTTGCGTCTGCTCGGGGGCGGGCGCGGTGAAAACCCGCTCTCCGATACGGTTGACGTAATTGCTCAGCAGACGGCGGCCAGCGATGTCTTTCTTCCGGAAGAAAAGGAGATGATCCGCGGTGTGCTGGATCTGGCTGATCGGCCTGTACGCTCCATCATGTCGCCGCGCAATGAGATCGAATGGCTCGACCTTGATGAAGACGAGGCGGAACTTGACGCAGCTATTCGCAAGTTGACGCATTCGCGCGTCGTCGTTGCGCGCCGTCAGGTGGATGAATTCGTCGGTGTGGCTCTGGTCAGGGACCTTCTGCTGGATATAGGTGACAAGAAACCCATAGACTGGGATAAAACCGTGAAGCAGCCGCTGGTCGTGCATGAGAATGCTAACGTGCTCCGCGTCATGGAGCAATTGCGCAACTCTCCTGTTCAGATCGCGGTGGTGGTGGACGAGCATGGCTCATTCGAAGGCGTTGTGACGCCGACCGATGTTCTTGAGGCTATCGCTGGCGAGTTTCCGGATGAAGACGAAGAAGCGGCTGTCGCTCAGTCGGACGGAAAGGGCGGCTATCTCGTTGACGGTTTCACCGATATTCGTCGCTTGAGCGGGCTCTTGGAACGCGATCTGGTGGACGAGGTTGATCGCTATACGACGCTCGCGGGCTATGTCCTCTGGCATCTGGGACACTTGCCCCTGGGAGGAGAGAGCTTCGCCGCTGACGGGCTGGAGTTCAAGATCGAGTCGATGAATGGCCGTCATATCGGCAAGGTCCGCATTACCGCGCCCGTCGATTACGAGGTGTGATTGGAACAGATTTGCGGGCCAAACGGTTTGGCTCGCAAATTATTTCACGATGTTAACTCCCATAAAATAAGTAGGTTATTGACAAATTCCCGGAAGCCTACAAAATTAACCTGTCGTTCATTGTTGCGGCGAAAGCGCGACAATATCTGAGCGTGAGGTGATGAGGAGGCTTGGCATGAAGCGAATAGTTCAACTGGTCGCTACTAAAATGAAGAATGCGTTCTTGCGTATTCCGACCTTTCTTGAGCAGCCATGGCGCGAAATGAAGCTGAATGCCGAGGAAATTGCAGCCCGCCGCCGCAGTCGGGTCGAGCGTGGCGAGCATAATTTTCTCTGGTGCTGGCAGCATCGCGGTTTCTGGTAAATCCGCGCAAGCGCGTAAAGTTTTGAAGGCAGGAGAGGGAAGGCTCCTGCCTTTTGCATTGCATTTTATGGTTTTGCCCCAGGTGAGAATTATTTTCTCATGCCAGCAAATGGATTGGGTGCAGGTTCCATGAATGACTATGAAAGTAGTTTATATATTTAAATCAATGATTTAGATTGATTTTGTCTCTTCTCTCGTTAGATTTGTTTTCCGAAAACAATCCAGTTTATAGCGCTTCTCGCAAACGGCGCGGTGGGGATGGGTCTAATGAGAAAAATTATTCTATATGCGGCGGTCGCCCTCGGTTTGGGCTCCGCCCCGCTTCATGCGCAGGAGCCAAAGGAAATCCTCAACGTTTCCTATGACATCGCGCGGGAACTCTACGAACAAGTCAACAAGGCCTTCATCGCCGACTGGAAGACCAAGACCGGTGAAGATCTGACCGTCAACCAGTCCCATGCCGGCTCGTCGAAGCAGGCGCGTTCGATTCTGGAAGGGCTCGAAGCTGACGTCGTGACCTTCAATCAGGTAACCGACGTGCAGGTCCTCCATGACAAGGGCAATCTGATCCCGGCGGACTGGCAGAAGCGGTTGCCCAACAACTCGTCGCCCTATTATTCCTTCCCTGCGTTCCTTGTACGTGAGGGGAATCCGAAAAACATCAAGAATTGGGATGATCTGGCGCGCGACGATGTCAAGGTGATCTTCCCGAACCCCAAAACGTCGGGCAATGCGCGTTATACCTATCTTGCTGCGACCGCTTACGCGAACGAGGCGTTCAAGGGTGATCAGGCAAAGGTGCACGACTTCATTGGGAAGATTTTCAAAAACGTTCCGGTTTTCGACACGGGCGGTCGCGGGGCAACGACAACATTTGCCGAGCGTGGTATTGGCGACGTGCTGGTGACTTTCGAGGCGGAAACGCGCGGCACCGAAAAGGTGCTGGGGCCGGACAAGTACGATGTTGTCGTACCGGAAGTCAGCCTGCTGGCAGAGTTCCCGGTTACGGTCGTGGATAAGGTGGTGGACAAGCGGGGATCGCGCAAGATCGCCGAAGCTTATCTCGATTACCTCTATTCCCCGGAGGGGCAGGAAATCCTGGCCCAGAACTTCAACCGCGTGCATGACAAGGACGTCATCGCAAAGCACAAGGATATCTACCCTGATGTGCGCCTTGTAACGGTTGAGGATGCTTTCGGTGGCTGGGAGAAGGTGCAGAAGGAACATTTCGCCGAAGGCGGAGTGCTTGATCAGCTTTTCAAAGGCAAATAATAAAGCCAACTGGCGATCCCGGGCGGGGTCGCCTCGCATTTTGGAAAAATCCAGTGGCGCTTCTAAGCATGAAACGTAATTCGGTGTTGCCGGGGTTCGGGCTGACCCTCGGCTGCACCTTGCTTTATCTGGCCGTGATCGTAGCCTTGCCGCTATTAGCAATGATCCTGAAAACGGCGAGTCTCGGCTGGAGCGACTTCTGGAATATTGTGACTTCAGAGCGGGCGCTGGCAACTTACAAGATCACCTTGAGCGCCGCTGCAGTGGCGACCGTGTTCAACGGTCTGTTCGGTCTTCTGCTGGCCTGGGTACTGACGCGGTATGAATTCCCAGGCAAACGTTTGATCGACGCCGCTGTCGATCTTCCTTTCGCGCTGCCAACTGCCATTGCGGGTCTGGCGCTGGTAACACTGTTTGCCCAGAACGGCTGGTTCGGACGGTTTCTTGAACCGATCGGCATAAAGGTCGCTTACGCACCGCTTGGCATCATGATCGCGATGTTCTTCACCAGCATCCCGTTCGTCATCCGCACGGTTCAGCCGGTCCTGGAGGATATGAGTGCCGATGTGGAAGAGGCCGCACGCAGCCTTGGTGCCAGTTCGTGGCAGACATTCTCCCACATTATCTGGCCGACGATCTTTCCCGCTTTCCTTGCAGGCTCGTCGCTTTCCTTTGCGCGCAGCCTTGGCGAATTTGGCTCAATTGTCTTCATCTCCGGCAATCTGCCCTTCGAAACCGAAGTCACATCACTCCTCGTTTTCATCCGGTTGGATGAGTATGATTATCCAGCCGCGGCTGCGCTTGCATTCGTGATGCTTGTCACGGCTTTTGTCATGCTTCTCGTGACCAATCTCATTCAGGCAAGGCAGCTTCGTTATGCAGAACGCTAGCGCAAGCATGCACGCGCGAAATTCAGGGCCAATGCGCAGCCTGTTGATCTGGCTCGCGGCCCTGTTGTCGGTCATCTGTATCGGGGCGCCGCTCGCCGTCATCTTCTCCTATGCCTTCAGCAAGGGAGTCGATGTCTTTTTCAGCGAGATATTGATGCCGGATACATTGCATGCGGTGTGGTTGACCATTCTGACGGCAATTGTGGTCGTGCCGATCAATATGGCTTTTGGCGTCTGTGTTGCATGGCTGGTAACCAAGTTTCGGTTCCCGGGGCGGCGGTTGCTCATCACTTTCGTCGAAATACCGTTTTCCGTGTCACCTATCGTGGCCGGTGTGACATATCTCTTCCTCTATGGATCGCAGGGTTTGCTGGGGCCGTTGCTGGAGTCCTATGACATCAAGATCATGTTCACGGTCCCGGCGATTTTTCTTGTCAGCCTCTTCGTGACTTCGCCTTTTGTGGCACGTGAGCTGATCCCGCTTATGGAAGTGCAGGGGAGCGATGAAGAAGAAGCGGCCCTGACACTGGGGGCCAACGCCTGGCAGACCTTTTTCTATGTCACCTTGCCCAATATCAAATGGGCGTTGCTTTATGGCGCGGTGCTTTGCAATGCACGTGTGATGGGGGAGTTTGGGGCAACGTCGGTTGTTTCGGGCGCAATTCGCGGCAAAACCAATACGCTGCCCCTGCAGGTAGAGCTGCTGTTCAATGACTATAATGTCGCCGGTGCTTTCGCCGCAGCCTCGACGCTGGCATTGATCGCACTTGTGACGCTTGTCTTGAAGATACTGCTTGAGCGAAGGCAAGGTGCCTGAAATGAAGAGCCGCCCATTCGAAAAATGGGCGGCTGGGCGGTCACGCTGCTTGGGAAAGCGTATTGTTTACAGGTTCTCTGTGAAGAGAGGACGCGAGGATAATCCCCTCAGGCCAGCGGCTGAATCCGCTTGCCACGTTGATGTGACCGGCATGACCAAGATCGACAAACCCCGATCCCCACACATGCGAAAGCGCTTCAGCCTTGGCAAAGCTCATATATTCATCGTTACGACTTGCCACGACGATGGAAGGAAAACCCAGTTCATGGCGGGGCAGCGGGGCAAAGCTCTGGAAGCGGCTATCCTTGCGGGCCATGGTCTCGGCGTCGGCCGGTGCAACGAGAAGTGCACCCGCCACATGAGCGGCCGATGGGCGGCTCGCCAGATGTGCGACGAGCGCACAGCCCAAACTATGGGCAACCAGAACTGCGCCGGGATTTTCAGCCAGCTTGGCTTCGAGCGCGTGCATCCAGTCGGATAGAACGGGATAGTGCCAGTCGTCCTGTTCGACGAGCAATGCTGACGGATCGTCATGCAACCATTGGCGCTGCCAGTGGCCTGCTTCCGATCCCTTGTAACCGGGGATGATCAATGTCGCAGGCATGCGTTTTTTCCTCTTGGATAAAGCCTTGGGAGGGCGTTCAATTTCGCAATGTCGATGCTTCGCGAAACTGGTTCCAAGATAGGCGGCGTCAGCCGCTATTTTAAGGAAGATAAATTCAAATAAGGGCGGAGTTTGTGAAAAATATACTCCACCCTTGGTCCGCTCCTATTTCTGCTGTTTTTCGTTCCAGCGCAGCAGAAATTGGGACTTTTCGAAAACCAGCACCACCACGAGCGACATTGCGAACGGAATAAGCAGGTAGAGCAGGCGGAAGACGATCAGGGCGGCGAGGACATCGGCCTGATCCATGTCCGGCAGACCTGTGAGGAAAACGAGCTCCAGGACACCGAGACCACCGGGAGCGTGCGATATCAGGGCTGCCGAAAACGAGACCAGAAAAATGCCGAGAATAATGAGAAATCCGGGATTGCCGGCTTCGGGCAGGGCAAAATAGATGATGCCGGCGGCGCCGATCAGTTCCAGAGGAGCGACGATGAGCTGCTGCACAACCACCGACATGCGCGGATATTCCAGACGGAAGCTGCCGATCTTCAGCGGGCGCAGGCCCAACCAGCTGCCGAAGACATAAACCAGCACGAATGCCAGCATCAAAAGCGCAATAACGATAGAGACTGTCGGTGTCAGCTCCTCGTTGAAACGCATCAGAATGTGCGGTTCGAGTAGAAGAACGACGCTGGAAGTTATGATGACGCCAAGAATGAACGTGAAGGAGCAGAAAGCGATGAGAACGGCGATTTCACTGCCGGGCATGCCTTGCGAGGAGTACGCTCGATAGCGCACCACGGCGCCGGAGACGACGGAGGCCCCGATATTGTGCGACAAGGCGTAGGTGGTGAAAGAGCAGAGCGCGATGAACAGCCAGGAGATTTTGCGCTTGAGATGCATGAGCGCGATACGATCATAGCCTGCAAGCGAACTATAGGCGAGAAGCGCGGAGCCAGCCGCAAGAATCCAATGATGGGTGCGGATGGCATAAAAACTGTCCAGAACATCATCCAGCGAGATGCTGCGAAGCTCTCGATAAAGGAGCCAGACCGAAATTCCAACTGCGCAAATGCCTACGACCGGCCAGATGTAATCCTTTGCTTTCATCAACCGGTCACCACGCCTTCATGCTTCATATCGTCCCCTTTTTTGCCCATAATATCGGTTGTTCCGTCCGATATTATCCCCATTATGCCTGTCTGAGGGGCGCCTTCCGAAACGGTGTCGGCGTTTTTCCTCTTGATCTCGGTGCCGATTGCCTTCGCCATGGCGGCTGCAATTTCTTCTTCTCCCAGAATGACAGAATTGGCGCCAAGATCATGCAGATATTGTGCTTCTGCCTTCGAGCAGGCGCGCACGACGATGTTGATTTCCGGGTTGGCAGCTCGAGCCAGCGCTGTCACCCGACCAGCCTCAAAGGCGTTGGGTATCGCGATGACCAGATTTCGAGCAGCTGACGGATTGGCGGCCTCCAATATTTCCGAATCGGAGGCATTGCCGGTAATCGCCTCAATGGCTTTATCCTTCAAAGATGCGCTGACTTTCGGCGAATCTTCAATCACGAGGAAAGGCGAAGTTTGCGCCTGCAATCCTTCTGCGATCCCCGCACCGATTTGGCCATAGCCAACGACAATCGTGTGTCCGGCCAGTAATGTTTGCGGTAAAGGCTCGGGCTCGGAAATGCTGGGTTCGACATCGCTGTTGTCACCAGCTGTAATTTCGCCCTTGCTCCGCTTCTCGATCCATGGCCGCATCCGCTCTGCCACGATGAACATGACCGGATTGAGGAAAATCGAGAGGATTGCGCCAGCGAGAATGAGGTCGCGCCCCGCCGGAGGGAGTAGATTGAGGCTGACGCCCAACCCAGCAAGAATGAAGGAGAACTCACCGATTTGCGCAAGGCTTGCGGAAATGGTGAGCGCCGTGCTGACCGGGCGACGGAAAGCGCGCACGATGAAGAACGCCGCAACCGATTTTCCGACGAGAATGATGGCGAGTGTTCCCAGTAGCGGGAGCGGATCGCGAACAAGGCTCATGGGATCGAACAGCATCCCGACGGAAATGAAGAACAGCACCGCGAAAGCGTCGCGCAAGGGGAGGGATTCTTCCGCTGCCCGATGGCTGAGCTCGGATTCGCTCATCACCATTCCGGCGAAGAACGCGCCCAACGCGAAGGAAACGCCAAACAGATGGGCCGCGCCGAAGGCAACGCCCAGTGCTATGGCGAGCACACCGAGACGAAACAATTCACGTGAGCCGGTCTGGGCCACGACGTTGAGAAGCCACGGTATGACCTTGCGCCCGACTATGAGCATCAGCGCAACGAAGACAATGACCTTGGCAATGGTGAGAAGAATGATGCCGCCTATGCCGAGGCCAAGCCATGAAACAATGGGATCGCTTGCTGCCGTGCCTTCAGCGCGGCCGGTGACGCTGGCAATGGCCGGAAGCAATACCAGGGCCATGACCATGGCGAGATCTTCAACGATCAGCCAGCCGACGGCAATGCGCCCACGCTCGGTATCGATCAGGCGGCGCTCCTGCATGGCGCGGAGCAGGACGACTGTACTGGCGGTTGAAAGGGCCAGGCCGAAAACCAGACCCGCCTGAACATCCCAGCCGAGGGCCAGGCCGAGGCCCGTGCCAAGTGCGGCAGCGGCGGCAATCTGCGCAAGCGCGCCGGGCACCGCGATGGCTTTGACGGAAAGAAGATCCTTAAGCGAAAAATGCAAGCCCACACCGAACATCAGCAGGATGACACCGATTTCGGCGAGCTGAAGGATGAGGTCCTGATCTGCGACGAAGCCGGGAGTATGGGGACCGGCAATAACACCGGCAAGGAGATAGCCAACGAGGGGCGAGATTTTCAAACGGGTGGCTATCGCACCGAAGATGAAGGCCAGGCATAACCCGATGACGATTGTCGCAATCAAAGGCGTGTCATGGGGCATCAGGTGCCTTCCCCCTCTGGCTTCTCGGCTTTTTGCATGTGGATGCCGGGCAAGGACTGAGCCCTGCCCGGCGAATGATTTTATTTCTGCGCTGCAGCGCTGTCTTCGATAGCCTGATGGGCTTCCTTCCGGTGCTGCCACCAGTTGCCCAGCAGAAGCAGAATCGGAGCGGCGATGAAGATCGACGACGACGTTGCGATCACGATACCGAACAGCATCGGCACGGCAAAATTATGAACCGCGCTGCCACCCCAGATGGCCATCGGAACCATACACAGGAATGTCGTCACCGATGTATAAATACAGCGCACGAGCACCTGATTGATACTCATGTCGACGATTTCGCGCAGAGGTTTCGATTTATAAAGGCGCATGTTTTCGCGCATGCGGTCATAAACCACGACCTTGTCGTTTACCGAGTAGCCGATGGCGGTCAGAAGCGCTGCGATGGCGGTCAGGTTGAAGTCGAGCTGGAACAGCGCGAAAAAGCCGACCATCTTCGTGGTGTCGAGGACGAGGGTGATGATCGCTCCCATCGCGAAGAACCACTCGAAACGCCACCACAGATAGATGAGCATACCGAGTGCCGAAAGGACAACGGCGATGAAGCCGGAACGAGCCAATTCGCCCGAAACCTTCGGACCGACGACTTCCGTCCGTTCGATCTTCACGCCCGGATCAAGCTCGGTTACGGCCTGGCGCATCTTGTTGACGGCGGCCGTCTGCGCTTCTTCGCCACCATCCTGACGCTGCACACGGATCAGTACATCATTCGGACTGCCTGCAGACTGCAGTGCTACTTCACCAAGGCCAAGCGCCCCAAGCTTTTCGCGCAATTGTGCCAGATCGGCAGGTTGTGACGTGACGATTTCCGCCTGGATACCGCCCTTGAAATCGATGCCGTAATTCAGACCCGGCTTGAAGAACAGACCAATCGAAAGGATGGACAGGACGATCGAGACGCCGATGCCGACGAAACGGGCGTTCATGAAGCTGATGTTCGTCTTTTCGGGAACGAATTTCAGGAATGGCTCGATGACGAGCACCTTCAGCTTACGCTTGCGCACGTACCAGGCCATGACCATGCGCACCAGCGTCACATCCGTAAACATGGAGATCGCGATACCGAGCATCATAGTGATGGCAAAGCCGCGAACCGGACCTGTGCCGAACGTGAAGAGCAGCAAGGTCGAGATCAGGGACGTAACGTTCGCATCCACGATGGTGGAGAAAGCGCTGTGGAAGCCCTTGTCCAGCGCCGCCATGGCTCCGAGGCCCCGGCGCGTTTCTTCACGAATACGTTCGTTGATGAGAATATTGGCGTCGACCGCGATCCCAATACCGAGAATGATACCGGCAATACCGGGCAATGTCAGAGTTGCCCCGATAAGGCTCAGTGCAGAGAAGGTGAGCAAGGTGTGGAGCAGCAGCGCCACGTTCGCAATGGTACCCCAGACGCCATAAAGCAGCTGGATGAAGACCGCGACAAGCACAAAGCCGACGATACCGGTGATCAGGCCCATCTTGATAGCGTCGCCGCCAAGATCCGGACCAACGGTACGTTCTTCGATAACGGTAAGCGGAGCGGGCAGGGCGCCGGCGCGAAGGAGCGCGGAAAGGACGACCGTGTCCTGGACTGTGAAGCTGCCGGAAATCTGGCCCGAACCGCCGGTGATCGGTTCGCGGATGACCGGTGCGCTCAGCACCTTGCCATCGAGCACGATTGCGAACGGACGATTGACGTTCTTGGTCGTAATGTCCGCGAACTGGCGGGCCCCAAGGCTGTCGAAACGGAAGGAGACGATCGGTTCATTGGTGCGCTGGTCGAACCCTGCACGCGCGTCAGTGAGACGCTCGCCGGAAAGGGCGATCTGATCCTCGATCGGGAACTTGATGTTCGGGTTCTTGGAATCCGGCATGATCGTTACGCCCGGAGGCGGCGGATCGTTCGGATTGGCATCGGCAACCATGTGGAAGCTCATTTTCGCCGTGCTTCCGAGAAGCTGGCGAAGCTGTGCCGGGTCCTGAAGACCTGGAAGCTGAACGACGATGCGATCCGAACCCACACGCTGGATGGAAGGCTCGGCAACGCCGACCTGGTCAACGCGCTGACGGATGATTTCGAGGCTCTGCTGGAGAGCGGCGTCGAGACGGTAGTTGAAGCCCGCCTCGGTCAGGGTCAGGCGCACCTGGTTGTCGGTCGAGGCGACATCGATGTCGTTGATCGCAGTGCCGAAACCGCTGGTGTTGACCTGCGAGATCAAGGTGCGCAGTGCAGTTTCCGCCCTGGAACGCTGATCGGCATCAGGAATGGTGACGACAACGGCGTCGCCAACTGCGCGGATAGACTGCGGCTGGATACGCTCGGCGCGCAGCTTGCTGCGGGCATCGTCGAGCAGGGTCCGCAGACGGTCCTTTTTCAGACCAGCGGCATCGACTTCAAGCACGAGATAGGAGCCGCCGCGCAGGTCGAGACCGAGCGTGACCTGACGCTTCGGGAACCAGGACGGCATCGCGTCAAGGTGCTTCTGGGTAAAAAAGTTGGGCAAGGCGATGATAACGCCGATCACAACGATCAGGCTATACAGCGCAACCACCCATTTCGAAGTACGCATGGATTAAGGTTCCGGTTGGTGCGCCCCAATTGCCACTTACTGAGTGGCGGTGCGGGCTTTGTTTATTACGGGCGTTAGGATTGGTAAGGGCCAATCATCAAGAATGGCGTATTATGCGCTTTTCGGAGGCGCACGGGCAGAGCCAAAATGTCTCTGCAAGACCGCGAGACGCGGGAAATTCTGCGCCGCTTCGGCTGATTTCGTCTCTGGCAGTATCACGCCTGCCGAAGCAACGAGCAGGGCCGCCCCGGTGCCATCGAGATAAGCTGTCTTGATTTTGGCCGCTATGGCTTCGATCAGGATTGCCCGCATGGGCTGGGGTGAAGGAGTGGACTGCTGGCGAACAGGTGTCGCCGGACTGCCTTCGACCTGTCTTGCTACAATCCCCCCGGCATGGCTGCGGGCTGCATCCTCATCAATGGACGAAAAATCGACGGCAAAGAGAAAAGCGGTAAAAGACAGAACGCAGGTCACGAACAGCATGAAGCCATGCCGTTTGTGCTGTTCCGTGTTTGTTATGCCCTTCATCAATTCGCCAAGACTTTCTCTAGAGTCTATCCGTGGAGTCGAGCCAGCTTTTCACACTCATTGCGAATCCTCATTAATCATTTGTGTTCGCGGGAACAAGGAAATACTGGCATCACGGCTTGTCTTATACGGTATCTGTCCGCTTCCTACGCGCGATGAAATCTTGTAAACAGCCACGCCTTGCATCCGTTTTAGGGCGCTTTATGTTGAAACCATGTCTTGTTTAACGGCAGAATTGAATTGGCATATTCATCGACGTTTCGTGTTCTTGCATTTTCTCTTCTGATCGGCGTCCTGTCGCCGGGGAGCCTTGCGCCCGCCATCGCGCAGGACAATAAGCAGCCGACACCGGCCGCGACGCAAGCCTCACCAGTTGCGGCTCCCCAGAGCAATACAGCCCAGCAAGCGCCTGCTGCCACTGATCAGCCCACGCCGGTTTCCAATATCGTTAAGCAGCAAAGGCCCGTTATCGACGATCTGCAGCAGCAGACGAAACGGATCAGCGATCAGCTTCCGAAAGCGGCTTCAAACGATGAAACGCTCGCCAACCTCAAGCTCCAGTTGGATTCTCTTTCAAAGAAGCTTCTTGATGCCGGTGTTTCATTCCGTCCGCGTCTAAGCGAAATCAACACGCGGCTGGAACAGCTGGGGCCAGCGCCGTCGAGCGATCAGCCGCCTGAACCGGCCATCGTCAGCGAAGAACGTGCCCGGCTGACCTCCGAAAAGGCGGAAATCAATGCGATTGTCGGCGAGACGGAGGATACGTCGCTTTCCGTCAACCAGATGTCCGCAAAAATCGGGGATATGCGCCGAGATCTTTTTGCAAGGACGCTTTCCCAGCGCGTGAACATCGACACGACGCTGGGGACTGAGGTTGCATCGGCGGCGAGCTCTCAAATGGTATCGCTCTGGCGCATCGTCCAGTCATGGTGGCGCTTTGTAAGCACGTTCAAGCTCAATTCGTTTCTCGCCGCCGCCTTTTTTGCGTTCGTAGCCGCGTTGGTCATCCAGCTGGGTGCGCGACGCGTTCTGGGAACGCTGTACCAGCGTGATCCAACGGTGGAGTCGCCCTCCTATCTGAGCCGACTGTCGGTGGCCTTCTGGTCCACGGTAATACCATCGGCGGCTGTCGGTGTATTCTTGGCGACCACGTACTTTTTTCTGAATTACTTCAACGTCTTGAGAACGGACATTGCGTCTCTTCTCCAGTCGCTTTTTCTGGTGCTCGGGCTGGTTTTCTTCATCCACAGGCTGGCATCCGCCTGCATCAGCTCTGATATGCCGCAATGGCGGCTGGTTCCGGTCGCGCCGCGTCCGGGACGAGTTCTGGGCTGGCTGATAACGGGAACGGCGCTGACAAGCGGGCTCGATTCCTTCTTCGGAACGGTCAATCAGATACTTTCATCACCGCTGTCGCTGACGATGGCGAAAAGCCTGCTCGCTACCGTAATGGTCGGTGTTCTTATTCTGGCGATTGCTTTCCTGAAGCCCGTTGAGCGCGAAAAGGATGGCATTGTCCGGTCGTGGCCGCGTGCCTTCAGAACGTTCCTCATCATATTGGGGCTTTTGCCTATTCTGACTGCGGTCTTCGGCTATATAGGCATGGCGCGCTTCATATCGCAGCAGATCGTGGTGACCGGCGCATTCCTTGTGACCATGTATATGGGTTTCCTGACCGGGCGTGCGATTTCCGAGGAGCAGGCTTTTGCATCCAGCCAGATCGGCAGGGCAATGCGGGAGCGCTTTCATTTCGATGACGCGACGCTGGATCAGCTTGGCCTCGCAGCAGGCATCCTGATCAATCTCGTCGTGGCGCTGATCGGTATTCCGCTTGTTCTGATGCAGCTGGGCTTCCAGTGGGCGGAACTGAAAAGCACATTCTATCAGCTGATGACCGGCTTCCAGATCGGCAATATGTCAATCTCGCTGATGGGGCTGCTGTCAGGCGTGCTGCTGTTTGTGATCGGTTATCTGCTGACGCGATGGTTCCAGAACTGGCTCGACAACAGTGTCATGGCGCGCGGGCGCGTCGATTCCGGCGTACGCAATTCGATCCGCACGGTCATAGGGTATGTCGGTCTCTGTCTGGCGGCCTTGATGGGGATATCGGCAGCCGGGTTCAACATGTCGAATCTCGCTCTTATTGCCGGTGGTCTTTCACTCGGTATCGGTTTTGGCCTGCAGAATATCGTTCAGAACTTTGTTTCAGGTCTCATCCTGCTCGCCGAGCGTCCCTTCAAGGTAGGCGACTGGGTGGAGGCCGGCACGGTCAGTGGTATCGTCAAGAAGATCAGCGTGCGCGCGACGGAAGTCGAAACTTTCCAGAAGCAGTCGATCATCGTGCCCAATTCGACGCTTATCAATGGTAACGTTGGCAACTGGACTCATCGCAACAAGCTTGGACGCATCGATATCAACGTGCAGGCCTCCTATACTGCGGAACCGCGCCGGGTTCATGCATTGCTGCTGGAAATCGTTCGTGGCCATCCATCAATCTTGAAGAATCCGGAGCCTTTCGTCGCTTTTCAAAGCATGAACGATTCACTGATGGTTTTTGATATCTATGCTCATGTAGCCGATATTACATCGACCGGCGGCATCAAGAATGAGCTGCGTTTCCAGATCGTCGAGCGTTTCCATGAAGAAGGACTGCATCTGTCCTCATCCTCGACCGATCTCATCCTCAGCGTGCCGGAAATCGAAAAACTTTCCGGGTTAATGCAGCAGGAAAGAGAGAATTCGTCTGCGGTCAGGACAAAAAAGGCAAGTGCGGAAAAGCCGGAAGCCAAGGACAAGGACGATGATCGCGCTTGATGAACATTACGTTCAGTTGCAGTTCAGTTTTGTCCGCTTATAAAGGGCTGTCTCAGGGCAATAGGGCTCACGCGACACAGGATATATCGCAGCGGGAGCGATAGAAAGGTCGGGACGATATGAACACAAATCAGCTCAACAGTTTGGGCAAACTTGTTCTTGGTGCAGCAATTGGTTTTGCGGTCTCGACTGGCGGCGCCTACGCTGCCCAGATATCCAATAATGATAGCGGCCCTCAGACGGTTGTGGTTACGGAAGGCGCTTCCAAGCGCGAAATGATCGTCGCGCCGGGTGAGACGGTGGATTTCTGCGCTTCAGGTTGTTTTGTGACCTTTCCCAATGGGGATCGTGAAGCATTGACCGGTGATGAAAAGATCACGATCAGCGGTGGCAAGGCAACATTGAAATAACACTTCCTCCGGTAATAAAAAAGCCGAGGCGACACCCTCGGCTTTTTTTATAAAAAGTGTTCAGCTTCGAGGCTTCAAGTTTTCCGGATCGTAGAGCGGTTTATAACCGATAGAGCGTACTTCGACCGGATAAGTCTCACCGAAATATTCCACGCTCAGTTTGCGGCCTTCCTGGCAATAAGCCCAGGGCAGATAAGCAAGAGCAATATTCTTGCCGATGGTCGGGCCATAAGCGACGGATGTGGTGAAAGACCGGCGGCCCAATTCGTCGACAAGCGTTTCTCCCGTTTCAGGGTCCTGTACTGGCATGATGCCGACCGGATAACGGGCCACGCCGTTCTTATCGAGATTGTCAGTCATTACCAGCGTGCAAAGCATGGCCGGTTGGTGCTCGCGGGCGCGATATTCCAGATACTTTGCCTTGCCACGGAAGTCAGCTTCCTTGACCTTAGGACGGGCAAGATCTGCTTCCAGAAGATTGTATTCGGTCAGCAGATCGGCATTTTGCAGGCGCAGGCTCTTTTCCATGCGCCGCGTGTTGGCGTAGGTCTCGACACCGACCGCAATCACGCCGGTGGAGCGAAGCGCATCCCAGACGGCGAGGCCGTCTTCATAACGCATATGCAGTTCCCAACCCTGCTCGCCGACATAGGAGATACGGAAGGCGGTAACGTCTTTGCCTGCAATCCTGATAGGCTTGATGGCAGCGAACGGGAAGTTTTCCGCATCAAGGCCTTCCGGGTTCTCAACCACCTTTTTCAGGTTTTCACGTGCATTCGGACCCCAGATGCCGATGGTGACGTATTTTTCGGTCACATCGGTGATGGTGACGTCAAAGCCCTTATCTTCGGCTACGCGGCGCATATAGTGGAAGTCACGAGGCCCGGCATCGGCGCCATTGATCATGCGGATACGATCAGCCATGCGGATTGCTGTGAAGTCGGCGCGCACCATGCCTTCGTCATCGAGGAAGTGGGTATAGATACCCTTGCCGATATTGGCGTCGCCGCCAATCTTGGCAGCACACAGCCACTCCATCAGTTCGACTTGGTCGGGGCCTTCGATATCGTACATGGCGAAGTGGGAGAGATTGATGATGCCGCAGTTTTCGGTGAGTTCGAGATGTTCGGCATTGGAAACGCGCCAGAAATGGCGGTTGTCCCATTCGTTCTCGCGCACGGGAACGCGGTCGCCGTATTTCTCCAGCAGGTGCTCATTGGCGGCGTAGCCATGCGCACGCTCCCATCCGCCCAGTTCCATGAAATAGCCGCCGAGTTCGACCTCACGTTCGTAGAACGGCGAACGGCGGATGTTGCGGCCCTTTGAAAAGGGTTCGCGCGGGTGAACTGCCGGATTATAAACCTTCATCGCGGTTTCCGTGCAGCGGTCCCAGATGAACTTTTCTGTCATCTGATGCGGATAAAAGCGCGAATAGTCGATAGCGTGATGGTCGATGGATGTGCGGCCGTCGGTCATCCAGTCAGCAATGAGCTTACCCATGCCGGGGCCGTCCTTGACCCAGATGGCGACGGCATACCACAGGCCGCGCACCTTCTGGCTTTCGCCCATGGATGGACCGCCATCGGTCGTGACTTGCAGGAAGCCGTTGAAGGAGTGGCTTTCATTATAGCCAAGTTCGCCCAGAATGGGCGTCAGTTCGATTGCACGCTCCAGCGGTTCCAGAATCTGGTCCATTTCAAGGTCGCGCTGCGATGGCGAGAGACGCGCTTCATGCTTTTCCAGAAGGTCACGAGGATGGCACAAGCGCGGGTTCTTTTCTTCGTAATAGCCCCATTCGATCTGTCCGCCTTCGGCGGTCTTTGGATCGCCCGTATCGCGCATATAGGCCGAGTTGCCCTGATCGCGCATGAGCGGCCAGCCGATTTCCTTGCCCGTTCCTTCGAACTCGGTATAGGGACCGAAAAATGTCAGCGGATGATCGATCGGCATGACAGGCAGGTCTTCGCCAACCATTTCGGCAATCAGGCGGCCCCAAAGTCCCGCACAGATGATGACATAATCGGCCTCGATGCTGCCACGATGCGTGACGACGCCCTTGATGCGACCGTTTTCCACGATCAGCGACTGTGCAGGCGTGTTGGCGAAACTCTGCAGCTTGCCTGCGGCCTCCGCCTGATCGATCAGCTTGCCGGCAACGGTCTGCGAGCGCGGGATAACCAGGCCGGCATCCGGGTCCCACAGGCCGCCTTGAACGAGGCTCTCCTCGATGAGAGGGAACTTTTCCTTTATCTCCGCCGGTTCCATCAACCGCGCGCGGGTGCCGAAGGCCTTGCCCGATGCAACCTTGCGCTTGATTTCGTCCATGCGGGCATCGTCGCCCACGCGCGCCACTTCGATACCGCCGACGCGGGCGTAATGCCCCATCTTTTCGTAGAAATCGATGGAATAGAGCGTCGTCCAGCAGGAAAGGAAGTCGTGGCTCGTCGCATAGCAGAAGTCTGACGCATGGGCTGTCGAGCCGATGTCGGTCGGAATGCCGGATTTATCGATGCCGACGATATCATCCCAGCCGCGCTCGATCAGATGATGTGCAACCGAGGCCCCGACGATACCGCCCAGCCCGACAATCACAACTTTCGCCTTCTTAGGAAACTCTGCCATTTTATGCGACCCTAGTTGGTATTTTTACAAAACCATAGTCGTTGGCTGGCCGCGACATTTGCCTTTATACGACATATTCGCAGCGCCAGACGACTGCATGGCAGCTTCTGGAAATCGCCGAATGGCCGAAAGATGCTGTTCTGTTCGCGACGTGCTAGCCCATCCGAGGGGGCACACAGCACGCCTTACGTAAGTGATTCCGAAAAGAACTGTATGGTTTTGATTTTCTTTCGAAAGCCGGAAGGGCCGAGCCCTCCCGTTCAAGAGCCCGCACCGTTCCCGTTCGATATCGTGCTCAGGCAGCGATGAGCATTTTGCGCTCAGCACGTTCCTGTTGGGGCGAGCGCCCATATAGTTCCCGGTAGCATTTGGAAAAATGCGACGCGGATACGAAACCGCAGGCAACTGCAACCTCAACGACCGGCATGGACGACTGCAGCAACAGGTGCCGTGCCCGATCTAGCCGGATTTCGAGGTAATAGCGCGCCGGAGATCGGCCCATTTCCTGGCGGAAAAGTCGTTCAACCTGCCGGCGGGACAGGCCTATCGTATGGGCGACATTGATCAGCGCCTGCGGTTCCGAAAGGTTGGCTTCCATCATCTCGATAATGGTCAGTACCTTCGAATTTTGAATGCCGAGGCGGGCGCGCAGTGGCAGGCGCTGGCGATCCTGTGGGCTGCGAACACGATCGGTCAGGGCCTGCTCGCAAATCTTGTTGACCAGGTTCGCGTCGAAATCGTCGCCAATCAGTTTCAGCATCATATCGAGAGAAGCTGTTCCGCCGGCGCAGGTGTAGAGGTTGCTATCCACCTCAAAAAGATCGGCATATACCTCGGCCTTGGGGAAAGCCTCCGAAAAACCCGGAAGATTTTCCCAGTGAATTGCGCAGCGTTTTCCGGATAGAAGTCCGGCTGCCGCCAGTATGTGGGCGCCAGTACAAAGCCCGCCGACGGCAACACCGCGATTATACTCCTCGCGCAGCCACGCAAAGACTGATTTGTTCCTGAATTCTTCTACGTAGACGCCTGAACAGACGAACACCATCGATGGACGCTGTTCGCGCTGTAAAAAGCGCCGCTCGTCTTCCAGCGATGCGTTGACAGCGCATTCCACGCCATTGGAGGCCGTCACCGGCTTTCCGTCGACAGATGTCAGCCGCCAACGATAGGCGTCATAGCCCAGCATTCGATTTGCAATGCGCAATGGCTCGATGGCCGTTGCGAAAGCAATCATCGAAAAATTTGGAACAAGAAAAAAGACAATAGACCGCTTAACCGATGAAGCCTGGATCATGCCCGATCGTTCCCATTCTCGAAGGCTTTGGCCGCGGTTCCCGACGCAGCTGAGGCCTTGTGTCTCCGTCACGACTCCGGGTCATTTTGGGCCCGGTTTCTATCCGGTCGCTTTCAGACCGGCGATCCTGTCGCGCATACCCGGATTCACAGGGGGCAGGTGATGACGCAAACAAGATAGTGTTCTATTGAGACACAGAACGGGTAGGTTGCAAAGTGCGGCTAAATGCCTGCCGCGAAAAGGTATTTCAATGTCGGGAAATTGAGGGCGGGCCGCATGGTCGCCCTCAATCGATTTCAGTTTTTGCGCCGGATTTCGGCCGGATTTCGCGGGGTGCCGGCCAGCCGATCATCCACGTTGGGCCAGCCAATATCGTGCAGTATGTGTTCAGGCAATGATTCCAGTACCCGGCGGCTGCGCTTCACGCGTCCCTCATAAGCCCAGATTTGCAGCTGCTGCCGCATTCTGGAGTGAAGTTCCAGAAGCCATGACGGCGCATTTGTGACGGTCCAAGTTGGCAGGAAGCGAACTGTCGCCGCCTTGCCATGGGAAGCGGTTTGGCATTGAACGGTCATTTTCTCTCTCCTCGTTCAGAAAGTCCGGTTGATGCGTTCGCTGCAGCTCGCCTTGTTGATGCTCTGAATATGTATTCCGCTTGACGTTCAATCAAACGAAATATAGAAAGGCTTAAGATCAGAAAATTTGAACAAAGTGCTAGAAACGGAGTCCGTCATGACAGCGCCCGTTCAACATCCTCTTCCGATGCTCGATATTGATGTGTTGCGCACATTTGTGGCGATTGCCGATACCGGAAGCTTTTCTTCAGCGGCGAACGCGGTGTTCCGCACGCCGTCTGCTGTTTCGATGCAGATCAAGAAACTGGAAGAACAGCTGGAGGTAGCGGTTTTCGACCGTGACGCGCGTTCGGTCACGTTGACCAGCGATGGTGAGATTCTGCTCGGCTATGCGCGGCGTCTTCTGGCTCTCAATCGCGAAGCGGTGTCGAAATTCGTTGCGCCCACGGTGACCGGCGTGGTCCGGCTGGGCTCGCCGGACGATATTGGCGAATGTGTCCTGCCTCTCGTGTTGAAGCGTTTTTCTGAAAGCCATCCGGGGGTAACGGTCGATGTGGTGATCGACCAAAGCAGCAACCTGCGCAAGCGGCTGGATGAGCGCCGACTGGATGTGACGCTGATCAATATTTCCCACACGGTGCCCAACAAAGGCGATGTGGAAGTTTTGCTGGACGAGGAACTGGTGTGGGCTGGCGCCAAGTGTGGTACGGCTTATCGCCGGGACCCTTTGCCGCTCTCCATATGGGAAGAGGGCTGCGCCTGGCGGGGCAATGCGCTCGAAGCGCTTGAAAGCAGCGGGCGTCCTTATCGGATCGCTTATATGAGTTCACACTCGACCGGGCAGCGGGCCGCAATCATGGCTGATCTTGCCATCGCGCCTTTCGGTAAAACGCTGTTGAGTGAAGGAATCGTTGCTTTGGGGCCGGAGCACGGCTTGCCTGCTCTCGGTCGCTATCAGCTTGGCATGGTTGTGAAACCGGAAGCCGGTCCGCATATTCAGGTTGTCGCCGACCATTTGCGAAGTGTTTTCGAAGGTTATCGTCGCTCCGGGCGGTTCGAGACCTTCCGTGCTTGCTGATGAAGATCACAGTTTATTGGGATAGGACTAAAGCATTCTCTTGCCAGTGAAAAACGCTGCGCTAGATTTCTTGTGTGACAGCCGAGTGAATCGGCTTCACCGCCAGCTGCCGAGCAGGGGCTTGTATGCGGCGGGAGGCATAACTGGTTTGAATAGGCTTGGAACTTTAGGCGTCTGCTCCTTCAAAAGGGCAGAAACGCGCATCCCATTGGAGAGACTGTCATGAAGCTGACCCGACTTGTCCCATTAGCTATCGTTCTCTGCGCATTTACGCTCGCCTCCTGCGCAAACACGGTTCGAGGCGTTGGCCGCGATGTAAAGAGTACCGCACATGCGGTCCAGGATACCGTAGAATAAAGAACAAATGGCCCGGGAAGACCCGGGCCATTTCGCTACGGCACCAGAAAATAGCTGACCGTCATATGCTTGTCGGGCCGGGTTTTGTATACAACTTCCGTGGTTACGATGCTTTCATGAGGCACGGCTATATTTGCGTTCTGCAACAAGGCGGCAATGCGCTCATTTGGTTCAGCCCCACCAAACCACATCACGAGGACAGGTGGCGTCAAATGCGCTCTGGTATCCGGTGTTTCTGGGTGCACTACTCGTAAGGCAGAATCAAATAATCTGAAATTGCCCGGTATCTGGGCATTGTCCGTCAGGATCGTCTTGAACGGGCCTTTCGCCTGCACTTCCTCATAAAGATGTCGATAGTCGAGTTGGCCGTAAGGCGGCGAGCCGGAGCCGTAGGTCAGATTGTAGCTCAACACCGGCGGAACAATCAGCGCGGCAACAGCGCTGACGACGGCATAGTCGAACAAAGGCCGATCTCCGATCCGATAACGCCCCATAAGGCTCGCCATCAGTGCCGGAGTCAGAAACAGCACTGGCTGCAGCCAGCGGTCTTTCACGTTATTGGCACCGGTCGCCACAACACCCACAAGCACAATAACCAGCCCGACCAAGATGAGGAGACGGAGAAATTTTTCGCCGGTGGTCAGCGGGGTTGCGGGTGCGTTACGTTTCCTCCAGTGAATAAGCGCGATGATGCCAGCAATCGCGATCGCAAGGATTGAGAACAGAAATGCCGCTTCAATGAGGCTTTCGACGCCCATCAGCCTGTCGAAGAGCAGATTGCCGGAAGCGCCGATCTCAAACTTGCTCGCACGCGCCATGACACTCGATTTGTGCGCCAGCATCCAGGTCGCGGTTGGTCCGAAGCAGATCGCGAATGTCAGAACCGTTACGAGACTGAGCCTGGAGAGCAGTATCCGGCGATATTCGGGCATGAGAAGGCCCGTCACAATCAGCATGATCAGGAAAAACGACGCGTTGAACTTGCCGAGAAGTGCCGCAGCCATCGCGACGCCAAGAGCGGCAGCAGATCCCGCGTGACGCGCCCGCATATGCCAGGCAAAAGCCAGAAATGCCCAGCCACAACCGGCGGTACCTGCAACTGAATGCGTCAATGCGCGCTGCGATTCCCATCCAATTTGCGGAATGAGGAACAATCCGAGCATGCTGGCCGACGCAATAATGCGCGAAAAACCAAGCAATTTCATCGCGCCGTAAACGCTCAGGAACAGGCTTGCGAGAAGGCTGAACTTGACGATCTGCAGCGTGAGCATCGAGGTGCCGAGCAATGACGCCGCCAGGTTGGTAATCCATGTATAGAGAGGGGGTTGCGATCCGCCATAGCCCCAGTCCAGATAGCCGATATTCGCCAATTGTTCAGCGTCATCGAGACCGGCACCGTTCGAAACAACAGTGACAAGAACGGCCTGGAACGCAAAATAGCACAGCACGAAAATGACAGCCACGGGCAGGCCGAAGAGCTTCCTGTCTGCGCTGGAAATAGCGGTGGCTGATCGTTGTGCGGTCAAACTCATTGCCCCGAATAAAATATGGCCTGTGCAGGCGCGCCATTGGAGGCACACTGCATTTCACAGGATTATGTCCGGATTTCAATCGGACGGCTCAAAAAGCTTTGTAACAAAGGCGTGTAATTGGGCAATAACGTGGGGGCAAGAGGTCTGGGCTCGAGACCCAACAATTTAATGGAGACCAGCAATGGAAATGATAAAAGCTGCGAGCCTCACACCATGTCCGTCAGATTAACAGTTCCTGAGCCTAGTGCTGATACGGCAGTATTTTCAGGCCAGGAACGGCAAAAACCGCGCTGCCAAAGGTGCACGGTTTTGCCAATTACGCATGGCATCTCCGCCGAACAATACACTGGCGGGATATACTTAGCTCCGGTACGCAGTACCAGATCCGGAGCGTCGAGCCGGTGTGAACCGCCTCTTGCTCCTTTCTAGCTCAACATCGTTACCGTACGGTTATCAGACACTTAAGCAAATCTAAACAATGCAAGTTTTTTGCATGGGGATTTGTTTACCTTGCTCCAGATTTAGCGCGCAGATAATTGATGATGCCTGAAAAGTCTTCGCCGCCGTGGCCCTCGCTGTCGAAGAGACGGTAGAGTTCCTGCGCATGCGCTCCGAGCGGCGTTTCAGCGCCAGCGCTTTGAGCGGCTTCCTGAGAGAGCTTGAGGTCTTTCAGCATCAGGGCTGCGGCAAAGCCGGGTTTATAGTCCCGATTGGCAGGCGACGTAGGAACGGGGCCGGGAACAGGACAATAGGTCGTCAGCGACCAGCATTGCCCCGATGAAGTCGAAGCCACGTCGAAGAGGGCCTGATGTGAAAGTCCCAGCTTTTCCGCAAGAACAAAGGCTTCGCTGACACCGATCATCGATATGCCGAGGATCATATTGTTGCATATCTTCGCGGCCTGTCCCGCGCCATTGCCGCCACAATGCACGATCTTTCCGGCCATGGGCTGGAGGATCGGCTCGCCGCGCTTGAACGCTTCGTCGCTTCCGCCAGCCATGAAAGTCAATGTGCCTGCGGAAGCGCCCCCGGTGCCGCCGGAAACCGGCGCATCGATTGAAAGATGTCCGTGGCTCGCGGCCAGTTCATGTGCCTTGCGCGCCGAATCCACATCGATTGTGGAACAGTCGATGAAAAGTGAATCTCTGCGTGCCGTTGGTGCAATGTCTTCATAGACCGCGAGAACATGCTTTCCCGCCGGCAGCATGGTGATCACCACGTCCACGTCAGCAACTGCGTCCTGGGCGCTCGAAGCGACCGAGAGACCGTTTGTCCTTGCTTCATCAAGATGTTGCGGCAAAAGGTCGAAACCGCGCACGGTGTGACCGGCTTTCACGAGGTTTGCGGCCATTGGCCCGCCCATATTGCCAAGGCCGATAAATGCTATTTTGGCCATAATGAACTCCTCCCTTGGCGATTATTAATTCAGTCAGCGCCCGATCATCTGGCGTGCAATGATGACGCGCATGATTTCGTTCGTGCCTTCGAGAATCTGGTGCACGCGCAAATCACGGACAAGCTTTTCGATCCCGTATTCATGAAGATAGCCGTAGCCGCCGAAAAGCTGGAGCGCTTCGTTTGCTACATCAAACCCCGTGTCCGTGACGAAGCGTTTGGCCATCGCGGACCATTTTCCTGCGTCATAGGTTTTACGATCAAGCTTGCTGGCTGCGGTATATAGAAGAAGACGCGAGGCGGAGAGTTCGGTTTCCATGTCGGCCAGACGGAATTGCAGCGCCTGAAACCGGTCAATCGTCTGGCCGAAAGCCTTGCGCTGGCTGCAATATTCCAACGACTTGTCGAGCGCTGACTGTGCTCCACCGAGCGAGCAGGCAGCGATGTTGAGCCGCCCTCCATCAAGCCCTGCCATTGCTATGCGGAAGCCGGTTCCTTCCTCCCCTAGAAGATTTTCAACCGGAACGCGGCAATTATCGAAAATGACGGTTCTCGTCGGCTGCGCATTCCAACCCATCTTGAATTCATTGGCGCCGAAAGAAAGGCCGGGTGCATCTTTTGGCACAACGATGGTGGAAATTCCCTTGGGACCGTCCTCGCCGGTACGCACCATTGTCACATAGATATCTGTTGCGCCAGCACCAGAAATGAACTGCTTGGAGCCGTTGAGAATATAATGGTCACCATCGCGCGTGGCGCGTGTTCTGAGCGCTGCAGCATCCGAACCTGATCCGGGCTCTGTCAGGCAATAGCTCGCAAGCGATTCCATCGACGTGAGCTTCGGCAGAAAGCGTTGCCGCGGTTCTTCGTTTCCGAAAGTGTCGATCATCCATGCGGCCATGTTGTGGATGGAGACGAAGGCCGAGAATGAAGGACATGCGGTTGCCAGCGCTTCGAAAATGAGCACCGCGTCGAGCCGTTTCAACGCCGAGCCACCTACATCTTCACGCACATAAATGCCGCCCATGCCGAGCGGTCCCGTCTCTTGCAATACATCGACGGGGAAATGCTTGTCACGATCCCACTGCAATGCATGCGGCGCGACACGATCACTGGCGAAGGCTCGCGCCATATCCTGAATGGCAAGCTGATCTTCGTTCAGTTCGAACTGATTCTGGTCGGCAGCATCCATGGTTTCCTCCCTGTAGCACCGTACCCCTCCGCCGAACTAGATCATAACCGGGTGAGGCTGCCAACGCTCCATTGGAATAATGTTGCTCACATTTGTAATAAACTGATGCGCATTTTTGCATAGAAGGTGGCCGAACGGCATGCCGTTGCCAGCGCCTCGAGTTTAAGCTACGCACCTTCCATGGCACGCGCAATCATGTTTCAAGGGACGGGGTCGGACGTCGGCAAAAGTGTTCTTGTTGCCGGATTATGCCGCGTTGCACGCAATCGGGGGCTCAAAGTCAGACCGTTCAAGCCGCAGAACATGTCCAACAATGCTGCAGTCAGCGATGATGGCGGAGAAATCGGCAGGGCGCAGTGGCTGCAGGCTCTGGCTTGCGGAGTACCGTCGTCCGTCCATATGAACCCGGTGCTCCTGAAGCCGCAGACCGACATGGGCAGTCAGGTCGTCGTGCAGGGGCAGGTGCGAGGCGAG
Organism: Brucella sp. IR068; assembly: GCF_049065885.1. NCBI lineage: Bacteria > Pseudomonadati > Pseudomonadota > Alphaproteobacteria > Hyphomicrobiales > Brucellaceae > Brucella > Brucella sp. IR068. The sequence goes on along the minus strand of NZ_JBAKHE010000012.1, from coordinate 65,165 downwards.
GCGCGCGGGCGCTATTATCAGGAATTGAAACCGCAGCTCATGGCAGCGGTCATGGAATCATTCGCCCATGTCAGCGAAGGTGCAGACCTTGTGCTGGTGGAGGGGGCAGGATCGCCCGCCGAGATCAATCTGCGTGCTGGTGATATCGCCAATATGGGATTCGCTACGCAGGCCGATGTGCCGGTGGTTCTCGTCGGCGATATAGACAGGGGCGGAGTGATCGCTTCCCTTGTCGGGACGCACACAATTCTTTCCGTACAGGATCGCGCGATGGTTCGCGGGTTCCTGATAAACAAGTTCCGGGGCGATATTTCGCTTTTTGATGACGGGCTGGCCGCGATTACCCGGTTTACCGGCTGGCGTTCATTTGGGGTGGTGCCGTGGCTGAAAGCAGTGTCGCGATTGCCAGCGGAGGACTCAGTCGTTCTTGAACGTGCTGTGGCTGGGCACAAGAAGGCGCTTGTGGTCGCGGTGCCGATGTTGCCGCGCATCGCGAATTTTGATGACCTCGATCCGCTGAAAGCTGAGCCGGATGTGGAAGTGGTCATGGTGCCGCCCGGTTCGAGCATTCCCGGCGAGGCGGGTCTCGTCATTCTGCCCGGAACCAAGTCTACGATAGCTGATCTGATGGCGCTTCGGGACAATGGCTGGGACCGGCAGTTGTCCGCCCATGTGAGACGGGGCGGTCATGTGCTTGGTATCTGTGGTGGATTTCAGATGCTTGGTCGCCACATCAGCGATCCTGCTGGTATCGAAGGGCATGTGCGCGACATCGATGGCCTCGGATTTCTCGATATAGAAACGGTGATGGCGCCTGAAAAAGTGGTCCGCAACGTGCAGGCGACTTCTTGTCTGCACAATGCACCGCTGGAGGGCTACGAAATCCATATCGGTCGCACGACCGGACCGGATATGGCGCGGCCTTTCGCCCGGTTAGCTGAGCATCACGATGGCGCGATATCGCCGGATGGCCGGATCATGGGAACCTATCTCCATGGTGTTTTCAATGCGGACGAATTTCGGCGAAAATTTCTGAAGAGTCTTGGTGTGCGAAGCAGCTCGGTAAATTATCGCGCCGGCGTCGAAGATGCATTGAATGAGCTGGCCGAAGGACTGGAAGAATGTCTCAATATCGACGCTTTGTTTAATTTGAAATGAGATTGCAGATATTCTGCCGCGATTGACGCCGGTGGGGCGAAAGCCTAATGTCAAACCATGCAACAGGTTTTTGTCGGGACGAATCCCGGCGATACCAAAAAGGGAATGCGACGGACGGACCCAATCCGGGCGTCTTTATCGCAGCCGACCCCGCGACTGTAGAGCGGAGAGGGATGAGGCAAGCCGGGCAACCGGTAACCACTGGAGGCAGAAGGACCTCTGGGAAGGTAGCCTTAATCCCCGCGACCCGTGAGCCAGGAGACCTGCCTGTTGCGTGAGGGCATTGAGCCCGCACCCCATGGGAGGTTTTTCCCTGCTGCCTGCACGGAGGTTGTCATGGCTGCACATACTCAGAATTCTGTTTCCAGCACACTCGCAATGCCGCTCGCTGCCCGTCTGGGCACGGCTGTTGTTTCGCTGCTTCTTGGCGCGTTCCTGATTTACGGCGTAGGGCTTGCCCATTCCGATACGCTGCACGATTCGGCACACGATACGCGCCATTCCTATGGTTTTCCCTGCCACTGAGCAGTCGAATAGCTGTCAGAATTGAAGTTGAGCAAAGCTTGATGGTGGATGGCCATCGGCGCGGAATTGCTATGGGGGACAGAAATGTTGATCCGCTATTTGTTGGCGTCGCTCGCCGCCGGTCTTCTGGCCGGGTTGCTGGTTACGCCTGCCATGTATCTGAGAACAGTGCCTTTGATCCTGCAGGCTGAAACTTTCGAAGAAGCTGGTGGTGGCCATAGCCACGGCGAGGTGGAAGCTGCACCGCATGATCATGGCGCTGTTACTGCAGACGCCGAAGAGGAAGGTGCCGAACTGCCGTTCGGACGATTGGGTAACACGATCCTTGCCAATCTTGTTGCGGGGGCTGGCTTTGCCCTGCTGCTTGGCGGCGTGGCGTTGCTGCTCGGACGTCGTATTACCGTGCAGAATGGCATTTATTGGGGCGTTGCAGGCTTCTTCGCGGTGGCATTTCTGCCTGCGTTGGGGCTCTCGCCGGAGTTGCCGGCAATGCCGGCGGCCGATCTGGCAGAGCGGCAGCTATGGTGGATTGCTGCCGTGGTGCTGAGCGGTCTCGGTATATATCTCGTCGTGTTGCGTCAGGAAATTTGGGCGAAAATCCTGGGGCTGGTTCTGATCGTTGCGCCACAGCTCTATGGAGCACCGCATCCGGAAGATATCTCGTCTCCCGTTCCCGCGCTGCTTGCGTCGCAATATGCGGTCGCATCGCTGGCGACCAACTTGTTCATGTGGGCGGTGATTGGCCTCGCGCTCGGCTGGTTCATCCAGCATTATGCATCGTCCGAGATTGAGGGCTGACGAAAATGGCTTCGCCGGGAAAATCGGTTCTGGTCCTTGGCGGAGCCCGTTCGGGCAAGTCGTCCTATGCCGAGAAAATGGCGCAGTCCTCGGGGTTGCAGCCGCTCTATCTTGCAACTGGGCGCGCCTTCGACGACGAAATGGAAAACCGCATTGCCATTCATCGGGACCGACGTGGATCCGACTGGCAGACAGTAGAAGAGCCGCTCGATCTCGTCAGTGCACTCACGCTGCATGTTACCGTTAATCGGTTCGTGCTGGTTGACTGCCTGACCCTGTGGCTGACTAATCTGATGTTGGCCGAGCGCGACATAGCGGCGGAGACGGCAGGACTCGTCGCCATGCTGCCGGACCTCGCGGGACCTGTGGTTTTTGTTTCGAACGAAGTTGGGTTTGGAATCGTGCCTGAAAATCGCATGGCACGGGAATTTCGCGACCACGCAGGCTTTCTGCATCAGGCAGTAGCTGCGGTTGCGGATGAAGTTTATTTGATAGCGGCAGGGTTGCCGCTGAAGATGAAGGGATAAATCAATGCAGGGACAGAAAATTCCCGCAACCGTTATCACGGGTTTTCTTGGATCGGGCAAAACGACGATGATCCGCAACCTGCTGGAAAACGCCAACGGAAAACGCATTGCATTGATCATCAATGAGTTCGGGGATCTCGGGGTCGATGGCGGTATTCTGAAAGGCTGCGGTATCGAGACCTGTCGCGAGGAAGATGTAATCGAGCTCAACAATGGCTGCATCTGCTGCACTGTTGCCGATGATTTCATCCCGACCATGACCAAGCTTCTGGATCGCGCTGATCGCCCCGATCATATCGTGATCGAAACCTCCGGCCTTGCCTTGCCGCAGCCGCTGGTCGCGGCTTTCAACTGGCCGGAGATCAAGACGCAGGTGACGGTCGATGGCGTGGTGACGGTGATCGATGCCGCAGCTGTTGCCGAAGGTCGTTTCGCTGATGACCACGACAAGGTTGATGCGCAGCGGGCAGCGGACGAATCCCTTGATCATGAAAGCCCCTTGGAGGAACTGTTTGAGGATCAGATTCATGCAGCCGACCTTATCGTTCTCAACAAGGCCGATCTGATCGATTCATCAAGACTGGAAAGCGTCAAGGCCGACGTCGCCGAGCGTTCGGCGCGCCGCGTGAATATGGTTCCTGCGAGCTTCGGCAAGCTTGGCGCCGATGTTCTGCTCGGTCTTGGTGTCGGCACTGAAGACGATATCGCCAACCGCAAGTCTCACCATGAAATCCATCATGCAGATGGACACGAGCACGATCACGACGAATTCGAGAGTTTTGTGGTTGAAGCGGGTTCTGTCGCCAATCCCAAGCTATTTGCGGATAAGCTGAAAGCGGTTATCGCGGAACATGACATTCTTCGTCTGAAGGGCTTTGTCGATGTTCCTGGCAAACCGATGCGTCTGGTTGTGCAGGCAGTCGGCCCGCGCATCGAGCATTATTTCGACCGTCCATGGGGCAAGGATGAAGCGCGCTCCACGCGACTGGTCGTGATCGGGCTGCATGACATTGATGAGGCGGCCATCGCCAAGGCAGTGAAAGACGCCGTCTGACCGATGCATCTTCTCCTTGCCCAGAAAGGAACAATCAGCGACGGCAATGAGGCCGTCGATCTCGCCCAGACGCCGGGAGAGATATTGTTCCTTTCCGCCGCCGATACGGAACTGGCCAGTCTGGCGCAGGCGCACAGGCTCGCGCCGGATTTGCTGAGTTTGCGGCTGGCCAATTTCCTGACCCTCACTCATCCCATGTCGGTGGATGCTTATGTGGAGCGTACGGCCAGATATGCGAGCCTTATTGTGGTGCGCATCATTGGCGGTGAGACCTATTGGCCTTACGGGCTGGAAGCGCTGCATGCCTGCGCCGTCAATCATGGCATCAAGATTGCCGTATTGCCGGGAGACGACAAACCGGACCACGGGCTGGACCGGTTTTCGACCGTCTCTGCCCATGATCGAAATGAACTCTGGCAGTATCTGGTCGAAGGCGGGGCAGCGAATACGGGCGCATTTCTTCAATATTGCGCCGCACTGATTTCAGGTTCCGAGAAGCCGGAGAGTGCCGCACCTCTGCTCAAGGCTGGTCTGTGGTGGCCGGGAGACCATGTCTCGTCGCTGGACAGCATCGGCCAGCACTGGAGCGATGCAAAAGCACCTGTCGCTGCCATCATTTTTTACCGGGCGCTGGTGCAAAGCGGACAGACGCAGCCCGTCGATGCGCTGATCGCTTCGTTGCAGGCAAGGGGCCTTAACCCGCTTCCGATATTCGTCTCGAGCCTCAAGGACCGGTTGTCCGCAGCCGTTGTCGATGGTCTGTTTGAGGATTGTCCGCCGGATATCGTATTGAATGCCACGGGATTTGCGATTTCTTCGCCGGGTGCCGAGCGCCAGCCGACCGTGCTCGACAGGCGCGGCAACATGGTGCTGCAAGTCATCTTTTCCGGTACGCCGAAGTCCGTCTGGGAATCGTCGCAGCAAGGGCTGCTGGCGCGCGATCTGGCGATGAATGTCGCCTTGCCGGAAGTGGACGGGCGCGTGCTTTCACGTGCGGTTTCCTTCAAGTCGGCCAAACAGTTCGACGCGGCAGTGGAGGCGAATATCGTTACCCACGAGCCGCATGAAAACCGCGTGGATTTTGTGGCGCAACTTGCGGCAAACTGGGTGCGGTTGAAACGGAAATCACCCGAAGAAAGACGTGTTGCGCTTATTCTTGCGAATTATCCGAACCGTGACGGGCGGCTTGGAAACGGGGTAGGGCTCGATACGCCAGCCGGGACGATCGAAGTCCTGCACGCGATGGCGGATGGCGGCTATTCCCTCTCTGACCTGCCGGTGGACGGGAATGCTCTGATGCGCGCCCTGACAGCTGGTCCGACCAATGCCGCGCGTGACGGGCGAGAGATACGCGAGACGATTTCACTGAATCAATACAAGGCTTTCTTCAAAAGACTTCCCACTGCGATTCAGAAGGAAATTGAAGTCCGCTGGGGTGCGCCAGAAAACGATCCTTACTTTGCGGAGGAACTTGTCGCTTTTGCATTGCCGTTGATGCGGCTGGGTGAAACCTTTGTCGGTATTCAGCCCGCGCGCGGTTACAATATCGATCCGAAAGAGACATACCACTCGCCCGATCTGGTGCCTCCACACGGATATATTGCCTTCTACGCGTTTCTGCGCGAGGTCGCAGGTATCGATGCCATTGTGCATATGGGTAAGCATGGAAATCTGGAATGGCTGCCGGGAAAGGCGCTTGCGCTGTCCGAAAACTGTTATCCGGAAGCCGTGTTTGGTCCCACCCCGCATATCTATCCTTTCATCGTGAATGACCCCGGGGAAGGCACGCAGGCCAAGCGTCGCGCCAGCGCGGTCATTATCGACCACCTGACGCCGCCGCTGACACGCGCCGAAAGCTATGGTCCGCTCAAAGATCTGGAAGCGCTGGTGGACGAATACTACGAGGCCTCCGGTGTCGATCCTCGCCGCCTGCTGAGGCTGAAAGGACAGATACTCGATCTCGTGCGCGACATCGGGCTCGATCGGGATGCGGGCATTCACGATCATGACGATGAAGACATGGCTTTGCAAAAGCTGGATGCCTATCTTTGCGATCTGAAGGAAATGCAGATACGCGACGGGCTGCATATTTTCGGACTTGCACCTCAAGGCAGGCTGCTGACCGATCTTTTGGTCGCGCTGGCCCGCGTGCCGCGCGGTGTTCCGGTTGCGCTCGGTGGTGCGCCGGGCGATCAAAGTCTCCAGCGGGCAATCGCTGCGGATTGTGGACTTGGCGAAACATTCGATCCGCTCGGTTGCAATATGGCCGAAGCCTGGACCGGGTCCAAACCGGAACTCCTTTGCGCCGCAAGCCCTGCAACGTGGCGCATAGCAGGCGATACGGTGGAACGTATCGAACTGCTGGCGGCGAGTTTTATTGCGGGCGAAACGGACTGCCCGGAAGACTGGCTGCAGACGCGGGCGGTGCTGCAATCCATAGAGGAGCATCTGCGCCCCATGGTCGTTTCATGCGGGCCTTCGGAGATAGACGGGTTTCTTGCCGCACTCGACGGGCGATTTGTGCCGCCGGGACCGTCCGGCGCACCGACGCGGGGCCGCCCCGATGTGCTGCCGACCGGTCGCAATTTCTTCTCTACCGACAGTCGGGCCGTTCCCACTCCGGCGGCATGGGAACTTGGTCGCAAATCGGCCGAACTCCTGATTACTCGCTACACACAGGATCATGGTGAATGGCCGACGTCTTTCGGCCTGACCGCCTGGGGAACGTCGAATATGCGTACCGGCGGCGATGATATAGCGCAGGCTTTGGCACTGATCGGCGTCAAGCCGCTGTGGGATATGGCATCACGCCGGGTGACTGGATATGAAATCATTCCGATTGCAAAGCTTGGCCGTCCCCGGGTCGATGTGACGCTGCGCATTTCCGGTTTCTTCCGCGATGCGTTCCCGGAACAGATTGCGCTCTTCGACAAGGCCGTGCGTGCAGTTGGCGCTCTCGACGAAGATGCCGAGGACAATCCAGTCGCAGTTCGTATGCGGATTGAGCAGGCGCGTCTTGTTGTCGAAGGGGCGGATGAAAAGACAGCGCAACGCCGCGCGGGCTATCGTGTCTTCGGTTCCAAACCCGGCGCTTATGGAGCAGGCTTGCAGGCCCTGATCGACGAGAATGGCTGGGCCGGGCGCAACGATCTGGCCGAAGCCTGGCTTGTCTGGGGCGGCTACGCCTATGGTGCAGGCGAGGAAGGGCAGGCCGAGCGCGGTCTTCTTGAAGAAAGGCTTCGCTCTGTTCAGGCCGTGGTTCAGAATCAGGACAATCGCGAGCACGACCTTCTCGACAGCGATGATTACTACCAGTTCGAAGGTGGAATGGCCGCGACCGTGGAAAGCCTGAACGGGGCAATGCCTGCGGTTTATCACAATGACCATTCCCGCCCGGAAAAGCCAGCGATCCGGGCGCTGGAAGAAGAGCTGTCACGCGTCGTGCGCGGGCGGGCGGCTAATCCGAAATGGATCACAGGTGTGATGCGTCACGGCTATAAAGGCGCGGCAGAGATTGCGGCAACCGTCGACTATCTGTTCGCCTTTGCGGCGACCACCGGCAAGGTCGGAAATCATCACTTCGAGGCGGTCTATCAGGCTTATATTGCCGACAGGACAGTGCATGATTTCATGGCCGAGAAAAATCCCGCGGCGCTTGCCGAGACAGCGGCGAAGCTGAACAATGCCATCGAGCGGGGCTTCTGGACACCACGCTCCAATTCGGCGCGGTTTGAACTGGAACAACTTGCGACTTTGAATCCGGGAATGAGGACAAATGGCTGAAAAATCTGCAAAACTTCTGTCCATGACGGAAGAGGAACTGAACGCCCGCCATGCGGACAAGATGCGCAAGAAGAAAGCTGCCCGCGACAAGATCCAGGCGACAAAGACCGAGGAAAAAGGTCTGGTGATTGTCCATACCGGCAAGGGCAAGGGCAAATCGACCGCCGGTTTCGGGATGGTTTTCCGCGCGTTGGGCCACGGAATGAAGATCGGGGTCGTGCAGTTCGTCAAGGGATCGTGGGACACAGGCGAGCGCTGGGTTCTCGAAAAATTTCCCGATCAGGTCACGATTTCAGCGCTGGGAGAGGGCTTTACCTGGGAGACGCAGGATCGCACGCGAGATATCGCCATGGCGCGCGGTGCTTGGGAACAAGCCAAGGCGCTGATAATGGATGAAAGCTACGATATGGTGCTCTGCGACGAGTTGAATATCGTGCTTCGCTACGATTACCTGCCGGTCGAGGAAGTGATAGAGGTTCTCAAGGCCAAGCCGGAGATGAAGCATGTCATCATCACTGGCCGCAATGCCAAGGACGAGCTGATTGAAGCCGCAGACCTGGTGACCGAGATGGAGATGATCAAGCATCCATTCCGCGCCGGGGTGAAGGCACAGAAGGGCATCGAGTTCTAGTTGCGCATTATCCTGCGCAAAACCGTTTCACACTTTTGCTGGAAATGCTTCAATGTTGGACAGCTGGCAGTTCTGGGCACTGATGTCGGCGGTGTTTGCCGCGTTGACGGCGATCTTTGCCAAGATCGGTATTCAAGGCATCAATTCGGATTTCGCCACGCTCGTGCGCACGCTGGTTATCATCGGTGCATTGTGCCTGTTCCTGACCGTTACCGGCCAGTGGCAGAAACCGGGCGAAATTTCCGGGCGGTCGTGGCTGTTTCTGGTGCTTTCTGGGCTGGCGACCGGCGCTTCGTGGCTTGCTTATTTCCGGGCCTTGCAGATAGGTGACGCATCGCGCGTCGCGCCGATCGATAAATTGTCGGTGGTGCTGGTGGCCCTGTTCGGCGCGGCATTCCTCGGCGAGCGCATGTCCACCATCAACTGGTTCGGCATTCTGCTGATTGGTTGTGGTGTCGTTTTGGTGGCGCTTAGAATTTAAAATCCCATCCACTGGCGCAGCGGATTGGTTCCATCCATCAGGAGGCGAACTGCCAGCGCCAGGCTGACGACGACCAGAAGCGGCTTGATGATGCGTGAGCCGACCTTCATGGCGAGGCTTGCGCCGATCTGCGCGCCGATGAACTGGGCAATACCCATGCAGATGCCGATTTTCCAGTTGATGGTGCCGACGAGGGCAAAGGTTACAAAACTGCCGACATTGGAAGCGCAGTTGAGAAGCTTCGTATGCGCGGTAGCTTTCAACACACCGAAACCGGCAAGCGCCACAAAAGCGAGCATGAAGAACGATCCGGTTCCGGGGCCGAAAAGCCCATCGTAAAAACCGATCAGCGGAACGAGGGTTACGCCGAAAAGAAACGGTCCGAGACGTCGTGCCCGATCAACATCGCCAAGGCTCGGCTTGACGGCAAAATAGACTGCGATGGCGATCAGGAGGATCGGCAGGGCCGCGCGCATGATATCCACGGGCAGAACGGTTGCCAGCAATGCGCCGAATACCGAGCCGATGAGCGAAGCGAGCGCTTCGGGCCACTGTTCCCTGATATTGACATGCCCTTTGCGCGCATACGCAATGGTTGCTGACGATGAGCCGAACAGTCCTTGCAGCTTGTTCGTGCCCAATGCTTCAACGGGCGGTATTCCGGCCAGCAACAGGGCGGGAATCGTAATCATTCCGCCGCCTCCGGCTATGGAATCGATGATTCCGGCAATGAATGCCGCAGCCGTGAGGAGCAGGGTAAGCGTGTCAAAAAATTCAAGCATCGGGGGAGCCTAAAGGAGAGGTTGGGGCAACATAGAGCAGCTGCTTGGCGAACGCCAGTCAAACAAAGGCGCACTCGGAAGAAAGCTGGGTCTCGGAGCGAGATTGTTTTCCTGCTCGTCCGGCGCTATTCATTATAAGCAGACTGAAAGTTTAGAGGGGTTCCATGAGCGAAAGCATCTTTGAGCGGATTACTGCTTTTCTGAGCAGGAAGAGCGCCGTGCAGCGTGTCGCCGATGATCCGGCGCTCGCTTCTGAACTGCTTTTGCTGTTGCATGTGGTGTTTGCCGATGGCGATCAGCACCCAGCCGAAATAGCCGCATTCAAGGAAATTGCCGAAAAGAATTTCGGCATTCCACCGGAAGAGCTTCCGGAAGTCGCGGAATATCTCAAGGATTTTGCTTACGAGACGACAACCAAGCAAGCCGCCAACATGCTGGCGGAAATGGCGCCGGAGCGTCGGCTGGCACTGCTTGGTGACCTCGTGACGATTGCCTGCACCGATAATCGCCTTGATCGTAGCGAAGCAACAATGATCCAGCGCATTGCCGATACGCTTGGGGTCAAGCCGGAAGAACTGCACAAAGCGCGCCAGTCATCTCCCTGTGGGTTCTAGAAATTTCAATAGGGTTCTTGGCATGGGCGGTTCGTCGGGCGTGACGCTTGATGAACTTTTGGCCTTGGCCGAGCAGGTGTTGGCTCGGGGTGGGGGCGCACGGCCCGATGCTATTGCAACCTTGAGCGCGAAGCGCGCCGAGCCGGTGTGGGCGGAGCTTGCGTCGCATTATGATTGTGCGCTCTGTTTTTTCGATGCCGCGCGACTGGAGCAGGAAACACCGCGTCTCAAAAACCCGTCGGACGCTGTTTTCCGGGCAGTCGGTTGTCATGGCGTTGCCGAAGCGGCAGCGCTTGCTGCTGCCGGTCCGCACGGTATTCTCGCGGTCGAGAAAACCGCGTCCGTCCGGACAACTGCCGCCTTGGCGATTGCTGGTTCCGACGCCGCTCCGCAGTTCAGGAAGGTAAAATTGTGACTGTTCATTTCATTGGCGCCGGTCCTGGCGCGGCGGATCTTATCACCGTTCGTGGCCTGCGCCTGATCGAGCGATGCCCCGTCTGCATCTATGCGGGATCACTGGTGCCGATTGAACTTGTTGCCGGAGCACCAAAGGATGCACGTCTGGTCGACAGTTCATCCCTAACTTTGGATGAGATCATCGCCGAAATGGAAGTCGCCCACGCTAACGGCCTCGATGTCGCGCGGGTGCATTCCGGTGATCCATCGATCTACGGCGCGATGGCCGAACAGATGCGCCGGCTGGACAGTCTCGGCATTCCCTATGATGTGACGCCGGGCGTGCCAGCCTTTGCGGCCGCTGCCGCCGCCATGAAGCAGGAATTGACCATTCCAGAGGTCAACCAGACCATCATTCTGACCCGCACCTCGATGAAATCGTCCGCCATGCCCGAAGGCGAAGACCTCGCCACGCTTGGCCGGTCAGGCGCGACGCTGGTGATTCACCTCTCCATTCGCAACCTCACGAAGATCAAGGCCGAGCTGATGCCCCTTTATGGCGCTGATTGCCCTGTTGTCGTTGCCTATCGCATAGGATGGCCGGACGAGCAGATATTGCGCGGTACTTTGGCGGATATAGCGGAGAAGGTGGCGGCATCCGGGTTGATACGCACGGCGATGATTTTTGTCGGGCGCGGGCTGGACCCAAAGAGCTTTCGCGATTCAGCGCTCTATCATGAGGCGCATAACCACGCGGCACGTTCAAAAGCCTAAGCTTGTGCGGGCAAATGCGATTGCATCTTCCGGCGAGGTGACGATGTTCCTGGCCGCAACCGGCGGGCGGGAAATTATCATGACCGGAAGCCTGAGCGCGCGAGCGGCTTCGATCTTGGCATAGGAAATGGTGCCACCCGAATTGCGGCTGACGATCAGTCCGATCTTGTGTTTCTCCAGAAATTGCTTTTCCGCAGCGAAATCGCCGGGCCTTGCGAGGATAAGCTCGCAATCCGGCGGCAGCGCCGCGTCCGGCGGGTCGATCATGCGCATGACGAAATGAACATCAGCGCGCTTGGCAAAAGGGGCGATGTGCTGGCGACCGAGCGCCAGAAAGACGCGCGCGTGGGGAGGAATGGCGTTCGCAGCTTCGGCTTCGCCGGAAATATCGATCCAGTTGTCATCTGGCTGCTTTTCCCAGGCGGTGCGCTCCAGCCGAACGAGTGGGGTTTTCGTCGCCTCTGTGGCGATGACGGCATTTTGCGATATACGCGCCGCGTAAGGATGGGTGGCGTCGATCACGAGGTGGATTTTTTCGGCCCTGATATAGTCTGCAAGGCCCTCCGGTCCACCGAAGCCACCGATGCGAACCGTTCCAGTGAGTCTGGCTGGATTGCTGGTGCGTCCGGCAAGCGAGGTGATGGCTTTGACAGGGAGTTCCGCAAAAGCCGTTGCGAGCGCTGCCGCCTCGGCGGTTCCGCCCAGAATGAGTATCTTCGGCTCAGACCCGCGCAAGGATATTTCCACTGCGGTCAGTCACGATAATCTCAACCTCCACAGGTGCGCCGCGAAGGGTTTCCAGCGCAGTTTCCTTCGCTTTGAGCGCAATCGGTGTGGCCATGTCGATGCCGATTGATTGAGTCAGTTCAAGTACTTCCAGCGCAGTGTTCGCAAAGAGAATCTGATCCTTCATACTTGTCGGGGCGCCCGCCTTATCGGCAATGGCCCAGAGGAAGCCCTTGTCCACTTGCGAGCGCGACGAATGAAGATCGAGCGCGCCTTGCGCAAGCTTGGTCAGCTTGGCGAAGCCACCTGCGATCGTCAACTTGTCGATGGGATGGTCTCGCAGATATTTAAGCACGCCGCCTGCGAAATCGCCCATGTCGAGAATGGCAAAATCCGGCAGATCATAGAGCGCCTGCGCTGCGTCTTCGGACGTGGAACCGGTTGCGCCGAGCACATGTTTTTGCCCGGCAGCACGCGCAACGTCGATGCCGCGATGGATCGAGTGAATCCAGGCCGAGCAGGAAAACGGGTGAACCACACCAGTGGTGCCGAGAATGGAAATGCCGCCGATAATGCCGAGGCGCGGGTTCCATGTTTTCGTGGCAATCTCTTCCCCGCCTGGCACTGATATCGTGATCACGAGGTCGGCGGGCAGGCCATATTCGGCGCAAATCTGCTCGCAGATTTCCGTCATCATGCGGCGTGGAACCGGGTTGATCGCTGCTTCGCCGGGTGGAATTTGCAAGCCGGGACGCGTGACCGTGCCAACCCCTTCACCGGCGCGAAAGACGACGCCGGTCCCCGGCGGGGCCGGGTATACCGTCGAGATGATGGTTGCGCCGTGGGTTACGTCGGGATCGTCGCCCGCATCCTTGACGATGCCCGCCATCGCATAGCCGTCGCCCAGTCCTTCATAGGCAAGCTGGAAGTACGGCACTTCGCCCTTGGGTAGAATTATGCCGACAGGATCGGGAAATTCCCCGGTGATGAGCGCCGTCAAAGCCGCTTTGGTGGCAGCCGTCGCGCAGGCGCCAGTGGTCCAGCCGCGGCGAAGCTCGACCTTTTCCTGACTTTTATTCGTTGGAGCAGTTTCGTCATTCATGGACGCCTTATAATGTATCTGCTAGCTGTGTCGCCAGATAGAATAATGGTTGACGAGAATGAACAAGGCTGAAGAAACAGCGGCATGTGTCATTGCTAAAAGCAAAATGACGTTGCCCGTCATGGAGCCCGGCCACGTCTGGCTCGTGGGGGCTGGGCCGGGGGATCCCGGCCTTTTGACGCTTCATGCCGTCAACGCCCTGCAACAGGCGGATGTTATCGTTTATGACGCACTGGTGGATGATGCCTGCCTCTCTCTGAAACATGCAGATGCTGTTCTGGAATATGCAGGCAAGCGCGGCGGCAAGCCTTCGCCGAAACAGCGCGATATTTCTCTGCGGCTTGTCGAACTTGCGAAACAAGGCAATAAGGTGCTGCGGTTGAAAGGTGGCGATCCGTTTGTTTTCGGACGCGGAGCAGAAGAGGCGCTGACGCTAGTGGAACACGGGGTTCCGTTTCGCGTCGTTCCCGGAGTGACTGCCGGAATTGGCGGCCTCGCCTATGCAGGCATCGCCGCTACGCATCGCGACATCAATCAGTCCGTGACGTTTCTGACTGGCCACGACGCCAGCGGTCTGGTGCCCGACGGAGTAGACTGGACCGGTATCGCCAGAACCTCTCCGGTGATCGTCATGTATATGGCGATGAAACATATTGATCTTATTGCCAGGCGGCTGATCGATGCCGGACGCTCGCCCGACGAGCCTGTCGCCTTTGTGTGCAATGCGAGCCTGCCTAGCCAGACCGTGCTCGAAACGACATTGGCGCAGGCTGCAAAAGACGTGGAAGCGGCGGGGCTGAACCCGCCTGCGATCGTGGTTGTGGGGCAAGTGGTTCGCCTGCGGGATGGATTGGACTGGATGGGCGCTTTGAGCGGCAAGATCCTGTTCAGCGACCCGCTTGGCAGAAAGAACCAAAATGAGGGAGCGCAAACCGCATGAAGGGTTTCATGATCGCTGCACCGGCTTCCGGGTCGGGCAAGACAACGGTAACGCTGGGTTTGTTGAGGGTTTTGAAACGCAGGGGCGTAGCGCTTGCACCGGCGAAAGCCGGGCCGGATTATATCGACCCTGCCTATCACAAGGCTGCGAGCGGCGCGGATTGCTTCAATCTCGACCCTTGGGCGATGCGTCCTGAACTTATCAGCGCGCTTTCCTCGCGCATGACCGAAAGCAGCGCCAAGCTGCTGGTCGCCGAGGGCATGATGGGGCTCTTTGACGGAGCGATGGACGGGAAGGGTTCTTCCGCCGATCTGGCCCGGGTTCTCGAGCTGCCGGTGGTGCTGGTGGTGGATTGTGCACGGCAATCACACTCGGTCGCGGCGCTTGTGTGGGGCTTCAGCCAGTTTCGCAAGGATGTGCTGATTGCCGGAATTATCCTCAACCGGGTTGGCAGCCCGCGGCACGAAGCGATGCTGCGTGGCGCGTTGGAGCCACTCGGCATTCCGGTTCTCGGCGCCTTGCCTCGCGATACCGATCTTTCGCTGCCAGAAAGGCATCTGGGACTGGTGCAGGCGGGCGAGCATTCCGACCTCGAAACTTTTCTGGATCATGCCGCTGATGTGATTGAAGCGCATATCGATCTGGATACGTTGCAGTCGATCTGGTCGCGGCCGAAGCGTTACGATGCGATGGCCAATGTTCCACGCCTGAAACCGCTTGGGAACCACATTGCGGTTGCCCGCGACGATGCATTCGCCTTTGCCTATGCGCATCTGTTTGAAGGCTGGCGCAGGCGAGGTGTGGAGATTTCGTTCTTCTCGCCGCTTGCAGATGAGGCTCCGAGACAGGATGCAGACGCAATCTATCTGCCCGGCGGTTATCCGGAACTTTACGCAGGCCGTCTGGCACAAGCCGCACGTTTTCAAACGGCAATACGCGATGCCGCAACGCGTGGTGCGACTGTTTATGGCGAATGCGGCGGCTACATGGTTCTTGGCGAGAGCTTGCAGGATGCGGAGGGTGTTGCGCATCCGATGCTGGGTCTTCTGCCGCTTGAAACGAGCTTCGCGAAAAGAAAGCTGCATCTTGGCTATCGCCTGCTGGAACCGCTTGAGGGCTCACCCTGGAAGGAGCCATTGAAGGCGCACGAGTTTCATTATGCAAGCATCCTGCGCGAAGGAGAGGCGGATCGGCTTTTCCGTGTGCGGGATGCCGCACGAGACGAGCTTGGCGAGGCAGGTCTCAGGGTCGGGTCCGTTTCAGGCTCTTTCATGCATGTGATCGATTTTTGCGGAGACAAAGCTTGAGTGCAGAAATCGAGCATGGCGGCGCGCTGGACAAGGCCGTCGCGCGCTTTGGCGGAAAGCCGGGAGGCTGGCTTGATCTTTCAACGGGCATCAACCCGGAGCCTTTTTCACTTCCCGAACTGACACCGGAAATCTGGAACCGCTTGCCGGATGAACGGCTGATGCTGGAAACGCTGCGGCTGGCCCGCAGCTATTATGGGCTGCGTGAGAATGCGTCCATTGTCGCAGCTCCCGGCACACAGGCTTTGATCCAGCTCGTCCCGACATTAGTTGCTCCGTCGACGGTTGCGGTTCTCGGGCCGACCTATCAGGAACATGTCGCTTCGTTCGTTGCCTGCGGCTGGAAGGTCGTGTCGTGTGCGGCAATCGGTGAAATTCCGGACGAGGCGACGGCGGCAGTTATCGTCAATCCCAATAATCCCGATGGTCGTGTGGTTTCAAAAGACGATCTTCAGCATCTGGCGCGAAAACTTGGTGCGCTGGGCGGCTTTCTGATCGTGGACGAGGCTTTTGCGGACGCGCATGAGGATGTCAGCGTTGCAGCGGATGCGGAAGACATGCCGATGATCGTGCTGAAATCTTTCGGCAAGTTTTTCGGGCTGGCTGGCGTTCGTCTGGGCTTTGCCGTTGCCGGTCAGCCGTTTGTCGAGGCATTGCAGCAGCGGCTTGGGCCATGGGCGGTATCCGGCCCGGCGCTTGCCATTGCCAGCCATGCCTTCCGCGGTGCCGAGGCGCTTTCCAACTATCGCGCGCGTATTGATCTGAGGCGCCTGGAACTCTCTGCTGTTCTCGAGAAATCCGGTCTGAAGGAAATCGGCGGCACGGCGCTGTTTTCTCTTGTTGAACACCCGGATGCGCACGAACTCTATGTCAGACTGTGCCAGAGACATATTCTGGTCCGGAAATTCAATTACGCCTCGCGCTGGTTGCGCATTGGTCTGCCGTTGGATGACGTGGCGCTTGCGCGCTTGGAAAAGGCGTTGAAACTTTGATTCAGTTTTTCTGGTCAAGCTCATGGAAATAAAGCTGATTATTCTTTCGCTTGCGCTGCTTCTCGATCGCTTTGTCGGCGATCCGCCGCAGCTATGGCAAAGGATGCCGCATCCCGTCGTCCTGTTCGGGAAAGCAATTTCATGGGGTGAAAAGCGCTGGAACAACCGAAATCTCGCTGCTGCGGTGCTTCGCCGAAATGGCATGTGGCTGACGGTTGGGCTGGTGGCTGTCTCTGTCGTTCTGGGGCTTGTCCTTGAGTTCCTACTGCCCTTTGCCGGAACAGCAGGCGCTGTTGCCGAAATTCTGATCGTGACGGTGCTGCTTGCGCAGAAAAGCCTTGCCGATCATGTGCAGGCGGTTGCGCTGGCGCTGCGGGAGGACGGCCTCGAGGGCGGACGGCGGGCCGTGTCGATGATTGTTGGACGCAATCCCGAGCATCTTGATGAGGGCGGCATCAGCAGGGCAGCGATAGAAAGTCTGGCCGAAAACGCATCCGACGGCATTGTCGCGCCTGCATTCTGGTTTCTGGTGGGCGGATTGCCGGGGCTGTTTGCCTACAAAATGATCAATACCGCCGACTCGATGATTGGTCATCTCAATGATCGCTATCGCGATTTCGGCCGTTTCGCGGCGAAGCTGGACGATGTTGCAAACTACATTCCTGCCCGGTTGACGGGGCTGCTGGCTTCACTGGCCACCGCGATCACGAAAGACAGGCTTTCAGGAAGGGAAGCTTTCTCGGTCATGCGCCGTGACGCGCGCCTGCATCGCTCGCCCAACGCAGGCTGGCCGGAATCGGCATTTGCAGGCGGGCTGGGGCTGGCATTGGCCGGTCCGCGCCAATATGGGACGGAAAAAGTTGAAGGTCCCATGCTCAATGCATCCGGCAAACGCGATGCCAATGCCGATGATATAGATGCCGCGCTTCACCTTTTCTGGTCAACCATGAGCCTGATGACCGGGCTGGTGATCGCCGCCAGTCTCATTGGGCTACTTGTCGGCTAGCACGAACCGTTTGCCGTCGAACCGCTGGAGGCGGTTGGGGTTGTCCGTTCGGATGCCGTTGTCGTCGAACTTGATCGTGCCAAGCACGGTTTCGAAGGAACCAGTGCGAAGCGTATCAAGCACCGGCTGCTTCTTCTCGTCGGCGCGCAGGATCGCATCCGCAGCAATCTCCGCGCTGGCATAGCCGATGATGGCATAAGCATCGGCCAGTTTTCCGGCCTGATGCAGTGCGTCGATTGCGGGTTTTGCTGTTGAAAGGTCCTGCGGCCGGACCGGAGCGATCATCAAAGTGCCCTCGCTTAAGGGCTGTGCGCCGGGCGCGGCATCAAGCAGGCTCCCGCCTGCAATCGTCAACGGATGATTGAGGACGGCAGCGCTTGTACCGATGGCGGCGATATCGTCACGTTCGCCGCCGACATAGACATGGGTTGCGCCTGCGCGCCGCAGGCGGGCGACTAGCGCATTCTGATTGTCGAGGCCGGGCCGATAGGTATCGGTAAAAACCGGTTGCAGCTGCTGCTCCTTGAGGCTGGCCAGAACACGTGCGGCACGTTCGCGTCCCTCAATCGTCCCGTCATCGATGACGGCAAAAGCCTGGGCACGCCAGAGACTGCCGAGAAAACTGCCTGTTGCTTCCGTTTCCTTGTCGAGTCCGGTTGCGAGTCGGAATACTGCCATCGGTGCGGGTGCGCGCCTTTCGGTCAGCGTGGGTTCACTGACGCCCGAGGCCACGATAACTATGTTGCCAGCTGCGAGAACCGGGAGCGCCGCCTCAAGGGCGTCGGGACACAGAAAGCCGGTTACGATCCGGACGTTTTCCCTCACGAAACGTTCCGCCGCTTCCCTGCCGCCTTCGGCATCGCAGCGGTCATCGGAAATGACGAGTTCAGCGCCTTTCGTCGCGGCCGCGATGCGCGCCCCTTCGGCCAGCTGATTACCCAACGGAGCGAAGGTTCCCGACAGGGGCGCTGCAAGTCCGATGCGCATATCTGCTGCCTGTGCCAGTACGGAACTGGCCAGCAGTGAGAGGATGATGCTTGTCAGCGCTGCGGCAGGACGTTTCCCTAGCTCGATCACGTGATCCGTCTTCAATAAACAATTCGTGGCATTTTCAACGAAAAGTGGGTAGCTGTTTCCTCGCCTTTGTGCAATGCCCGTTTCTGGGGGCCGATATCGCGGGCTTCTGAACATGGTAGCTGGCTTCAGGTAACATACCCATAGGGCGAGATGGATTCTGTTGGACGTGCAAACGATTAAGAACATCATTTCAAGTGCAGCTTCGGTGGAATCCAAGTCCTACCGCGATGCCATGAGCCATTATGCCGGCGCAGTGCAGATCGTCACGACCGCGGGCAGTGCGGGACGGCGCGGTCTAACCCTGACGGCGGCCTGCTCAGTGTCCGATAATCCGCCGACCATCCTCATCTGCCTGCAGAAGATCCACGAGGAAAACCGGCTGTTCATCGACAATGGGGTTTTTGCCGTCAACACGCTTGCCGGCTCGCATCAGCAGCTGGCGGACGCATTTTCCGGCCGCATTGGTCTGACGCAGGACGAGCGGTTCGAACTGGCGCGGTGGGAAGTTCAGGTTACCGGAGCGCCCATATTGGAGGGAGCGCTTGCCTCTTTCGATTGCCGAGTGGTGAGCGTTCAGGATCATTCCACCCATCACGTGCTTTTCGGCGAAGTGGTAGGCCTGCGGTCGAGGGCCGAAGAGGAAGCGCTGGTTTATCTCAACAGGCGCTACCATACGCTGGAGCTGTGATGTCGAGACGTGCAACACGCAGCCTCCTCGGAGTGTTGTTTCTGCTTTCGGCGGCGACGGCATCCGGGGCTTCGTCGCTGCCGCCTTACAAGGACGACTATTTCGCCTATCCCGGCGTCATCAGCAGCGCCGACAATGGCGATTACAAGGTCGTCGGTTACAATGAAATGCGCGATATAAACGGGCGCGATGCGGTGCCCGAAAAGCGGGTGAAAGACGCCTATGTCTCGCTAAAGGCGCGCGCCTACCAGAAGGACGTCACGTTTCAGACCAAAGCTGGGCCAGTCAAGGCCATGACGGCGGGCAAGCGCGAAGGTGCATCCTTCATCGTCATCTATCTGCATGGCCGGGGCGGCAATCGCCTGCAAGGCATGAATGATTTTACCTTCGGCGGTAATTTCAACCGGGTGAAGAATCTCGCTGCATTGAACGGCGGCTTGTATGTCACACCGGACTTCAAGGATTTCGCCGATGCGGGCGAGGCGCAGATTGCCGGGCTGATTGAAGCTGTCAAAGCTTCGTCGCCAAGCGCTCCCTTGATCCTGTCCTGCGGCTCGCAGGGCGGAACGCTGTGCTGGCGCATAGCGGGCAACGAAAACGCCGGTAGTCAGCTTTCAGGTCTCATCCTGCTCGGCTCGCTTTGGGATGAGGGATTTTTCAAGTCTCCCGCATTCAGGAAGCGCGTGCCCGTTTTCTTCGGTCATGGAAGCCACGACCCGGTTTTCGCCATCGACAAGCAGGAATCCTTCTATCGCGAGATACGCAAGCGCGCGCCGGGTTATCCGGTTCAGTTTCGCCGTTTCGAGAGCGGCAATCACGGCACGCCCATCCGCATGTCGGATTGGCGGGAAATGCTGAACTGGATTTTGGCAAAGCAGTGACGTCAGCCTGTGGATGCGAATCGAAATTCTGGCAATGTGACCTTCCTGCCACTCGACAATCGAGCAAAACCGAATAGTTATCGAACTTAAATTTTACCTACTCAGCAGATCCTATGAGGTTGATCATGTACGGACGCGCCCGCACCGGAGCCCGTTTCCTAGCCATTGCCATGTTGGCCCCGCTTGCCGCTGCCTGCACGACGACTGTACCGACCACGACGGCGACGCCGGGCAAAACCGAGGCCCCGGTTAGCGCGCCGACGATTTCGATGCCGCGCTTCACTCCGACTGCTTATGTCGACCCTGCGCTGGCGCAGCCGTGCATCACCGCTGCTGCCAACAAATACTTCCTGCCGGAACGCGTTATCTCCGCCGTCAATTCCCGTCCGGGTGCAGCAGGCGGAACGGATGTCGATCTCAAGGTGGACCTGCGCACGGCTGTTTGCCAGCTCACTGCAAAGGGCGGTGTGCGTGCCGTCATCGACACGTCGCCGAAAAGCGCGGATCAGATTGCAGCCGAAGCAGCTGCCGCCAAGGCGGACGCCGCCGCCGCTGCCCAGCCGAAGAAGGCCAAGGCGAAGAAGAACTGATTCAACTGTCACGGCTAACATGCGAAAAAGGCAGGGTTTTCCCTGCCTTTTTGTTTGTCACTTCTCAGGCTTTTCGCCGTACCAACGCGGTGTATAAACCCATTCGCGGCCATCGGACTTCGCAAACCGTTGTGTATGCGAGGAGCCGATGATGACCACGGTGCGCATGTCGACATCCTCTGGCGTCAATGCACCCAGCGTAGTTGTCCGTGTCGTCTCGGCAGGTCTGCCTATGTCTCGTCCAAGGACGACGGGCGTTCCAGGCGATCGATATTGGCGCAGGATTTCCAGCGCGCGGCCAAGCTGATGCGGGCGCGCCCTGGAGATCGGATTGTAGAACGCCATGGCGAGATCGGCTTCGGCGGCAAGCGCCAGGCGCTTTTCGATGACCTCCCAGGGCTTCAGGTTGTCCGATAGCGAAATGATGCAGAAGTCATGTCCCAGCGGCGCACCAATGCGCGATGCGGCAGCCATTGCCGCTGAAATTCCAGGCTGGATGACAAGCTCCACGCCGTGCCACGCGGGATTGTCCGTTTCGTGCAGCGCCTCGACAACCGCCGCAGCCATCGCAAAGACACCGGGATCTCCCGACGAAACCATGACGACATGCCGCCCGGAAGCCGCGAGTTCGAATGCATGACGGGCGCGCTGCATTTCCTCACGATTGTCGGTCATGTGAATGGTTTGGTCCGGGCGGAAAGGGCGAAGATTCTCCTCAGCCATTCGCACATAGGTCTCATAGCCGAGAATGTCTTCAGCCTGTTCCAGTTCATGCTGGACGGCAGGCGTCATCAGGCTGCGCGATCCGGGCCCAAGTCCGATAACGACCAGCTTGCCGCGCTTTCGACCGACAAACAGCACATCTGCCGGGGTTGACGCAACGGCGATGGCGAGTCCGTCGTCTTCTATCAGCTCAATCGGCTGCTCGACCGAACGAAGGACGAGTTCGCGGACATGGGGTGCATCCGCCACAAAACGGAGTGGAATACCAAGCATCTGTGCCGCTCCGTGAAGTTCCGACGCAGCGCAGTCTTTTTCATCGGCGAGGAGCAAGGCCAGTGACTGCCGGGCTTTCCCCGCCCGGGCAAGCGCATGCTCAACATTGGCCTGAAGGTTTTCGCGGACCATATCAACGGCAATCGCCACGCTGCGCGGATGATAAATCAACTCGTCGGGACGCGGCACGCGATTGTGGGGCGTTATGCTGATCGTCAACGCGCCGTCGTCGGCGAAAGGCAGTTTCGATTGCGCAAGCCAGCGCGATCGTCCTTCAATCCGCAGCTTCTGTCCCGCGAGCAGGTTCGACATGAAACTTTTCGCGCTGTCTGGATTGGCAAGCGTGAGTTCGGCAGGCGGATGCAGCAGATTGATTCCGAAGCGCAGTTCGCCGGACGTGGTTATTGCAGGCGCGACCTCAAGCGCCGCTGCAATCTGCCGCGCCATGTCGTTGACACCCGAGAGCCCACCCAACAGTGGCACGACCGCACTTCCATCCTCAGCCACGGCGAGAACTGGCGGTTCGATACGCTTGTTCTCAAGTAGCGGGGCGAGCGCCCGGATGACGATACCGGCGGCGCAAAGCGCGATGATCGGACGGCCTTCCTCATAGAGCGACCTTATTGCATCGCCGAAATGCATGAAGGTGTTGTCAACCGATGCAACGCGGCTCTGAAGGCCGCGTATTTCGGCGCGCTCCAACGCCATTGCGATCCGTTGCGCGGTGGGAACAGCTGCTTCTCCAAGCACCAGAATCGCAGGGGTCATGCGCCGTTCCATTTTTGCCCCGGAACGAGAATGATCGAGAAATAAGGGCAGTCGTCACCATCGACTTCGGCAAGGGGCACGATGCGCTGGTTGGACATGGTGGCGCGCTCGACATAGAGCGCACGGTCCATGAGACCGAGATCACCCAGCACTGCGCGGACCTTGTCGAGGTTCTTGCCGAGCTTCATGATCGCCGCAGCTCCCGTATCCGCGAGCCGCTGCTTCAGTTCCTCCGCGCCCATGACGCCGGAAAGAACGGAGAGCGTCTGGTTGCGATAGACAAGCGGCGCACCGAGGACGGCAGAGGCACCGAGAACGGAACAGACACCGGGCACGACTTGCGTTTCATACCGCCCTGCGAGCCGGTCGTGGATATACATGAACGAGCCGTAGAAGAAGGGATCGCCTTCCGCGATCACGGCCACATCCTGTCCCCGATCAAGATGGCTCGCGATCGTGTCCGTTATCTCACCATAGAAATCGCTGACGATCTGCTCGTAATCCATATGCGCCGGGAGCTTTTCCGTCGTCACCGGATAGATCAGCGGCACGAGAACCTGTTCGGGCGAAAGATATTCCTCGACGATGGTAAGGGCGTTGCCCTTCTTTCCCTTGGCGGCGTGATAGGCAACGACCGGCGCGCTCTTGAGAAGGCGGAGGGCTTTCAGCGTGATCAGTTCAGGATCGCCGGGGCCGACACCGAGGCCAAACAATCTGCCTTTTGCTGCCATTATTCGCGCTCCGACGCGAGCGCGTTGACCGCCGCTGCCGTCATGGCGCTGCCGCCGCGTCTTCCGCGAACGATCACGTAAGGCACGCCACGGCTGTTGGCGGCGAGTTCGTCCTTGGATTCCGCCGCACCCACGAAGCCAACCGGCATTCCGATGATGAGCGCCGGTTTCGGCGCACCGGCATCCAGCAATTCGAAGAGGCGGAAGAGGGCGGTTGGTGCATTGCCGATTGCAACCACGCTGTTGGCGAGATGGGGAAGCCAGAGGTCGAGTGCTGCGGCCGAGCGGGTGTTGCCGACCTTCGCGGCTAGCTCGGGAACCGACGGATCGCCAAGCGTGCAGATGACTTCATTATTTGCAGGCAGACGGGAACGGGTAATGCCTTCGGCCACCATGCGCGCATCACAAAGAATGGGCGCACCGGCGAGCAGGGCGTCGCGCCCGGCTTTACCTGCGCCTTCCGAGAAGGCGAGGTCATTGACTACATCCACCATGCCGCAGGCGTGAATGACCCGGACTGCAAGCTTTTCCAGATCGGCGGGTATGCGGCTCAGATCGGCCTCGGCACGAATGATGGCGAAAGACCGGTCGTAAATGGCCTGTCCGTCGCGGATGTAGTCTGTCATGGTGGACCACTCTAATCAGTGTCGGGCGTTCAGAAGGTGCGCCGCTTGGTCAATGGTAATATCAGTCGCCAATAACCGTCCGAAGCGCGATGGTCCAGCCCCGTCTTGCGGAAACGGCTCCTGCGTATAGAGATCGTAGCGGCCTGCCGAGCGCGCCAGCAGGGTATGCGGCAATGGCGCAAGCGCGGCGCATGATTTGGCGCATCCTGTAATGTGCACGGATGACGTTCCGGGACTTAAACGTGTCGCCAGCTTCCCGCCGTCGGTTTGAGTGTCGGCGAGCGCAGAGGCACATCCACTCGAGCCCGAACAGGCACGAAGCCGCGCGTGCGGGACTTCGGCTGTCGTTTCGAGACCAAGCGAACGGAGTTTTTGGGTGAGGTCGATCACCCGGGTTTCGTTTACATAAGGCAGGATGACACCTTGCCAGGGCGTAAGGCGCAGCTCGCTTTTTCCGCTCTCGGAGAGGTCCGCCAGCGCGCTGAGTTGGCGCGGCGTCAGCCGTCCCATCAGCGGTGTCGCGCCGATATAAATCGACCCATCGCGCTGCCGGTTCGGTCCGAGATGCGAAAACGCCATCGGTACCTTGCGTTTCCAGCCATTTGCCGAATGGATGGGAAAAGGGAGTTCCCTTTCCAAATTGGCCAGAAACTGCGATGGCGAAATGATCTCGAAGAGATGCTTCATCCGCGCAAAGCTGCCCTGCTGTAAAAAGCAATGCAGCAACGCTTCGATGAACAGCAGGGCGTGTCCCGCATCTATGGTTCCCAGCGCGGGTTTTTCGGGAGACGAGGCGAGGCCAAAAGCGTAGGTTTTCCGGTCCATGGATGAAAGCCAGATATCGCCCGGATGCGAAACCATTGCGCAATCCTCACCGCCGTCAATCTGCAAGGAGAATTTCGGCGATAGCGCATAGAAAGTCTCATTCGCCTGCAGCGTATCGAGCGCGGATGAGGCCAGTTCCGTGACATCGGCTATCTGGCTCCGATCAATGCCGGCCGTGGGGCTGACCATCACGTTGCGAATATCATCAGCACCGGGGTTTTCTGCTCCAAGGCCGGCGTCGTGCAGCGCAGCGACAACATTATCCCAATGTTCGGGCGCAATACCGCGCAACTGGATATTGGAGCGAATCGACAGCTCTATTGCGCCTGCATCGAAACGTTCAGCTATTGCTGCAATTGAACGTGCCTGATCGGCTGACAAGCGGCCCAGCTTCAGTTTTATGCGGGCAATCGCACCGTCTTTCGCCATCACCATGCGCGAGAGGCCGGGGCAGGCGTTGCGCCTGTCAGGATAGGTATGCAGCGAATTGGTGATCGGATTGCTCGGCATTTCAGTCTTATACGCCTTGCCGCATGCACTTGCTACTGTCCGCGACAGAGCGAAATGCCTCACATTCGTTCGCGCTTCCGCTCTATCCGTTTGTTTTGCCGCATTTATGCGAAGTCAGGTGATTTCACCTGACTGCAAAATGCTCTACGAACTCGGGAAAAGGAGCATCGCGCATGGCACGCTGGCTGACAGTGATCGGGATCGGTGAAGACGGGTTTGATGGGCTTGGAAAAACCGCGCTTGCGGCTATCGCCTCGGCCAAGGCCATTTTCGGCGGCAGACGCCATCTGGATTTTCTGAACGATGGCATCAAAGCCGAACGCGTGGCCTGGCCGTCTCCATTCGACGAAGCTATCGGGATGATCGAGGCCTATCGCGGCCAGCCGGTCATCGCGCTGGCAAGTGGCGATCCGATGTTTTTTGGCGTGGGTGCAACTTTGGCCCGGCATTTTTCGCCGGAAGAATTGCTGGTTCTACCGCATCCGTCTTCGCTTTCACTGGCCGCGGCGCGGATGGGCTGGCCGCTCCAGGATGTCCGCACAGTCAGCGTGCACGGTCGTCCGTTTGAATTGCTGCAGCCGCATATCCTGCCCGGCGAGAAGCTCCTGGTGCTCAGCAATGACGGTACGACGCCAGCAAAAGCGGCGGCACTGCTCAAGGGCAAGGGGTTTGGCCAAAGCCGCATGACTGTTCTTGAGCATATTGGTGGCTCCAAGGAGCAACGTGTACAGGATATCGCCGAAAACTGGTCGCACGGGCGATGCGCCGATCTGAATGTTCTGGCAATCGAATGCATCGTCGCACCGGAAGCGAACGTGTTTTCGCCTGTCGTAGGTCTTCCCGATGAAGCGTTCGAGAATGATGGCCAATTGACCAAGCGCGACATTCGTGCCGTCACGCTGTCACGATTGCAGCCATTGCCGCGTCAACTGCTATGGGATGTGGGTGCCGGTTGTGGTTCGATTGGCATCGAATGGATGCGTGTTCATCCCTCGTGTCGTGCGATTGCCATTGAGGCCAGCGAACAGCGACAGGCAATGATCGAGCGAAATCGCGCCGCACTGGGCGTTCCCGGATTGCAGCTTGTCAGGGGGGAGGCGCCCCTGGCGTTGGCGGGCTTGGAAGCGCCAGACGCGATCTTCATCGGCGGCGGGGTGACGGATGATGGTGTGCTGGAAGCTTGCTGGAACGCCTTGAATCCGGGGGGTAGGCTGGTTGCCAACGCCGTGACCCTGCAAAGCGAAATGCTGCTTTTCAACTGGCGTGAAAAGTACGGCGGAGAACTGACGCGATTGTCGGTTGCGCAGGCTGGGGCGCTCGGTTCTTTCGATGTCTGGCGGCAGGCACTACCCGTCACGATTTATTGCGGGTTCAAGCCAAAATGATGACTTGAATAGTCATGTTATATTCGGGTAAGGCTGGGGAAATTGTTTCCCAAAGGAGGACGGGGCATGTCCGAACTCAACGCCAATACCCGCTTTGCGCTTACCAATGCCGGTCATGTGGTCAATCAGCTTCTCGATCATTTCGTCGAGCATGCCGACGTGCACCGTCAGGGCAGCACGGCAAAGCTGGTGCTGAGCTTCGGTCAGGCGGATGTGCAGTGGGACGATGAAACGGTCAGCGTCGATGTCTCCAGCGAGGACGAAACTGGCCTTGCCTATATGAAATATTCCATTGCCGAACATGTGCTGGAGTTTCTCGACAAGGGCAGCGCCAAACCGAAAATCATCTGGGAAGGCGATGGGGCTGCCGGACTGCCGCTGCCCTATTTCCGCGAGATGCAGGTCGTCTCGGTGTCGAATGTAACACCGCACATGCGGCGCGTTCGCCTGAAAGGCGAAAACCTGTTCCGCTTCTCGCAGCTGGGGCTCCATATCCGCCTTCTGTTTCCGCCCGAAGGCCTGGCAAAGCCGCAATGGCCCACAACCGGTGAAGATGGCCGTCCGGTCTGGCCCGAAGGCGCAGCCAAGCTTGCGACACGTGTCTATACGATCCGCAACATCGATACCGTCGCCGGATGGGTGGATATCGATATGGTCGTTCACGGCGATGATTGCGACGCACCGGGTTCCGGTTGGGCCCTCAGCGCCAAGCCGGGCGATATTGTCGGCATGACAGGTCCTGGCGGCGGCGATGCAGGTGAGGCGAAGTGGTATCTGCTCGCCGGAGACGAAACCGCTCTGCCTGCCATCGGACGCATTCTGGAACGGTTGCCGGAAGGAACCAAGGCGGTCGTACGGGTCGAGATCGGCAGCGCAGAGGAAGAGCAGGAACTTTTTTCGCGCGCCGATATCGATCTGCAGTGGCTGAACCGCAATGGCGCGGAAGCCGGAACGACGACCTTGTTGCAGGATGCCGTGCGGGCGGTCGAATTGCCGGAAGGCCAAGACGATATTTACGTCTGGGTCGGTTGTGAGTTCAACGCGTTCCGGTCGATCCGCACCTATATGCGCAAGGAACGCAATATTCCGAAGGATCGGCAGTTGATCGTCGCCTATTGGCGGCGCGGGCAGGATGGCGACACGCCGCGTAAGTCCGACGATTGATGCAATGAAAAAGGGGGCCCCGAGGTCCCCTTTGTTTTTAGTGTATCCTGAAACGGACCGCTTCTGCTTTACCTGCGGAAGCCTTCGCTCGCCCGCATCAGGTTCTTCGTATAGTCGGCATGGATATTGCCGCTGACAAGATCGTTTGCCTGCAGCTGTTCCACGACCTCACCATTGCGCATGACGGCAAGCCGGTCGCACATATGGGTGACGACGCCAAGGTCGTGGCTGACCATGACGAAGGTCAGGTTGCGGTCGCGCCGAACCTGTTCGAGCAGGTTCAGCACTTCCGCCTGAACCGAAGCATCGAGCGCGGAGGTCGGCTCGTCGAGCAGCAATATGCTGGGCTCGACGATCAGGGCGCGAGCAATGGCGATGCGCTGGCGCTGGCCGCCTGAAAGCTGGTGCGGATAGCGAAAGCGGAAGCCGGAACCGAGGCCGACTTCATCGAGCGCCTTCACGATGCGCTGTTCCGTATCGCCGACCCCATGGATGGCGAGCGGTTCCAGCAACAGCCGGTCCACCGTCTGGCGCGGATGCAGCGAGCCGTAAGGGTCCTGAAACACCATCTGAACGTTGCGATAGAACGCCTTGTCACGCGGTGTTTTCAGCAATTGCCCGTCGATACGGATTTCGCCGTCCTCGACAGGCGCCAGTCCCGCAACAGCGCGCAGCAGGGTGGATTTGCCCGACCCGGATTCACCCACGAGGCCGTAGGATTCGCCTCGAGCCACTTCGATGCTGACCGATTTCAGTGCATGGAAGTGGTCGAAATAGACGTCGATATTGTCGACGCTCAGTGCAGATGCCGTGCTCATAGCTTCCATGCCTCCTCACGCTGCAAGGTTGGCAGGGGATGGCGATCGGCTCCGATTTTCGGCATGCAATTCAGCAATCCTTGCGTATAGGGGTGTTTCGCATTGGCGAGGTCCTTGGCCGCAATTTCCTCGACGATCTTGCCCGCATACATCACGATGACGCGGTCGCAGAAGGAGGAAACGAGGCGCAGGTCGTGGCTGACGAAGATCAGACCCATGCCGCGTTCGGCAACCAGCTTGTCGAGGATGCCGAGCACTTCAAGCTGGACCGTAACGTCGAGCGCCGAAGTCGGCTCATCGGCGATCAGCATTTCCGGTTCGGCAACCAGCATCATGGCAATCATGACGCGCTGGCCCATGCCGCCCGAAACTTCGTGCGGATAGAGGCTCATGACGCGTTCAGCATCGCGGATCTGCACGGCTTCCAGCATGGCGATGGAGCGCCTGCGGATTTCTTCACTGCTGAACTTGCCGTGGGCCTTCAGCGTTTCGGCAATCTGCTTGCCGATGGTCATCACAGGGTTGAGCGAGTATTTCGGGTCCTGCAAAACCATGGCGATGCGTCCGCCACGCAAAGCGCGGCGTTCGCGTGCCGGTGCGTTCAGAAGATCGATGCCGTCAAATTCGAGTTTTTTGGCGGTGATCTTCGCATGCGGCGGGGTCAAACCCATGATGGCGCGGCCGGTCTGCGACTTGCCGGAACCGGATTCGCCTACGATGCCGAGGCGTTCACGACCCAGTTCGAAGCTGACGCCGCGCACGGCCTCGATTGCACCGGTGCGGGTCGGGAAAGTGACGCGTAGGTCTTCGACAGTCAGAAGAGGCTTCATTGGTTGTTACCCCGCGGATCGAGCGCATCGCGCAGGCCATCGCCCAGAAGATTGAAGCCGAGGCTGACGATGAGGATCGCGATACCCGGCATGGCGGCCACCCACCACTGGTCGAGAATGAAGCGGCGACCGGAAGCGATCATCGCACCCCATTCAGGCAGAGGCGGCTGTGCGCCGAGGCCGAGGAAGCCGAGACCGGCGGCGGTGAGGATGATGCCTGCCATGTCGAGCGTTACACGCACGATCAGTGACGATGTGCAGAGCGGCATGATGTGGCGCACGACGATGCGGATAGGCGAAGCGCCCATCAAACGGACGGCGGAGATATAATCCGAATTGCGCACGGTCAACGTTTCCGCACGCGCAATGCGCGCATATGGCGGCCACGAAGTGATGGCGATGGCGATGATGGCATTTTCGATGCCCGGTCCGAGAGCGGCAACGAATGCCAGTGCCAGGATGAGCTTCGGGAAGGCGAGGAAGATGTCGGTGATGCGCATCAGCACGGCATCCACCCAACCACCTGCATAGCCTGCAACGGTGCCGACCAGAAGGCCGATGGGAGCTGCGATGATGGCGACCAGCAGCACCACATAAAGGGTAAGGCGGGAGCCATAGATCAGACGCGAAAGAATATCGCGACCCTGATCGTCAGTGCCGAGCAGGTAACCCGGTGATCCCGGCGGCAACAGACGTGCATTGGCCAGATCGCCGGCGACCGGCGAATGCGGCGCCAGCACATCGGCCAGGGCTGCAACGACAAGAAGACCGATGATGATGAGGAGGCCAAGGACGGCCAGCTTGTTGGCGGTGAAGCGTCGCCAGACCATATAGGCACGGCCGAGGCGGGCTTGTGTGCGTGACTGTGGCCGCTCCGTAAGCAGCCATTCACGCCATGAGAGGTTGGAAGTATCTGTCATTTGGCTCATCGTGCGCGCGTCCTTGGATCGAGAAGCCGATAGAGAAGATCGGACACGAGGTTGAGCGCGATAAAGACCGACCCGATGACGATGGTGCCACCCAGAACGGCATTCATATCAGCGTTTTGCAGTGAATTGGTGATGTAGAGTCCAAGGCCGGGCCAGGAGAAGATGGTTTCGGTCAGCACCGAACCTTCCAGAAGTCCGGCATAGGAAAGCGCGATCACGGTCACCAGCGGTACGGCGGCGTTGCGCAGTGCGTGGCCCCAGATGATGCGAGTTTCCGAAATGCCCTTGGCGCGCGCTGCAATGATATACTCCTGTTCCAGCTCGTTGAGCATGAAGGAACGGGTCATGCGGCTGATATAGGCAAGCGAGAAATAGCCGAGCAGCACGGATGGCAGGATAAGGTGGGAGACAATATCCTTGAGGGCTGGCCAATCGCGCTGGAGGATCGCGTCGATCAGGTAGAAACCGGTGATCGGGGTGAAGGTATATTCGAATGTGATGTCGATGCGTCCGGGACCAGAGGTCCAGCCTAGCCGTGCATAGAAGATCAGAAGCGCAAGCATGCCGAGCCAGAAGATCGGCACCGAATAGCCGACAAGGCCGATCACGCGCACGATCTGGTCGACAATGCTGCCGCGCTTGACCGCAGCGAGAACGCCGAGCGGAATGCCGAACAGGGCGCCGATGATCGTGCCGACGGTGGCGAGTTCCATCGTAGCCGGGAAAACGCGGCGAATATCGGTCATGACGGGGTTGGTGGTCAGTACCGAGGTGCCGAAATCGCCCTGCAGCACGCCCTTCACGTAGAGAAAGAACTGCTGGTAATAGGGCAGGTTGAAGCCCATTTCTTCCCGCACGCGGGCGACGACATGCGCTGGAGCGCGGTCGCCAACGATGGCAAGCACGGGATCAATCGGCACAACGCGGCCGATGAAAAAAGTTACGGCCAGAAGGCCCAGATAGGTCGTGACGACGATACCCAGAAAACTGGCTATCGATGCGGCAAGGGCCGTTGAGCGCCGCGGCGCTCGCCTTACCTTTTTGGTAGTGACAGTGTTACTCAATGTTTTGACCGCTTCCGACAGTGAGAGCCTGTTCCAAAAGTCGCGCCTTGAGTGGCTGCAAATGGCAATTTTTTGCGTTCCGGTGCACATGTACTTTCAAGTACACTCCGTCGCGGAACTCAAAAATCATCATTCTCGCACACTCATGCCGCCTTTTGTTTCAGGCTCAGAGAGCGTTTCAGGACATCTGTCGCTCCGGAAAGCCGGATCGGCAGCGCTGAAAATTTCGTGGAGCGGCTTTCCTTATTGATTCAGAAAACCGCTCCATCCCGTTGATTTAAAGCCGTTTCAGCACGTGGTTGTTTCCACACGCCGAAGCATGGCCGACTATTCCTTGCTGACGTTCGCCAGGAAGTTGGAGTCGAATGTCGGGCCGAGCTTGTAGCCCTTCACATTGCCGCCAATGCCGGCGACTTCAACCTGCTGGAACAGCATGACGAACGGGCTCTGGTCGAGCGCTTCCTGCTGCAGCTTCTTGTACTGTTCGGCGCGCTTGTCGTTGTCCCGTTCCAGAAGAGCAGCCTGCGTCTGCTTGGTCAGCTCCGGAATGTCCCAGGCGTTGCGCCATGCAAGCGTCTTGGTCGAGGCGTCGTCGCTGTTGTCCGGGTTGCTGGTGAAAGCTTCAGCGTTGGAATTGGGGTCCCAATAGTCCATGCCCCACTGGCCGATATACATATCGTGGTTGCGGGCGCGATACTTGGTCAGCGTCTGCTTGCCGTCGCCG
Source organism: Brucella sp. IR068 (assembly GCF_049065885.1). Classification (NCBI taxonomy): domain Bacteria; kingdom Pseudomonadati; phylum Pseudomonadota; class Alphaproteobacteria; order Hyphomicrobiales; family Brucellaceae; genus Brucella; species Brucella sp. IR068. The sequence goes on along the minus strand of NZ_JBAKHE010000012.1, from coordinate 32,963 downwards.
GGGATGATTTCGATCTTCACGCCGGCCTGTGCAGCGGTCTGCTGGAAGGATTCGGCAATGCCGGTGACCGGCTGACCGTTACGCACGTCGAACGTAACCGAAAGACCGTCCTTCAGACCGGCCTTGGCAAGCAGTTCCTTCGCCTTGGCGACGTCGAGCTTGTACGGCGCAGCATCGAGAGCGCCAAGAACGCCCTTGGCCTGATAAGTCTGGCGGATTTCGCCGATGCCCTTGATGAGCGTCGAACCGATTGCATCGTAATCGACCAGATATTTGAAAGCTTCGCGAACTTCAGGCTTGGCCAGGTTCGGGTTCTTTTGGTTGAGGCTGATGTAATAGACTGTGCCCTTGGCGGCGCTGGTCGTGGAAAGCTTGTCGTTCTTCAGGACAGCTTCGTAGTCGCCCGGTTCCAGATTGCGCGCCACATCGACATCGCCGGATTCGAGCATCAGGCGCTGCGTCGCGCTTTCCTTGACGTGACGATAGAAGACGCGCTTAAGGTTGGCCTTTTCGCCATAGAAATTGTCGTTGCGTTCCAGAATGACGACTTCATTGGCGCGCCATTCGCGGATCACGAACGGGCCGGAGCCTGCCGATTTGGTTTTCAGCCATGCATTGGCGTAATCGGTTTCGTACTTGTACTCGTCGGTCGGCGTCACCTTCTCGGCATGTTCTTCGAGAAGCTTCTTGTCGACGACTGCGGCGACGGTCGCGGTCAGGCAGTTCAGCACGAAGCTTGGTGCATAAGGCTTGTCGACGGTGAAAACGAAGGTGCTGTCGTCAACGGCTTTCGCCTTTTCGTTGACGTTATCCTTCGTCAGGCCGAACTGGGTCAGGATGAAGGCCGGGCTCTTGTCGAGACGCACGGCACGCTCAAAGGAGTAGGCAACGTCGGCAGAAGTGATCGGGTTGCCGGAAGCGAACTTGATGTCCTTCTTCAGCTTGAACGTATAGGTGAGGCCGTCGTCGGAAACGGTCCAGCTTTCGGCGACGCCCGGAACGACCTTCGACGTGTCGTTGATGTCGAGACGGACGAGCATGTCATAGGCGTTACCGATGAATTCAGCCGGGCTCAGTTCGAAAGACTCGGCCGGGTCCAGCGTGATCGTGTCGTCGATGGCCCATGCCTGGACCAGCGTATCGGCCGGCGTGGCGGACCAGGCCGGATTTGCAGCCAGCACGGCCGCAAGTGCCGCACCGGCAGCCAGAATACGAAAACGTCCGAAATGCATCATGTTAGAGTTCCCTTCCTGTGATTTTGTTTGGGATTTTGTCTTTGTTCCTGCGCGTCCTGTTCCGATAACCGTTCACAGGATGCGCTCCAGATCACGCTGCTTCGTGCCAGGCCTGTTTCAAAACGCGTATCCAATTGCCCCGGCAAATTTTTGCCAGCTCTTCTTCACCATATCCCGCTTTCCGCAAAGCTGCGACAAGGTTTTGCGTGCCGGCCGCATCGCCGATTTCCGCTGGAATTGTTGCACCGTCATAGTCCGAACCAAGCGCCACACAGTCGATGCCCATCCGTTCGACCATGTAATCCACGTGGCGCACCACATCGGAAAGCGGCGTGTTGGAGTCTTCCTTGGCATCGGCGCGCAGCATCGTCGTGGCGTAGTTCAGTCCGGCAAGGCCTTTGCTCTCGCGAATGGCATCAAGCTGACGGTCGGTCAGGTTGCGTGCGACGGGAGTAAGGGCGTGTGCATTGGAATGGCTGGCAACCAGCGGCTGATCGCTCAGTTTCGCCACGTCCCAGAAGCCTTTTTCGGTGATATGCGCCAGATCGATCAGAATGCCCTTGGCATTGCATGCCTTGACGAGGCGCTTGCCCGTATCCGTCAGGCCAGGGCCGGTGTCGGGGCTCATCGGGTAGGCGAACGGAACGCCGTGAGCGAAGATATTGTTGCGGCTCCAGACAGGTCCGAGCGAACGCAGGCCCGCGGCGTAAAAGACTTCAAGCGCGGCCAGATCTTCATCGATGGCTTCGCAGCCTTCCATGTGCAGCACGGCGGTGAATGTGTCGCTGTCCAGCGTCTCGTCGAGATCGCGGCCATTGCGGCAGAGCTTCCAGCCGCCAGCGGCTTCCAGCTTGAGAGCAATGGCAGCGATATCGAGAGCGATATCGAGGGAGGGGCTGCGTTCCAGCGGTGGCGAAAGGGGCGTTTCATAATGGCCATTCGCGTCCGGCTTGCCCAGTTCGATATGCTCGCCCGAGGGAACATAAATGGCGCATATGCCGCCAGCGAGACCGCCTTTAAGAGAGCGGGGGAGATCGATATGGCCGCTATCCGTTCCGTCGATAAATTCCCTGATCGGGTCTTCGCCCTTGCGGGCATTTTCCCAAAGCCGCAGAAGGACATCATTATGTCCGTCAAAAACGCGCTGCATTCTTTCATTCCTGACTGCATGGCCTGCGGAAGCAGAACCACATATCCAAGTGTTCAGGCGCGGGAGAATTAAACGGCAAGGTAAGACAACCTCCCGATATGATGGTTGAACTTTTCGCTCTTATTGTTCCCCGCAATCCACTCGCAATTTATAAGCGGTGAGTGCCTGTCGGAGTCAAGCCATCCGATGACGTAGTCAGACTGCGAAATGAAGATAAATTTATGCAAAACGAAAGGGCTGCGCCGTGAAACGCAGCCCTTTGTGCAAAAGGCGAATTGCTTGATGCGAAAACAGAATGAAGTTTCGCATCGATCAAGAGGTCTAGAACTTGTAGTTCAGGCCAGCCTTGATCGAATGGTTCTTCAGATTGTTGCGCTGCTCCACGCCGTTGACGCGGGACTTCACATCGCTGAAGCGCTGGAAGTCATACTCGGCCTTGACGGAAAGCGGGCCGGTCAGTGCCTGCTCGACACCGGCGCCGATCAGTGCGCCGCCTTCCCAGCCGGGGGCCGAGGTGGTGTTGTCCTTGGCCTTGAAGCGGGTCACACCGTAGCCGGCGGTGCCATAAACCAGCGTCTTGTCGAAAGCATAGCCGACCTTGCCCTTGGCATTGCCGTTCCACGATTGCTGGAGGCTGCCGCCATGGCCGATGCGATGCTCCGCTTCGGCGAAGTTGCCTTCGAGTTCCGCACCGAACACGACATTGCCGCTCTGCATGTTCTTGCCGACAACAACGCCGCCCAAAGCGCCGGTGCGGTTGGTGAAGGGGCCGGGAACCTTGGACGAGGAAGCGCCGATCTGTGCGCCGATATAATTGCCGGACCAGTCATGCGGACCGCTGGCAACCGGATCGTTATAGGAATAGTCCGTTGCTCCCATCATGTCGGCAGCGAAAGCCGACCCTGCAAAAGCAACGATTGCGGCGCCAAGCGCCACTGCTGTGATAGAACGCTTCAACATTTTTTACTCCGATTTTCCCGTCGAAGAACGCTGGCGGGAAACATGCCTGAATTCATTATTGCCATCGAAAGGCCTTGCCTTCGCTCTGGCTTCCGTCTCACCTCTGATTGTGTCCAAATTTAAGAAAATTCGAGCGATTTCCATGCATTGCGCAGCCATTCCTTGCGCTATGCTTAACAATTGGTAACGGCTTGAGGTGGATGCGCTGTCAGATCAATCCCAACCCGCGAAAGCTGGCATGACCGTGCTTTCCGACGATGACGTGGTCGTGCACCGTGATGTTGAGCGCCTTGGCGGCATTGACGAGTTGCCTGGTCATGTCGATATCGGCGCGCGATGGGGTCGGGTCGCCGGACGGGTGGTTGTGGACCAGGATGATGGCGGTCGCGGATAGTTCCAGCGCCCGTTTGACGACCTCGCGCGGATAGACGGGCGTATGATCGACCGTGCCGGTCTGCTGCACTTCATCGGCAATCATCTTGTTCTTCTTGTCGAGGAACAGGATGCGGAACTGCTCACGGGTCTCGTAGGCCATGGCGGTGGTGCAATATTCGATCACCTGATTCCATGAGCCCAGAACCTCGCGCTCCATGACCGTGCTGCGGGCGCTTCGCTTGGCGACGGCTTCCACAAGCTTGAGTTCATGCGCGACGGTGGGCCCGGCACCGGGAACTTCGGCGATCAGTTTTTCGGGGGCGGCCAGCACTTCGGCAATCGAGCCGAACCGGGTCAAAAGCGCCTTGGCGAGCGGCTTGGTGTCCGCGCGCCGAATGGCGCGAAACAGCAGCATTTCGAGCAATTCATAATCCGCGAGCGCGTCGGGAGTTTCCCTGAAACGCTGTTTGAGACGATCGCGATGCCCGGCGTAATGCGGCTTTTCGATTTTTGGCGTCAGTTGCAGCGTATCGCTGAAGCCGGGCATCTGCGCATTACCCGTCTCGGTCTTGCTCTTTGCCATACTGTTTAAACCCCCGCAAAAACAGACCAGACAATTATCGAGATGATATCACTTCGACGTCATCTCATGGAAGGCGGTCCGAAGACGTTGGCTGGGGAGAGAGTGAATATCTCGCAGCCGTCTTTCGTGACGCCGACCGTATGTTCATATTGCGCCGTCAGCGACCGGTCCCGTGTAACGGCCGTCCAGCCATCGGCTAGAACCTTCACATGCGATTTGCCGAGATTGATCATCGGCTCGATGGTGAAGATCATGCCTTCCTTGATTTCCACCCCTTCATTAGGCGTGCCGTAGTGAAGGATATTTGGTGCGTCATGGAACAGTTGTCCGACGCCGTGGCCGCAGAAATCGCGCACGACAGAACAGCGCTCGCCTTCGGCATAGGTTTGGATCGCCGCACCGATTGCACCGGTCTTGGCGCCCGGCTTGACGGCTGCGATCCCGCGCAAAAGGCTTTCATAGGTGACTTCCAGCAGCCGCTCGGCGGCGCGCTTGATTTCGCCTACCGCATACATGCGGCTGGAATCGCCGTGCCAGCCATCAAGGAGATAGGTGACGTCGATATTGACGATATCGCCCTCGCGCAGCGGCTTGTCGTTCGGAATACCGTGGCAGACGACGTGATTGATCGACGTGCAGGTCGATTTCGTATAGCCGCGATAGTTCAACGTTGCCGGAAACGCGCCGTGATCCATGCCGAACTCGAACACGAAGCGGTCGATCTCGTTGGTGGTCACACCTGGCTTGACGATATCGTTGAGGGCATCGAGACAGCGTGCCGTCAGATTGCAGACCGTGCGCATACCCTCGAAAGCCTCGGGGCCATAGAGCCTGATCTGGCCCGTATATTTCATGGGTGCACTTGTCGCTTCGATATAGGTTACCATCACTCGATCCGTCTTAGACCTTAATCATTCAATTGGCACCAGTTCAGTGGCGTCAATGCTGTTATCCGTTATGTGGCACCGAACGGCCCAGGCCTCAACCCCGTTTGCACGCGCATGTTCAAAAGCGCGTGCGTAAGTGGGATCGAGATCGCCGGAAATGCTGAATCTGCTGCAATCGTTTCGCTGGATAATAAACAGCATCACGCCCCGATGACTAGCGGCAACCACGTCGATCAGTTCCTCAAGGTGCTTCGCTCCGCGCGCCGTCACCGTGTCGGGGAACTCCGCCAGTCCGAGCGTGCGAATGAAATGTACATTTTTGACCTCGACATAGGCCCGCTGGCGGGGGCCGTCATCCAGCAGAAGATCAATGCGCGAATTCCGGCCATATTTCTGCTCGCGCTTGAGGCTGGCATATCCTGAAAGGTGCGGAATGAGACCTTTCACGATCGCTTCTTCGGCGATTCTGTTGGGCAAGCCGGTGTTCACGCCAACCAGCGTATTATCCGCTTCGACAATCTGCAGCGTATGGGCATATTTGCGGTGAGGGGCATCCGAAACACTCAGCCAGACGCGGGAACCTGGAGCGCTCAGTCCGAGCATCGAACCGGTGTTGGGCACGGACGCTGTGATGAACCGCCCGTCATCCAGCGTGACGTCGGCGAGAAATCTTTTGTAGCGGCGTTCCAGCCTGCCGGTGACCAGAGGCGTTTGAAAAATCATGCGCCGATGTAGAGCAGTTCGGCGCGTATGCGAAAGGCTTTTCTGACAGCTTCGCGGAAATAGCCAATATAGGCGGTGGCGGTCAGAAAAGGGCCTTGATGACGTCGGCCCAGCTCATATCCGCACCGAGAGCCATTGCCGCAGCAACCAGGCCGGCGCCGAGAAAGGTGAGAGTGGTTCTTGTTTCGCTTGTCATTATTCTTCCCCATTAAATCAGTCATTTGAAACTGGGAGGAATTTCGCGGGAAAATTTGCCCGGATTGTGATGCGATAATGGCTATTCCGGGCAATTTGCGGGCATTTTACGGATAGGGTAAACGCTGCCGCCTTTGCTATTGCCTTATCCACTCGAAGACGAGTTCCTCGCGAAAAGCGAAGCGGACAACATGGCTCGCCACGACTTCTTCGAGGCGGGCAAGGTTTTCTTCCGATGTTTCGACAGTCGTGGTCAGTTTTTCAGCATCGGCATCGAGAATCACGAGACGATTCTCGCCAAGATCGATCGTGCCATGTTCAGGAGAGAATTCGACCGCGAATTTGTGCGCCCAATGCTTGCAGAGCTGCTGCAGGTAACGGCTGGCATGGGTGGTGGGAACGATTGCTGTTGCTTTCGGCATCATGCTGTCCTTTCAAAAAGGTTGCAGTCCGGCGCGTAGCAACATCCTGGCAGTTCAGCCAGTAATATTTGCGTCAATTTCGAGGGAAAAGAAAAACCAGCAATGGTACGCCCAAGGGGAATCGAACCCCTGTTTCCGCCGTGAAAGGGCGGCGTCCTAACCGCTAGACGATGGGCGCCCGTTGCTGGTGTGGGGCGCTTATAGTCAGGAAATTTCCGACATGCAAGCCCCTTTTTCACTTGTCTGTGAATAAGTTTTGACAGCGCAAAACAGAGCACATCGAGTGCTAACAGATTGAATTGTAAGGGGAAAAGAAAAAACCAGCAATGGTACGCCCAAGGGGAATCGAACCCCTGTTTCCGCCGTGAAAGGGCGGCGTCCTAACCGCTAGACGATGGGCGCCCGTTGCTGGTGTGAGTGGGCTTATATTGAGGAAGGTTCTGACTCGCAAGCCCAAAAAACACTTTTCTGAAAAAAATCGAATGTACTGCAAAAATGGGGAAAATCCCTGCGGCCGATTTTGTTACTCGGTTGAAAAATAAAGACAAAAGAAAAAGCCGGATCGGGTGATCCGGCTTTAAGTGTTCAGTGAGGGCGCTTCGTCAACCCTTGCAGCGCCAGTTCCAGTCGCGCTCCGGCCCGACATCGACGTGAACCGAAGTCGTGTGGCAGTAGGTGCCGACGCCGCCACGTCCCGGCATGGAGCGGGCGAAGCGCGCGATTTCCCACTTGGACACGCCATCGATCTGGATGTCGGCGGCGGCGCAGATCATATGGAGCGATTTCCGTGCGCCGTTGACCTTGCGGTTATAGGAAGGGCTGCGGTAACCCGAAGTCACCATCACCGGGCGGCGGAAATGACGCTCCATGGTTTTCAGCATGGAAACGAGCTGGGGCTTGAGGCAGGCGACATCCACGGTCTGTCGTTGCACTTTCAGCCCGTTGGGCGCAAGGCGCGCAAGGCCGGGAGCCGAAGCAAGCGTCAGATTTGCCGATTCATCGTCTTCGTTCGCATCAATATCGCTATCGTCATAGAGACTGTTGCGATGTTTGATTTCGATGCCGCCATTCGGGCGCACGCCCGGTAGCGAATAATTGTAATCATGCTTCGCGGAAGGCGAAACAGGCTTCACCACGGCAACCTTCCTGCTTTCGGTTCGGTCGGATCGCGTGCCGGTCGATTCGTCGGAGAAAAGCCGGGCAATGCTTCCTTGCGAGGCCGTTGGGCGCTGTGGCGAGGCGTAAGCGCTTTTCGTGGAGCCAAAGAGCGAAGCGACCTGAACAGGCTTTTCAGCCTCGGCAGGCTTTGCCGCTGCGGTCTGTTCCGGCGCTGCTGCTTCGGCGGGCTTTTCTTCCTTTGCCGGTTCCTGCGGCTTCTTCGCGGTTTCGGCAGGAGCCGCTTCCGCTGGCTGCTCTACGACCGGAGCCGCTTCAGGTGCAGCGGGCTTGCTGCCGCCGAACATGCCAAAAAGCGATGTGCTCTTCGGCTGCTGGGGGGCGAGGGCTGCTACCTGGGTCTGCTGCTGCTCGGCGGGTGCGGCAGTTGGGGCTGGCTTCGCCTGCTCCTTGTTATTGGTGTTTGCCGCCTCTGCCACGACGGCGGGCTTTGTTTCACCGGGGTTGGCTTCCGCCTTTTTCTCCTCCGCAGGCGACGCCTTCGCCGCCTCGGCTACGGCTGTCTGATCGGCTGCGCTTTGCAATGTATCCGCAATCACGGAGCCATCGGAGGCGGAGGTCATCTGTAGCGGCTTGCCGTCAAGGCCTGTGCCGGTCGACGTGCAGGACGTGACAAGAAGCGCAAGCAAAGCCACGCTGCCTGATAGAAACCTGCCCGAGGTCCGGTGTGTAGAATGTGCAAATTTCAACAGTCTGCTCCAGCTCGATTTCCCTGACCAGTTTGGCGACCCGGATTCGCCGGGCCTACCTGGTTTCGGGAGATCGGCTCTCCCGTGCGAGGCTGACGTCACGTCCAGTGGCTGATCGTCCCCACAGCTCCCGACTGTTCGTGCCGGGAAAGAAATTCAGAAATATCAGCGAGTTATGATAGTCACCTCAGAGCAATGACGGTCATTCCGCTGTAATGGACAAATCACCTGTTCGGCAATTCGTTACCAATTTTTAAGTTTTTTAATCGCCGAGTGCAACTATTGATGCGCATCTGGCGTTAAATGACTTCGCGCCTATGGCGGAATATTCGCTTATAACGAAATATTACTTTGTGTAACCTTTGGTTACATTTTCCTTTTCTGCTGGGGTCTCGGATGGTTTGGAGCAGCCTCCGGCCTTCAACGCAAGCCGAATTTCCGATTTGCATCACTCACTTGTTGACAGGATGCCTCGACTTGGTGCTATCCCTTGCCAATTGCTTTATCTTTGTGTGGCGCTGTGACCAACGGCGCCTTATGCGGCATCAACCGGGAACAGAAACATGACCAAGCGCACGCGGCAGATCGCCAACCTATTGCTGGCAGCAACAGCGGCGGCGATGCTCACGGCATGCGCGGGCGGAAAAGAGTTTCAGGGTACGCCGCAGGAAGGCGCTTCCCGCACCGGTGTTTTCCCGACATTCGGCCATATGCCGAAGGCTGCGACCACGCAGATCACCGCAGAAGAAAAGCAGCAGCTTACTACCAAGCTTGATGCCGACCGCACGCGTCTGGCGGCATCCAGAACCGGCGGTGCGGGGTTCACGCCCGCCGAGGCTGCTGCCCTGCGCAAGCAGGCGCAGCAGGATACGGACGCTACCCTGAAACAGATCGAAAGCGGGGAAGAGTAACTTCTTCCTTGGTTTTTGGCGCGCATCTTATCCGAAACCGTTAAACTTTTCGGGATGTGCTCTAGAGACGAAATCCGCATCCTTTGACGCGGCAACACGTCTCGACCCGATTCGAGAACAGGTGTATAGCTCCTTTGCGGCGCATGCGCGCCATTACGTCAACCCTCCACTGGAACAGGATCATGTCGGAAGAATTCCATAAAGTCCGTCGTCTGCCCCCTTATGTCTTTGAACAGGTCAACCGTCTGAAGGCATCGGCGCGAGCGGCGGGCGCCGACATTATCGATCTTGGTATGGGTAACCCCGATCTTCCGACCCCGCAGAACATCGTCGACAAGCTCTGCGAGGCCGTTCAGGACCCGCGCGCACATCGTTATTCGGCTTCCAAGGGCATTCCCGGCCTGCGTCGTGCGCAGGCGCAATATTATGCGCGGCGCTTTGGGGTGAAGCTCAATCCGGATACGCAGGTCGTGGCCACGCTCGGCTCCAAGGAAGGCTTCGCCAATATGGCGCAGGCCATCACCGCGCCGGGCGATGTGGTTCTGTGCCCGGACCCTACCTATCCGATCCACTCCTTCGGCTTCATCATGTCCGGCGGCGTGATCCGCTCGGTCCAGGCAAAGCCGGACGAGAACTTCATCCCGACGCTGGAGCGCGGCGTGAAGCACTCGATCCCGAAGCCGATCGCGCTGATCCTGAATTTCCCGTCCAACCCGACGGCCTATGTGGCGACGCTCGATTTCTACAAGGACGTCGTCGCGTTCGCCCGCAAGCATGACATCGTCATCCTGTCGGATCTTGCCTATTCGGAAATCTATTTCGACGACAATCCGCCGCCATCGGTGCTGGAAGTGCCGGGCGCCATGGATGTGACTGTAGAGTTCACCTCCATGTCGAAGACATTCTCCATGCCAGGCTGGCGCATGGGCTTTGCGGTCGGTAATGAACGCCTGATCGCAGCGCTCACCCGCGTGAAGTCCTATCTCGATTATGGTGCTTTCACGCCTATTCAGGTTGCGGCGACAGCGGCGCTGAATGGAGACGGATCGGACATCGCCTATGTGCGCAATGTCTACAAGCAGCGCCGGGATGTGCTGGTCGAGAGCTTTGGCCGTGCGGGCTGGGATGTTCCGCCGCCTGCTGCGACCATGTTCGCCTGGGTTCCGATTCCGGAACGCTTCCGTTCGCTGGGTTCGCTCGAATTCTCCAAGCTTCTGGTCGAACAGGCCGATGTGGCCGTCGCGCCCGGTATCGGCTTTGGCGAGCACGGCGACGATTACGTGCGTATTGCGCTGGTCGAGAACGAGCACCGCATCCGTCAGGCCGCGCGTAACATCAAGCGTTTTCTCTCCGCCAAGCATGAGAACCTGCAAAATGTAATTCCGCTCGACGGTCGTCGCGGATAGTCTTTAGAAATCGCCACGGACGGCAACTCGCCGCCCGTGGCATCCCACCTGATAGCCACTCCATACAGAAGGTCGAAATAATGAGTGATGCATTACGGATCGGCGTTGCCGGCCTCGGCACCGTTGGTGCTTCGGTGTTGCGTATCCTGCGTGACAAGTCCGAAATGCTCACGCGCCAGTGCGGCAAGCCTGTTACGGTCACGGCGGTCAGCGCCCGCGACCGCAACCGGGATCGCGGCATTGATCTTTCTGGTATCAATTGGTTCGACGATCCGGTCGAGCTGGCCAAATCTGCCGATATCGATGTTTTCGTAGAACTCATCGGCGGCGAGGATGGACCGGCCCGGGCTTCTGTCGAAGCGGCTTTGCGCGCCGGTCGCCATGTGGTCACGGCCAACAAGGCGCTGCTGGCGCGGCACGGCGTTGCGCTTGCCAAGATCGCCGAGGATAAGGGCGTCCTTCTCAACTTCGAAGCGGCGGTGGCCGGGGGGATTCCGGTCATCAAGGCAATGCGTGAATCGCTGACCGGCAATACGGTTTCCCGCGTCTATGGCATCATGAACGGCACCTGCAACTACATCCTGACCCGGATGTGGGAAGAGGGCATTTCGTTCGAAGCCTGTCTCAAGGATGCCCAGCGCCTCGGTTATGCAGAGGCCGATCCGACTTTCGACATTGAAGGCAATGACACGGCGCACAAGCTGGCGCTGCTGACCAGTCTTGCCTTCGGCACGCAGATCGCTGCCGATGACATTTATCTCGAAGGCATCAGCAATATTTCGCTCGCCGATATTCGCGCCGCCGATGAACTCGGCTATCGCATCAAGCTTCTGGGTGTCGCGCAGAAGACCGATACAGGCATCGAACAGCGCGTGCATCCCACCATGGTGCCGACCTCGTCGGTTATTGCGCAGGTGCATGGCGTGACCAACGCCGTGGCAATCGAAACCGATCTTCTGGGCGAGCTTCTGCTTTCCGGCCCCGGCGCGGGTGGCAATGCGACGGCATCCGCCGTGATCGGTGATGTTGCCGATATCGCCAAGAGCCGTCCGGGCTTCCAGCATGGGCCGGTGTTCGGCACGCCTGCCAAGGCGTTGCAGCCTTACAAGCGCGCCAAGATGCGCAAGCATGCGGGCGGCTACTTCATCCGCCTGACCGTGCTTGATCGTATCGGCGCTTTCGCGGCCATCGCCAAGCGCATGGCTGAAAACGACATCTCGCTGGAATCGATCGTGCAGCGCCCGCCGATGGATGATGCAGCAAGGGAAGGTGTCAAGACGGTCATTCTCGTCACGCATGAGACGACCGAATCGGCTGTCAAAAAGGCGCTGGAAGCGATCCTCAAGGACGATCATCTGGTCGACAAGCCACAGATGATCCGCATCGAACGCGCCGGATAAAGCGTGCCTCCCCAAAGCGGGTACCGGTTTGGGAACAAAGACATGCGTTAGACAAAATCCAGAACGCGCTGCACTTTTAGCGCGTTTTCTGGAAGTCCTGCCACTCTTGCAGGTTCAATTCACCTTTGTTATAAAAGCCGGGTCGGAATCGATCCGGCTTGATTCATTTGAAGAGACAAGAACAGGAAAAGGAGGGCTGTATGATGTATGTGACGCGTCATGATCATCACCGTCAGCACGGCCCCGGTTTTGCCCTGCATAAGTAACTTGTGCAGGGCGGAAAAAGACGAGTACACTGTCTTATTCTGCCTTTTCCTGAAGGCGCGGTCATTGATCGCTGCCGGACATTCGCCAGCACATTGATGCATATCGCGGTTTGGAAACCGGGCATTGGTGCGTGGCAGAATTGAGCAGATTGCCATGTCTCTTGTTTCTATCCAGAATCTTTCGCTTACTCTTCATGAGCCACTTTTTGCCAATCTCGATCTCGTCATAGGCGAGGGCGAACGTATTGGTCTCGTTGCTGCCAACGGGCGCGGCAAGACCAGTCTCCTGCGTCTTCTTGTCGGGGAGGGCGAGCCGACGCTCGGCACGATCACGCGGTCGCGTGGATTGAAGATCGGGTATGTCAGCCAGTATGTGCCGGAACAGCTGTTTGACCGGACATTCTATGATCTCGTGCTGGATGGTCTCGACGAAGAAGCCCGCGATTATGAAAGCTGGCGCGCCGATATCGTTCTGGACGACCTGCGTGTTGCCGAGGAATTGCGACTGCTCCCCGTGCGCCAACTCAGCGGCGGCTGGCAGCGGCTCGCGCTTCTGGCCCGCGCATGGGTGTCGGAGCCCGACGTTCTCCTGCTCGACGAGCCGACCAACCATCTGGATCTCGAAAAAGTGCGGCTGCTGGAAGACTGGCTGAATGCGCTGCCGCGTTCAGTCGCGGTCGTGGTCAGCAGTCACGACCGCGCCTTTCTGGATGCGGTGACGAAGCGGACGCTGTTCCTGCGGGCGGAAAAATCACCGATCTTCACCTTGCCATACAGTCAGGCGCGGGTTGCTCTGGATGAAATCGACGCGGCGGATGCCAGGCAGTTCGAAAAGGACATGAAGACAGTCCAGCAACTGCGCAGGCAGGCCGCGAAGCTCAACAATATCGGCATCAATTCCGGCAGCGATCTGCTGGTGATCAAGACCAAGCAGTTGAAAGCGCGCGCCGACAAGATCGAGGAAAGCGCCAAGGCAGCGCATGTGGAACGCTCTGCCGGCAAGATCATACTGAACAGCCGCGGCAGCCACGCCAAGGCGCTGGTTGTTCTCGATCGGGCTGAAATTACAACCCCCGACAGCAGGCTGCTCTTTAAGACGGGGCAGCTCTGGATCAATCCGGGCGACCGTATCGTCCTGCTGGGCGCCAATGGCATGGGCAAGACCCGTTTGCTGACGCTGGTGCGGGAGGCCATCCTTGCGCCGGACCGCGCACAGGCCGGTATCAAGGCGACACCGTCGCTGGTGCTCGGATATAGCGATCAGGCCTTGTCGGAACTTCGTCCGGAATGGACCCCATTCGAGACGATTGCGAAACGTTTCGATATTGGCGACCAGCGGACGCGGTCCCTTCTGGCTGGTGCCGGCATGACGCTCGAGATGCAGGCAAAGCCGCTTGAACGCCTGTCCGGCGGGCAGAAGGCACGGCTGGCCATGCTGGTTCTGCGGCTGACCAATCCAAACTTCTATATCCTCGATGAACCGACGAACCATCTTGATATCGAAGGTCAGGAAGCGCTGGAGGTGGAACTGCTGCGCAATGAGGCAGCAAGCCTGATCGTCTCGCACGACCGCAGTTTTGTTCGCAATGTCGGCAACCGGTTCTGGATGATCGAAAGAAAAAAGCTGGTCGAGCTGGAAAGTCCGGAGTTTTTCTTTGATGCTATCGGAAGCTGAATAGTTCAACATCTTTCGGTTGTTTAATAACTTCTGGCCGGGTGTGAGTGTTCACATCCGGCCGGGAGGTGAAACGAACCGTGTATTGCTTAAATCGATTAAGAGTTTGAGCGTACAATGTTTTTAGCTTTCCCGCCCTTGCAGGGGGCGGGGGACTTTGACAAAAGGTTTGCACAGTGTCGCTATAAGAGGCGGCAGTAGCGGGCGTGATGCGCCCCATCCACGCAATTCGAATTCAGGACTTTGTTCAAATGGCCAAGACCGCAGAGCAGCAACCCCACGGACTCGATCGCATTCTCACACTCGAACTGGTCCGCGTGGCCGAGCGTGCAGCAGTGGCGGCGGCGAGGCTGCGTGGCCGCGGCGACGAAATGGCTGCCGATCAGGCGGCCGTCGATGCCATGCGCCAGGAACTGAACCGCCTTCCGATTGCCGGAACGGTGGTTATCGGTGAGGGCGAGCGCGACGAAGCGCCGATGCTCTACATCGGCGAAGAAGTTGGCACCAAGCAGGGGCCGGACGTCGATATCGCGCTCGATCCGCTGGAAGGCACGACGATCTGCGCCAAGAACCTGCCGAACTCGCTTGCCGTGATCGCGATTGCCGAGAAGGGCAACCTGCTTTACGCGCCTGACGTCTACATGGAAAAGATCGCCGTCGGTCCGGGTTACTCGAAGGGCGTCGTCGACCTCGATGCCAGCCCGACGGACAACATCATGTCGGTCGCCAAGGCGAAGGGCGTGAAGCCGAATGAAATCACCGCCTGCATCATGGATCGCCCTCGCCATGCGCGTCTGATTGAGGAAGTGCGCGCGACGGGTGCCGCAATCCGCCTTATCGGCGACGGTGACGTGGCCGGTGTGATGCACACAACCAATCCCGACGAGACGGGCATCGACATCTATATCGGCATTGGCGGCGCGCCGGAAGGCGTTCTGGCAGCGGCAGCCCTGCGCTGCATCGGCGGCCAGATGCAGGGCCGTCTCCAGCTCAATACCGACGAAAAGATCGCCCGCGCCGCCAAGATGGGCATCGCAGACCCAAAGAAGGTCTATACGATGGAAGAAATGGCCAAGGGCGACGTGCTCTTCGCCGCGACCGGCGTGACGGACGGCAACATGCTCTCGGGCGTCAAGTTTGCCCGCGATTATATCCAGACGCATACTATCGTAATGCGTTCTTCGTCGCAGACTGTCCGTGAGATCAAGGCGCGCCATCAGGATCTGTCGAAGTTCTAGGACCTGTCGGTCCTTCGTTTAGTTCAGCTGGATCAGCGTAAGTTTCTCAAAGGCGGCATTGCAGAATGCCGCCTTTGTCTGTTCTGGTTCAGGTTTTTGGCTGAGGCTGCAACGCCTTCAATACAAGTCGTGTGACATCAGCATGAATGTCGGCACGCGGACGAGTGGCACCATCACTGCAAATGGGGTCTATTTCTCCGGCGGCTTTCAGATGTTCTGCGGCGCCTTCCTTGCATTCGGGCAGAAAACTGAAATGGGTGGCGCCAGCGACAACCGCATAAGTTCCTTTGGGCGTGATCGATGCCAGCTTGTCGGCCACCACTCCCGGAGGAACGGTCTGGGTTTCGCCGAGATTGATGAAGGTCATCGGAATTGAAATCGATGCAAGGCTCTGTTCATCGTAGGCTTGCGCAAGACCGGGATCAACGATGACAGCTGATGTAATGCGGCGGTCGAGATTGGATTGCTCGAAGCGGTTCCTGTCGATTGAGCGCAAATCAACCTTGTCGACCTTGATCTGCCCGCCATTTCGATAGCCAACGCCACCGGCGTACCATGCGCAATCCCATTTGCTGTAAGCATCGCAATAGCGGGCATAAGCTTCGAGATTGGCTCTTGCGCCTGCAATTTCCATGGCGGCAGCACCGCCGAGCGAGAAGCCGAGAACGCTGATCCTGTCCTTGTCGATTATTGCGCGCCACGTCGGGTCCGTTGTCATCGTATCGATCACCGCCGACAGGTCCCCGGTGCGCTCCCAGATTTTCGGCGTGTCCTGCGGTGTGGAATCGCCACTGGTTGTACCGGGGTGGTTGGGGGCTGCGACGATAAATCCGGCTTTGGCCAATTCAGTTGCCAGCCAGGTCATGCTCTCAGAACGACCGCCGGAACCGTGAGACATGACAAGCAACGGGAAGTTGTCTTTTTCCGGTGTGGCATTGATCACAGCCGGAGCACCTTTGAAAATAATATTGTCGCCGATCAAAGTAGCTTTGCCACCGGCCGCGGCTGGATACCATATACCGACTTCAAGCGTGCGGCCTGTTTCCGCATTGGTGAAGTTGATCTCCCGCTGGCCGACCTCATGAGCCTGACTGGGGGCGGCGACGAAAAGGGCAAGAAGGAATATGACGGTATGATAGGGGAACATGACGGTCTCCGCTGATTGATGGAACAGGGAGACCGTCACCTGTTTTCACACGAACGGCGTCCTTGATCATGATTCAGGTCGTTTCGGATCACGATTTGGGCCATGATCGGCTGTCTGCGTTTCACTCGTGTGTGTTTTATGATTTTCATTCCCTTGCCTTTCGTTTCCTCCCTTTTGATGCTTCTGCTGATGGCCGTTCTTCTGCATCGGTTCGGCTGGCGCGGAGCGAACCGGCCCTTCCTGCTCGTGTTGGGATTGTGCGCGTTGCAGTCGCTCATTGTCGGTTTGCGCTGGGGCTACGGGATTACAGAACTGCGCTTTGTTCTGCCTGTTGTAGCCAGTTGCCTGCCGGGACTGACGCTGATGAGTTTCAGAAGCCTCATCCATCAGTCGAAAGCAGACGATACCGTTCTGGTCTGGTTTCACGCGTTGCCGCCATTCGTCATTGCCGCAATGGTCTACTTCGCGCCGGGTTTGATCGATGCGGCGCTGATTGGGCTTTACGTTGGCTATGCGCTTGCCCTGCTGTTGCTAGGGCGCTCCGGTCCCGATGCCTTGGATGCGGCGCGCCTCGATAGTGCGGTGGCAGCTCATCGGGCTCTTGTCATTGCCGCTGCATCCTTGTGTTTTTCCGCCCTGTTCGATCTGATGGTGGTGCTGGATTTCGAATGGCGGAAAGGCGATTACACGGCTGCGATCATCGGCAATGCCAATCTGCTCGGCCTGTTCCTTATCGGCTTGACCGCGCTGACGGCAGCTCGCGCCAAAGCTGCGCCAGAAGCGGATTTTGAAACGACGCCATCGGCGCCGGATGCCGAAATAGATCGCAATGTTCTGGATAAGGTCGAAGCGCTTTTGACTGAGCAAAAGCTCTTTCTCGATGAAAATCTGACGCTGTCGCGGCTGGCTCGACGAGCCTCCATTCCGGCGCGCCAGATATCGGGCGCCGTCAACCGGCTGACAGGCCAGAATGTTTCCCGTTTTATCAATGATTATCGAATTGCCGAAGCTTGCCGTCGGCTTGAGAAGGACGACATTTCGATAACAACCGTCATGTTTGAATCCGGGTTTCAGACCAAATCGAACTTCAATCGCGAGTTCCGGCGGGTGACGTCGCTCAGTCCTGCCGACTGGCGCGATAAAAATCGTCCGGCTTGACCGTCTGCCGCCTTTTGTGTCTTTAGAATCTCATGACGACAGAGCGCTTTTTCCTCGGAATAAAACAATCCGCAACCGGGCAGAAATGGGTGGACCGGCTTGGCCTGCGTGAGGCCAACACGGCCCTTGCCATTGCGCAGCATCACGGCATTACCGATCTCGTCGCGCGCGTGCTGGCCGGGCGGGGTGTGTCGGTGGAAGGCGCGCCTGAGTTTGTCGACCCGACGTTGCGCAATCTCATGCCCGATCCGGCGACGCTCACCGATATGGACAAGGCGGCAGGGCGCATTGCCGATGCCATTCTGCGCCGCGAGACCGTGGCCATTTTCGGCGACTACGATGTGGATGGGGCCTGTTCCTCCGCCCTGATGTCGCGTTTTCTCAAACATTACGGCATTCAGCATTCCATCTATATTCCCGACCGGATTTTCGAAGGTTACGGCCCAAATCCCGATGCCATGCGCGATCTGGTCGCCAAGGGCGCAACTCTGATCGTCACAGTCGATTGCGGCACCAACAGCGCGCCATCCATTACAGCCGCGAAGCAGGCAGGCGCCGATGTCGTCGTGCTCGATCACCATCAGTTGGGTGGTGATCTGCCGGAAGATGCCGTGGCTATCGTCAACCCGAACCGAGAAGACGATATTTCGCTGCAAGGGCATCTCTGCGCTGCAGGCGTGGTCTTTCTGACGCTGGTGCAGGTGACCAAGATATTGCGGGAGCGTGGCAAGGGGGCGGGCCCGGACCTGCTTTCCCTGCTCGATCTCGTGGCGCTCGCCACGGTCTGCGACGTGGTGCCGCTGACTGGCGTCAATCGCGCTTTCGTCGTGAAGGGACTGCTCGTTGCGCGATCACAGAGCAATGTCGGCCTTGCGGCGCTTGCCCGCGTCTCGCGGATTGGAGAGCCTCTCAATGTCTTCCATCTGGGTTACCTGATCGGGCCGCGCATCAATGCGGGCGGGCGCATCGGCGACGCCGGGCTTGGCGCGCGACTGCTGACGCTGGATGATCCCGCAACGGCAGATCGCATCGCTGTGGAGCTTGACCGGCTCAACCAGGAGCGGCAGGCCATGGAAGCGGAAATGCTCATGGAGGCGGAAGCGGAAGCCTCGCTGGAAATCTCCGGTGGTGCGGGCGCCTCGGTGATCGTGACGGCAAGCGACCGCTGGCATCCCGGCATTGTGGGGCTGCTCGCCTCGCGGCTGAAGGAAAAGGCGCGGCGGCCGGCCTTTGCCATCGCCTTCAACGCCAATGGCGTTGGGTCGGGCTCCGGTCGCTCCATCATGGGGCTTGATCTTGGCAAACTGGTTCGCGGGGCGATGGATCGTGGGCTGCTCGTCAAGGGCGGCGGCCACGCCATGGCCGCCGGTATCACCATCGAGCGCGGCAATCTTGGCGCGTTGCGTGCCTATCTTGAAGAAGAGTCGGCGCATATCGTCTCGCGTCTGCGAGAAAATCAGAGCCTTTCCATCGATGGCGCGCTGGCCGCATCGGGCGCCACCGTATCGCTTTATGAAGCCTTGCAGAAGGCGGGGCCCTATGGTTCGGCGCATCCGCAGCCCATATTGGCGCTGCCGCATCACATACTGGCCGATGTGCGGGGCGTCGGGCGCGATCATGTGCGCGTTACACTGCGCGGCGCGGATGGAAAGCGCGTCAACGCCATAGCCTTCCGGGCGGCGGAAGGCGATCTCGGACGCTTCCTGTTCAACAATATCGGCCAGAGTGTCCATGTCGCAGGCAATCTGTCGCTAAACCATTGGAATGGCTCGGTCACTCCCCAGATCCAGATTCTGGACGCGGCTTTGCCAATCTAGAGCGTTTCCGGGCCATTTGAAATTCTTCAGTTTTTTGTCTTCACGCTCTTGTGAGGGGCGGGGGCGAATTCCCATATGAGCACTTAAACATTCAGACATGACTCTAAGTGGGAGAAACCGATGCCGGGTTCCGGAAACCGCCTGACCAAACTGACAGCTGCAATGGTGCTGGGGCTGATTGCCTCCTTTGCTGCGGTCGATTTCGCCGAGGCTCGCCGCGCGGGCGGTGGCGGTTTCGGCAGCCGTGGTGCGCGCACCTATTCGGCACCCGCGCCAACCCGCACCGCGCCTAACAACGCAGCTCCCATCGAACGTTCCATGACGCCCAATACCGGCGCTACACAAACCAGCCGCCCGGCGGCGGGCGCAACGCAGAATGCTGCTCAGGCGCAGCGTTCCGGCGGCATGTTCGGCAATTTCGGTCGTTCCATGCTCGGCGGTCTTCTCGTCGGCGGCCTTATCGGCATGCTGCTCGGCAACGGCCTTGGCGGTCTTGCCGGCATGTTCGGCCTGATCCTGCAGGTTGCCGTGATCGCGCTCATTGCCATGTTCGTCATGCGCATGTTCGCGAACCGCCGCCAGCCGGCAGCGGCAGGTGCCGGTAATGCAGGCGCCCAGCCCTTTGGCGCGGCAAAATCCGCCGCTGCCCAGGCCGGGCCGTTGGCGGGTTTTGGTGGTCGCACCCCATCGGTAAACCCGTTTGAGACAAAGCAGGACGCTGCTCCGGCTGCTCCGGCCGTTGAAGACGAGCCGATGGATGTCGGTCAGGAAGATTTGGACCGGTTCGAGCAGATGCTTTCTGAAGTCCAGACAGCCTATGGCCTTGAGGACTACGCGGCGTTGCGCAAGCTCGCGACCCCGGAAGCCATGTCCTATCTGGCTGAAGAACTGGGCGAGATCGCTTCCAGCGGCATGCGCAACGAAGTGAAGGATGTCAAGCTTTTGCAGGGCGATGTTTCCGAAGCCTGGCGCGAAGGCAACGCCGAATACGCAACCGTCGCGATCCGCTATTCAGCAATCGACGTCATGCTGGATCGCAATACCGGCGCCGTCGTCGAAGGGAATCCGAATGAGCCGGTGGAAAGCGTCGAGCTTTGGACATTCACCCGCCAGGATGGCGGCGAATGGCAGCTTGCTGCCATTCAGGGAACGGAATAGCCGTTCAGGATCGAAAAAAGCCCGGTCTCGCGACCGGGCTTTTTGTTTTATGCATGTCTTTGTTACCAGCTGCCGATATTTTCGGCGGAAGCCCAAGGCTCCTGTGGCGCCAGACGTTCGCCCTTCTGGATCAGTTCGATGGAAATGCCGTCGGGTGACTTGATGAAGGCCATATGACCGTCACGCGGCGGACGGTTGATGGTGACACCTGCATCCTGCAGCTTCTGGCAGGTGGCGTAGATGTCGTCGACCATATAGGCCAGATGGCCGAAATTGCGGCCTCCCATATAGGTTTCCGGGTCCCAGTTGTAGGTCAGTTCCAGTTCCGGCGCGCGTTCCGCCTTTGCCCGGTCCGTATCGGAAGGCGCGGCGAGAAAGATCAGCGTGAAGCGGCCCTTCTCATTTTCAGTGCGGCGGATTTCTTCAAGGCCGAGTTTGTTTACATAAAAATCGAGAGATTCATCGATGTCGCGAATTCGGACCATCGTGTGCAGATAGCGCATAGTCTTTTCCTCGGCTGTTGTAATTCATGGGCTGACGCTCGTGAAACGCATGGAACGCCGATTGGTTCGGCGGGGATATCGAATCCGATGTCGGAGACCGAACGTCAAGCTATCACCCACAGAACAGGGTTCAAGAATTTTGAGCCGCAGATGTGACCGGAAATGTCCCCGGACCCTCATTGCCAAATCGGCGACCGGCCATATTTGAAGTGGTTGGCGGGTTGCGAGGGCTGCCGCGCGGGAAAAGTAACCATGAAGTTGTGAAGTGTGTGGTCTTCATGGGGACTGACACAAGTTTGGACTTGCCGCCTCCGGTTAAGGAAGTGTTATTCTTTGGACAAGAATCAGGTCGGAATCGCAATGGAAGAACAGAGGAGGGGCGAACGCATGGCGGACAAGTCTGTGTCAAATGACCAGTTTCGCAGCCAGCACGCCTCGGAAGAGCTGGGCGATATCATCGAAATTTCGGGCCATATCAAATGGTTCGACGTAGCCAAGGGCTACGGCTTCATTGTTCCGGACCAGCCGGGCCTTAATGACATTCTTCTTCATGTGACTTCACTGCGTCGCGATGGTTTCCAGACCGCTCTGGAAGGTGCTCGCATCGTCTGTGAGGTCCGGCAGGGCGAGCGCGGCCTGCAATGTTTCCGCGTGCTGTCGATGGATACCTCGACCGCCGTTCATCCCGCGCAGATGCCGCCGCAGCGCACCCATGTCACCGTCACGCCGTCGAGCGGACTTGAGCGCGTGATTGTGAAGTGGTTCAACCGCACCAAGGGGTTCGGTTTCCTGACGCGCGGCGAAGGCACGGAAGATATTTTCATCCATATGGAAACGCTGCGTCGTTTCGGCATGATGGAACTGCGTCCCGGTCAGGTGGTGCTGATCCGCTTCGGTGAGGGCGACAAGGGCCTGATGGCTGCTGAGATCCATCCGGATATCGGAACGGCAATTCCTGTTTCTCACTAGAGCATAATCCGGCCAGAGTGAAACGAAGGCGTTCAAGTTTATGCTTGATATAGAAGAAGGCGGAGCGTCCATCTGATCCCGTCAGATCGAAGCGCGTTCTGGAGTGCGGCTGTTCATAGTGCGCCGGCTTTACCCGATCGCTGTAACAAGCAGGTGAGGGCGCGGCGTGGCTGTTCGCGCGGTCTTGTGGTCATCACCTCCCGTTGATAGGTTCCGGCTTGGTTTCTTTCTTTGAATAGGCAGGTCATGGGCCGCATTTTTCTTGCTTTTGCATTTGTTTTTCTCGCATTCACCGCTCAGGCTGATGAAGCACAACCGATGAGGCTGCCGGTCGACAAGGAGCCGCTGACATTCGTCGCCGCCAACGGCAACAAGGTGAATTTTGCGCTTGAAGTGGCGGATACTGACGACGCTCGCGTTCGAGGCCTGATGTGGCGCACGGACTTTCCCCGGGACCGGGCGATGATCTTCGTGTTTGGCGAGATGCGCCGCGTCATGATGTGGATGCAGAATACACCGTCGCCGCTCGATATGGTCTTCCTTGACGACAAGGGACGCGTATCGGCCATTCACGAAAATGCAGTGCCATTCTCCGAAAATATCATTTCATCCGAGGTTCCGGCGGCGTATGTCGTGGAACTTCTGGCCGGCACGGTCAAGCAAACCGGCATAAAGCTTGGCGACAGGGCCACCCACCGCGTGATTTGCGGTGTTTGTCGGTCCTGATCGCAGTCAGGTGTTCCAGCTAAAGCGGAACCGCTCTGTCTATCTGTTTTACGCATTTTCCTGATGCAAAGGCTTCGCACCTTGGCTCGGAAATGTCCCAAGAGGAATAAGGAATTGAGTGCCCTCGATATCGAATATTTCGAACATGACGGCCTGCGCCTGGCCTATCGTCAGGACGGTGAAGGCGATCCGATCCTGCTCATTCACGGCTTTGCTTCGTCAAGTCTGGTCAACTGGGTTTCGCCCGGCTGGTTCCGAACGCTGACCGAAGCCGGATATCGCGTGATTGCCATCGATAATCGCGGGCACGGGCTTTCAGCGAAGCCCCATGATGCGGACGAATACACGCCGACGAAAATGGCGGCGGATGCGGCAGCGCTTCTCGATCATCTCGGCATCGAAAATGCGCATGTCATGGGCTATTCCATGGGCGCGCGTATCTCGGCATTTCTGGCGCTGGAACATCCCGAGCGCGTTCACAGTGCCGTTTTCGGTGGCCTTGGCATCGGCATGGTAACGGGCGCGGGCGACTGGGAGCCGATTGGAGAGGCGCTGCTTGCCGAAGACCCGACGACGATCACGCATCCGCGTGGCCAGATGTTCCGCAAATTCGCCGACCAGACCAGGAGCGACCGTATCGCCCTTGCAGCCTGCGTGATCACCTCCAAGGAACTTGTTCCGGCTGCCGCGATAGCGCGCATCATGCAGCCTGTTCTCGTTGCAGTCGGCACGACCGACGATATTGCCGGCAGCGCACAGGAACTCGCCGATCTTCTGCCGAATGGACAGGCGGTCGACATTCCGGGCCGCGACCATATGCTGGCCGTGGGCGACAAGGTCTACAAGCAGGCAGTGCTTGGGTTTTTGAAAGAAAACCCGCTTTGACGGGAGTTTGATCCTCAGCAAAGCACGCACCTTGGATGCTGCGCCAAACTCGGCGGTGGCAGGCAAGGCATTTTAAGCCAATCCCCCGGACAACCGAGGATTGCTATTTGCAGGTGCGCATTTCCGAACGCAAAACCGTTTCACACTTTTGCTGGAAATGCTGTATGCTGCGCGCCGAACTCGTATTGCGGTGCGGGGACAGAGCGAAAGCACGGCTGTCTCTTCCCTCGCGCGGTGCAAAACTGGAGTATGCATATGTCCGTTCGCACATCAGCGAAAGCGACCCCCGGTCTGGGTCAGGTTGATCCTATCTGGCATTCCATCCGTGCCGAAGCGGAGGAAGCGGCCAAGAATGATCCCGTTCTGGGCACGTTCCTCTATGCCACGATCCTCAACCAGCCTAGTCTGGAAGACGCGGTCATGCATCGCATTTCCGAGCGTCTCGGCCATGCCGACCTGAGCGCCGATATTCTACGCCAGACCTTTGATGCCATGCTGGATGCCAATCCAGATTGGTCGCAGATTGTCCGCGTCGATATTCAGGCGGTTTATGATCGCGATCCGGCCTATAGCCGCTTCATGGACCCGATCCTTTATCTGAAGGGTTTCCATGCGATACAGACCCACCGCCTAGCGCACTGGCTTTACCATGAAGGCCGCAAGGATTTCGCCTATTACCTGCAAAGCCGTTCCTCATCGATCTTCCAGACCGATATTCATCCGGCGGCGCGGCTCGGCAGCGGACTCTTCCTCGATCATGCGACCGGTCTTGTCGTGGGCGAGACGGCCCTGATTGAAGACAATGTGTCGATCCTCCACGGGGTTACGCTGGGCGGTACGGGCAAATCGAGCGGGGACCGTCATCCGAAAATCCGCCATGGCGTGCTGATCGGCGCGGGGGCGAAAATTCTCGGCAATATCGAAGTCGGCCATTGCTCCAAGATCGCAGCCGGTTCGGTGGTTCTGAAACCCGTTCCCAACAATGTCACCGTCGCTGGTGTGCCCGCCCGGATCATGGGCGACACGGGCTGCGCGGAACCTTCCCGTGTCATGGACCAGATGCTGGGTGACGGAATCTAGATCCATTTTCCATCACTGAGGCCAACCGATGTCAGGAAATCGGGCCGCTTGCTGGTTTTCTCCCGCAGGCGGCCTATATTGTGATGCAAGCGGCGATTAGCTGGCCACGCCCCTTGGGATAGTCGATGTCAGGGGTTTACATAAGAAAATGCCGGGTGCAATAAACCGGCTCAATTCAATATCAGGAGAAGCCGGTTGAAACCCGAAGAACTCAAAAAACTGGACGCCTATTTCAAACGGACCTTCAACAATCCCGGCCTGCAGGTCAAGGCACGCCCGCGCAAGAACGACTCCGCCGAGCTTTATCTCGAGGACGAATTCCTGGGTCTGATCTACAAGGATGAGGACGAAGGCGAACTCTCCTACAATTTCTCGATGGCAATTCTCGACGTCGATCTTTGATCGGCAGCGGCGAGTGCGTCGTAGGCGACGCCCATGCCCATGCAGGAATGCTCTTGACGCCCTTTCCCATGGAGAGGGCGTTTTGTTGTTGAAACACGCTTGCGAGGATGCATGAAGATCATTGCTGCCGCTCTGACCTTGTCCGGCATGCTGAACTGAGCAGTTATGAAATCTGCGACTGATTTCGGTGCGACTTCATGAAATTCCGCTTTTCACTCACCGTCCTCCTGATCGGCCTGTCGTTTCCGGCGCGGGCAGAAGTTCTAGGCACCATCTAAACCGAGCAGGACGACGGCTCCCTGTCGGTGATCGAGATTCTGGATGAACCTCCAAGTGTCGCTAAATGCGATGGCGCTCACGCCGTCGCAGTCTATGTCAAGGAAAGCAACTTTTCCCTGCCCGTTGGAAAAGGATGCTGGAAGCTGCTCGGATCGGCAGAAATGCTGAAGCTGGAAATCGTTCTAAGCTCCACTGAGGAGCATGTCATGAGCGGGGTTCCGTTGAACAAGATCAAGTTCGACGGAGAGGGACAACGAGCATTTCAGGAATGATGCGTGAACGGGAACGATCGGGACAGCCGATACCGCTCCAATCCATCGATTGACACCAGCAAGCCAGGATCGAACAGGCCCTCCGGGCCTTCGGTACCCGGCACTCAATCACGCTCGTCCGGAATCAGTTGGCGCGTTTGCCATCAAGAAGATGAGTATTGGCGAAATCGACGACCGCCTTGTCCAGTGACTTCCAGTCGCCCAACATGGATCGGGGGAATCGATAGAGTATCTGCAAGTCGCGCCCGAACTGGACGTCGCGTTCGCACGAATTGAAGCTTTCTGCCGCGCTGTCGGCAAGGCATCGTGCGACAAATTCCGGCTTGCCGCTGCTGGTGTCGGAGAGCACCAGTTCCTCGCCCTTGTAGCCGCTGTTTTCCAGAAACCGGTGTACCGTCAGGTTTCCGGGAGCGGTTTCTCCGCCGGGTTCTATCAGCTCGGCGTAGATCGGCAGGTAACGCCCGCTCATGTCGCGGGACATGGTGCGTTGCTCTATGGACATGAAAATGAGGTGCCGTTTCGGGGTAAGAAGGTTGAAGATGGCGCGGTCGCGTTCCGTATAGCCGGTAAGCCCCGGCCAGCGGGCGTAAAGATCGAGGCGGCCCGTCACTCCGTCGCGCCGCTGATTCGAAAAGCGGATCATATTGGCGGGAATCGAGAGGACGTTGTTGCCGATGATGATCTCATAAGCCTGCGTGCTGTCGGAATGGCCGCCCCGGGCAATCAGCGGACCGAGCAGACGCCCCCCGATATTCACGGCGATCGAAAGGAGGACCAGCGCGACAACGGCCAACAGCAGCCAGCCGAAGAGGCGGTTGCCCATTTTCGAGGCGGTGTAATCGGGTGCTGTTTCCATTTGGCTCGAATATCTGTCTTCTATGGTTAACAGAGCGTGAAACCGTGCTTGTCTGGCGACCTGAAACAGCTTAGCGATTCAATATCGAGTTTGCTGATGGAGGAAAGCACATGCCGATCTATGCTTATAACGGGCACAAGCCGCAATTCGTGGATCGCAGCAGCAACTGGATCGCGCCCGATTCGACCCTGATCGGCAAGATCGTCGTGGGTGAAAATGCCGGTTTCTGGTTCGGCGCCGTTTTGCGGGGCGATAATGAGCCTATCACCATCGGCGACGATACCAATGTTCAGGAACACACCATCATGCATACCGATATCGGCTTTCCGCTGACGGTCGGGGCGGGGTGCACCATCGGGCATCGAGCCATACTCCATGGCTGCACGGTGGGTGAAAACACACTGATCGGCATGGGCGCCATCGTTCTCAATGGTGCGAGAATCGGAAAGAACTGCCTGATCGGGGCAGGGGCACTAGTCACCGAGGGCAAGGTAATACCGGATAACTCGCTGGTCGTCGGTTCTCCTGCAAGGGTTCTTCGGGAACTGGACGAGGCGGCGGTTGAAAAGCTGAAGGCTTCGGCAGCGCATTATGTCGAGAAGGCACGGTCCTTCATGCGCGGCTTGGAACTTGCGTGAAATGAATAAGGACGGGGCCAGAGGGAGACTGGCGCCCGTCCTTCTTCAGTTTTTCTTTTTGATCAGTTCTTGATGCTGCCGACGAGCAGTTCTCGGTCGCCCTTGATCGAGACCCAGCTGCCGGTGTTCGTGGTCGACTGGCGCTTCAGGTAAGTGTAGTCGGTCTTGTTCCAGGCGAGAACGCGGGTATCGAGATTGTCGAGAATGAAGTCGCCGCGGTCGGTGCGGACGGTCAGAACCGCGTGGCCTTCGCCATTCGGCTGTCGAACCACCGTGAAAAGCAGGGTGTTCGCCGGAATGCCGAGCGTCATCAGTTCGCGGCGCTTCGAAAGCATATAGTCGTCGCAGTCGCCCACCGTTGTCGGATATTCCCAATACTCTTCGCGGCCCCAGGCTTCCATGTCGGTCATCGGCGCGATCTTTTCGTTGACGCTCGCATTGACCGTGATGATCTGCTTCCAGATTTCCGGGGTCAGCTTCAGCATGTTGCTGTTGCGGCTGGTGATATTGCATTCGGACTTGTACCGGTCGCAGAATTCATAATGGCCGATCGGCTGTGACGTGCGCTCGCCCGTCGTCATCCACGGGGAATTGGCGGCGGGGCTTGCAGCCTCGGCCAGTCCGATTCCGAGCAGCATCAGGATGGCTGCAATGATGGTCTGCTTCGTCATTCTTTTGTCTCCCTGTTGGAGACCAAGATGACTTAGACAATTTGAAGGCACGCAAATTTAAGCGCGAAAATGCGAGTTAAATTCGATTAAAAGTGCAAATAACGCCGAAACTTTTTGTCAACGGACGGACAAATTCAGGGCAAATCGGGCTATTTTTATGGCTTTTTTGTGATTTCGGTCGTTTCGCGGTTTGCCATTCCGTAACCTTGACGCGCGTTTATCTTTTGGGCCGATGCTTTCAGCCGAAAAGATTGTCCAGTGTCGCGCTGGTCTGGATGGTGGCGAATTCGATTGCGAAACCATCCTGGAAATGACGTACGACAGTTCCCCGGATCGGCCCGAGCATGACACTGCTTTTGATCGCGGGCTTGAACTCGCTTTCGATTGCCGCACCTGAAAGCGAAAGGTCGGCGATACGACACAGCCTTTGTGTGCCGTCGGCAAAAGTGATGTTCTGCCGGTTCTTGTGCGGCACGACGCGTTCGTGACGGCGGTCTTCGGGCAGGGCAAGCTCGTGCTTGTTGGCAAGCCAGGTCAGCTGTGCCGAAAGCTTGTCCTTCTTCTGCTCGGACGTCGCCAGAAGAATATGGAAGCCCTCGGATGTAACCTCATGGGCAATTCCTTCGATCCGCCCCACATGGTCGATATAGGCGATGATCCGTTCGCCGTTGCGCGGTGTCGCTATGCCGCTCATCAGGGCCGTGCCGGGCGACATGCGCTTGATAACGCACGGAAATTCGCTGCGATTTTCCAGCATGTAGCGACCGTTGAGATCGACATTCACGGCGTTGAAGTTTTCCTGCCGCACATTGCTGGCAGTGGGGGCCGCAGCAAATCTGTTCATCAAAGCCGATCCATTTCGAATTTTGTCCGCTCCACGTCAGCACATTACAGCACGGACTGATAAAGAGAAATCGCGATTGCGACCTGTTTCAGGCTTTGCCGCCCTTGATGACGCGCAATTTCGGCGCTGCATGCGGTTCCGTCAGGCGAATATTCGTCCACTGTCGGCCTGTCCGGGGTGCGTTTACGGTTACGGCTGCCGATTGCCGCACGTCGTCCGCGAGAATCAGATCGGGCGCCACCGGCTCGATGGAATTCAAATGGCCGAGCACGATTGGGTCGGCGCCTACCCACGTGACGGAATCAAGCACTGCAATGCTGCCGAGTATGCTGATCTGGCCGTCCGCCGCTTCGAGCGGGGCGAGGAACATTTCCAGCCCCAGGCTGCGTCCCGACATGCTGATTCCAACATGCGAGACGAGGGCAGGGATCTCGAGCCCACTGACGTTTTGCGAGGTTTCCCGAAGTGCGGCGCGGTCGCGTTCGGACCAGAGCGAGAGGAACCGCGTGTTCTTCAGTTCGCGTCCAAAAAGGGTGCAGATGCGCGTTCCAGCCAGACGGAACGACAGGTCCCCATGCTCTCCAGCCTCGAGGAAGAAGAGGTCGGACAGATGACGCCCCAGCTTGCGCGGCTCGATCCGCTCGCGCATCGGCGCGCGAAAGGTGCCGCGTTCCGTGCGGGCCAGTCGCTGCCATTCGCTGAAAATCGCGATCGTACTGCGGTGTTTCATCATGCGCCGTTGGTTTTTCCGTTGCACGCGGAGACAGGCTCCGCTGGTGGACGCATTAAAATAGTATTAACGGGGAGGATGCCAGTTTAACCCTTTGTTCATCCACCGGGCTCGTCCGTTAAGGTTAACAATAAGTAATGGTTGCACTGCTTTAAAAGACGCGCTTTGATAAGGCATCAGACGAAGCCTTTGACTTGGTTGGCGTTTTTCTGAGCTCCAGATTTAATTTCGCGAAATATTCTGTTCGCGGACAGGCCGACCGGGTATCTCCGTCGGCCTTTATTTTTAACAGATTTTGCCCTATCTAGATGCTTCCACCCGATGTAAGGGGCCGACCTGGCCCGGTTGTCGGCGTGCAAGGATGAGAAAGCAGCAGTTCATGAGCGTTCCCCAGCCGGAAACGGACGGCAGTAACCGCCGGTCAGGCGGTAGCGAGCCGATCTTCAATATACCCGGCGTCGTTCTTGCGCTTATCGGCCTGTGCGCGGCGGTGTATGTCTATCAGAACTATCTCATCAGCGAGCAGCAGAACTACAGCTTCATGCTGAACTTCGCGCTCATTCCGGCGCGATTCTCACTTGCGGGCGGCTTTACTGATCCGACCGCGCTTTTCACGCTCATCAGCTATTCCTTCATGCATGGCGGAATTGCGCACCTGGTCGTCAACATGATTTGGCTCGCCGCCTTTGGTTCTCCGCTTGCGGGCCGCATCGGCACCGGGCGGATGATAGTTTTCTGGGTCTTCACGTCGGTTATCGCCGGTCTGACCCATTATGCGATCTATCCGGACAGTATTTCACCGCTGGTGGGTGCTTCGGGAGCGATTTCGGGCATGATGGGTGCTGCGGCGCGCTACGGCTTCCGGCGCATCGGCCACGGACGCAAATCAGAATTTGCAGGGCCAGTACTTCCGGTGGGGCTCACCCTGACGCTGAAGCCTGTTCTGACCTTTGTCGGGGTCTGGTTCCTGATCAACATCATTACCGGTCTCTACTCGACTGGCGGTGCAGACCTTTCCAGCATCGCCTGGGAAGCGCATATAGGCGGCTTCATCGCCGGTTTTTTCGGCATTTCACTGATGGACCGCCCGCGCAGTTACGATGCGGTTCTGAGGCGCTAGGAATCTGGCTCAGAAAGGCCTTCTTCCCCATTTGATGCCACTTGCTAATCCGACGTTCAGAGCGCACCATCATGGAACGTGGTGGGAGGAGCTGCGTTCTGCTTCATATGGCGCTGAAACGCCCGAAGCAGCGAGTGCTAGAGCTGTTCCCTCATTAGAGAACAGTCGAACCGCTCTAGCTCTTTGTTTTAAGCATTATCCGACGCAAAACCGCTTCACGCGTTTGCCGGAAATGCTTTAATCTTGGAGGGACTTTGGCATGACCGTAAGATCGATTCTCGAGACAAAGGGCAGGGATGTGGTGGTTATCGCGCCTGCCGATACGCTGTCCCACGCTGTCGCCATGCTGAACAAACACAAGATCGGCGCGTTGGTGGTGTGCGACGAGGCCGGTCGAATCAAGGGAATCCTGTCTGAACGCGATGTCGTCCGCGCCGTTGCTGCGCAGGAGACCAAGGCCATGAGCATGCCCGTCGCCGAAGTAATGACGGCAAAGGTGCAGGTCTGCCGCGAACATCATACGATCAATCAGGTGATGGAAATCATGACGAGGAGCCGATTCCGCCATATGCCGGTGGAAGAAGGCGGCAAGCTCGTGGGAATCGTTTCAATCGGTGACGTGGTGAAACGGCGCATCGAAGATGTCGAACGCGAGGCGGAAGATATCCGCACCTATATCGCTACGGCCTGAGCGACTCGACTTTTGGCCATTCTCCCGGATGGAAAGGCCAGCCGGGAGAATTTTTACAGGCGAATCAACTCAACGTGCGCGGAGATATCTCTCGGCAGCGTAAAGCGAGATTGCAGCCGCATTCGATACGTTGAGCGACTTTATTTCGCCCGGCATGTCGAGGCGGGCAAGCGCGGTGACCGTTTCGCGTGTCTTTTGACGCAGGCCTTTGCCTTCCGCACCAAGCACGAGAGCGATTCGTCCGCCGGACAAGGTGGCTTCCATTTCCAGCGGCCCCTCCGAATCAAGCCCGATGGTCTGGAATCCGAGGCTATGAAGTTCCTCAATCGCTTCGGCCAGATTGCGCACTTCGATATGAGAGATCAGTTCGAGGGCTCCGGAGGCTGCTTTGGCGAGGACGCCAGTTTCCTGCGGGCTGTGGCGGCTTGTCGTAATCAGCGCACCGGCACCGAAGGCTACCGCTGAACGCATGATGGCGCCGACATTATGCGGATCGGTCACCTGATCGAGCACGAGCAGCAGCGGACTGTCCTTCAGTTCGGACAGCTTTCTGGCGCGCAGCGGCTCGGCCTCGATCATGACGCCCTGATGGACGGCTTCCGAACCGGTTTCCTTGTCTATATCGCGCGGATCGACGATTTCGACAGGGAAGGGGAGAGATTCGGCCTCTCCGATTTCCAGACGTGCGAATCCGTTTCGTGTCGCCAGCATGCGCAGTATCCTGCGTTCCGGGTTTTCCACGGCGGCGCGGACCGTATGCAATCCATAAAGGCGTACCGTTCCTTCGGTCACGGCACTTGCCGATATGGAAGGACGCTGCGGCTTGCGCGGTGATTTGCCTTCCGTTCCGGCCTTCTGGTCGCGATGCTGGCGGCGCAGGCGCGCATAATGAGAATCTTTTGGTGTGCGGGGTGAATTTTGATCGGTCATGGCGTGCTTATAGCTCTTTAGCAGTGCGGAAGATAGCGGCCAGCCCTGCAAATGCTATCAGGCTGTTCTGATTGCAGAATAATTTGCAAAGCCCGCCAAACCGGGCCTTTCTTCCCGCATGAACGGGCCGGAGAAGGCAATGTTTCCACGCCGTTGTGAACAGACATGCATTCTTTTCGCTTTTACCCTGTTGACAGGGGATAAGCTTATCGTCATAAGGCCCCTCGCGGATCGACGGCTGGCCCAACAGTCAGCCAGAAGCCCCGCGGAAATGCCTAGTCGCTCGACTCTGCTGATAGTGATATCTGGAGGGATGCCCGAGTGGTTAAAGGGGACGGACTGTAAATCCGTTGGCTATGCCTACGTTGGTTCAAATCCAACTCCCTCCACCACTGTCGGATCAGAGTTAAGAGTGCGCGGGTATAGCTCAATGGTAGAGCAGCAGCCTTCCAAGCTGAATACGCGGGTTCGATTCCCGCTACCCGCTCCAAATTTTTCCGAGCGGTTTGGCGTGTAAGGAATCATCGACGGGCGGTTCGCCGTTCCGTTTTGGCATAAATGCTGGCCCGGAAGCCAATAGGCTTTTGTGCTGGCGCTTGAGCGGTTCTAGAACAAAGAGAACAACGGCGATGGCAAAGAGCAAATTCGAACGTACGAAGCCCCACGTTAACATCGGCACGATTGGTCACGTTGACCATGGCAAGACGTCGCTGACTGCAGCGATCACCAAGTTCTTTGGTGAGTTCAAGGCGTATGACCAGATCGACGCCGCTCCTGAAGAGCGCGCCCGCGGCAT
>NZ_JBAKHE010000011.1:0-133984 GCF_049065885.1 Brucella sp. IR068 | reverse complement strand
GCCAGACACCTTCAACCAACTCCAAGGACGCATCAGCCTGCCGCTTGCGGCGCCGCCGCCCTCGTTGTGGCGCCATATAGACCCCACCAAACAAAACTGTCAACGACCAATCATAACTTTTTCCAAAAATTCTTTCCACAGGCATCAAAGAAAAAGGGCCGCTCAAAGCGGCCCTTTTTCAAAAGTATGTAGGAACGCGATGCGCTAATCGGGTTCGTATTCGCGCGCACCATCATCCTTGGAGAACAATACGCATGGTCCCTGGGAACCGCGGGGATCATATGCATAGCCCTTAGACGCAAGCGCCTGGGTCATGTCCCGAATGCCAGCCAGGCCGTAGAGATGGTCGTGCAATTCAAGAAAGATGCGTTCCACGCCTGTCAAATCCGCGTTTTGCAGCAGATCACGCTCGGCGCCCTCGATATCCATAACGAGGACATTGATGCCGTGTTGAGCGATGAATTCGTCAATATTGGTCGAGAACAGTTCTATGGCATGTTCGTAAGGCCCCTGATTCTCGTCCATGGACGACATCCAGAGATCACGCCGCACATAAAAGCGGAACGAACTGGGCTCACCCGCAGTCAGAATCCCTTGTGACAGCACCACATTGTTGAGGCCGTTGGCATCGACAACACGCCGGGCCAGTGCCGCTGTTGTCGGGTTCGCCTCGAAAGCCCAAACCGACACATCCGCTATCCTGGCAATAATGGAGGTGATAATTCCGATGCCTGAACCGAGTTCCAGTACACGATCCCCTGGCTTGACCGCCTTGAAAATCGAACGTGCTTCCTTGGCCTCATAGCTGCCACTTGTCAAAGCCTGCCAGATAACCGGCGAAACTTCGTCAGACGTTATCGGTACGTTAATCCCATGTACTTTCAGCAATTCCTGCGCCCCGGTTCCCCACGGAACATCTTGTTCGAACAAACGAGCAAAGAGTTCCGACATATTGATGTATTACATCGCAATCTAATTTTGCGCTGCAATCAGCGTATGAGCATAAACTGATTTGTGCCTTTGAAGCCAGTTGCAACGCGATGATATCATCAATGATTGGAAGCCAGACCGACTGTCTTCAAGTCTCGCGGGTGTCCGTGGAGATGTTTGAGCTTTGAAGCGGGCATCGGCTTACCAATTAGATAGCCTTGGACCTGATCGCATCCTAGCCGCTTGAGGCATTCAAACTGCTCCTCGGTTTCAATGCCTTCCGCGATCGTCACCATTCTGAGGCTGCGCCCTACTCCGGTTACGAGTTCGACAATCGCAAGTGCGTCGGGCCGTGTGGTCACATCGCTCACGAAAGTACGATCAATCTTGATCTTGTCGAAGGGAAATCCGCTGAGACTGCCGAGCGAAGAATAGCCTGTGCCAAAATCGTCCATGGCGATCTGAATACCCAGTGCTTTCAGTTGGCGCAGCGTGCTCAAGGTCTGTTCGTTCTTGTCCAGCAGCACCGATTCCGTAATCTCAAGTTCGAGCCGGTCCGCACCAAGCCCGCTTTGCTCCAGCGCATCAATAACGCTCTGAATAAGGTTCAGACTGCGAAACTGAACAGGAGAGAGGTTGACCGCGATCTTGAGAGGCTTGTTCCAATGTGCGGCCTCCAGACAGGCCGTCTTGAGCACCCAATCCCCCAGTGCATGAATAAAGCCTATCTTTTCGGCGACTGGAATGAATTCGACCGGTGAAACCGAG
Source organism: Brucella sp. IR068 (assembly GCF_049065885.1). Lineage (NCBI taxonomy): Bacteria > Pseudomonadati > Pseudomonadota > Alphaproteobacteria > Hyphomicrobiales > Brucellaceae > Brucella > Brucella sp. IR068. The sequence goes on along the minus strand of NZ_JBAKHE010000011.1, from coordinate 132,286 downwards.
CCTCGGACCGGGTGTGTCCAACGAAGCAGGGCCTCATAACCGCATATTTCCCGCGTTACGGTGCAGGCTTGCGGTTGATAGTAGACCTCCATCTCACGGTTCTCCAGCGCCTTCTGAAGATCGGCTTCGAATGATTTCTTTTCCCGCAAGCGTGTCTGCATCTGGGATTCGAACACACTCGCGTGACCGGGTCCAAGCGCCTTTGCTTCGTAGAGCGCAAGATCGGCGTGTTTGAAAAGCTCTTCCGTATCGGGCTCGCCCTGAGAGATCGCGACGCCGACACAAGTTCCGATTTTTATTTCCAATTCGCCCACATGATATGGCTCACTGATGGCCTCCATCAGGCGGTCTGCAAGTTCCAGGGCCTGATCTTCCTGAAGTCCCGTGGAGAGCAAGGCAAACTCATCGCCCCCCAACCGGCAGACCATGTCGCCTCGCCCGCCCAGTTTGGTCAGACGCCGCGCGACAGCCTGCAACAACGCATCGCCGACATCATGTCCAAGTGTATCGTTGACGTCTTTGAAACCATCAAGGTCCAGAAGAAGAATGACCGCCGACTGACCTCCGGCATGTGCGGCTTCCAGCCTTTTTTCCAGATCCTGCCGAAACAGAACACGATTGGGCAAACCGGTCAGAGCATCGTGGTGCGCATCATGTTCAAGCCGAAAGTTCTGAGACTGCAGTTCCCCAGTCGCCTGCCGAAGATCGCTCGTCAGGCGCTGCATGCTACCATGCGCCCTATCAAGAAGCTTGTTGTGGCGAAGCAGAAGGATAACCAGCACCACCCCGCAAATGATGAGGCCCGCCGCCAAACCAGTGTAGATGAGATGCAGTTGACGCACTTCCGCCTGTGCGGCATCGATAAGCCCTACGTCATATTCGACGGCCGTCGAGGCAAGCGCTGTCATCGGTCCATCAAGTATGGTCATGGAGTGCAGGACAGTTTTGATACTGTCTATGTCCAACTTATCGAACTGACGATCAAGCGCCTGCAGAACATCGCTCAGTTTCAAAAACAGATCACGGCGCTGCGGATCGTCCTGAATGAAGGATCGCAGATTGCCCTGTTGCAGCAATTCCAACCGACCCAACATAATATCGAGACGAAGCCGTAATTCGTCGCGGCTTTCTTCGTTCATGTTCAGGGCATATCCAGCCAGAACATGCTCGAGCCGCATATATTCGGACACCGTCTGCCCGACGGCCCAGGAGTCGTTATAACGGGAGAATTTCTGAAGCGCTGTCTGCCGTTCGGCAATGACATAGGCGATATACGCCGTTGCCACCACGAAACAACAGATAATAACGCCTAGAATTCGTCTCACACTTGCCTCTATTCAACTATCAGCTTGGCAACCTGCCAGGCAGAACGTGTGTAATAGGTCTGAGTTTGAAGTTGTGGGTCGCTGTCATAAGGGTAAATTATAAACAACGGTCCTTTGTCACGAACCGGCATGTAATTCCCATCCCGCTTCATGGCAAGAATAACGTTGAATCTCTTGAAGTCCTCCAACGGCAACGAACTAACGTAATCGTTCAAAGCAACTGCGGTCACCTTCGTTCCCTTCGCGCCCACGAGCGACATAAGCTTGTCCATCGATACGCCCTCGAAACGCACGCGACCGTCATACCAAGGATTTGCCGTTTCCACGGTGACCAACCCCATCGCTTCCAGCATGTCCCGATCAAACTGGGCCGTATCGCCAACATTCGTATTCGAGATTTTGCCGGATATGACGAGAATCGGCTTACCGGTCGGCTTCGCCAAGGGTTCAGCAGCTGCCCCGGACAACCAGGCAAGAGGCAAGACCAGGCAGAAAAGGGCTCGGATAAGTTTCATTGCATTCTCCATAATAAACTAAACCATTAAAGAGAATTGCCTAAATCAACGTGAAGATCGCACCAGTTTTGTACCTTTTCATGCTTATCTGCAATAAAAATGAAATATCAAAAGCTCCCCTGACGCAACGTAACTTCAAAGGGTCGCAGTTGGAGAACCATCTTAATATTAGATAGCTTTCACATAACGGTCGCATTTTAACATGCCATGCCCGATAATCAGTTGAGGCGGGAGTGTCGATCCATACCAAAACAGGGCAACGTCATGACGCCGCCCTGTAGAAATAATCGATATGGATCGTTGATTCAGCCTGCCAGTTTTCCACCTGTCATGGCTTTCGGCACGCCCGTTGTGCTTGGAAAGCTGATGGGCAGGCCGCGCAGGACACGTACCGCCAGGAAAGCAAAACATTCCGCTTCCACGGCATCGCCCCGCCAGCCAAGCGTTTCGACTGGAACAAGTTCCACTTTCGCACGCTCAACCAACATGCGCATCATTGTCGGGTTACGGCGTCCACCCCCACTGACGGCAAGACGCTGAGGTCGGCGGGGGAGAAGGTCCAAAGCCTTGCCTACTGCCGAAGTCGTGAACGCGGTCAGCGTGGCCGCCCCATCTTCCTCATCCAGACCATCAGCCATTGCATCCGTAAAATCGAACCGATCCAGAGATTTAGGATATGGCGCGGCCAGATAGGGGTGTTTGAGCAGTTCGGCGAGCCGTGCCTCGTCCGCGCTGCCCTTCGCCGCCAGCGCTCCGTCGCGATCCATTTCCCCCAAGCCGCGTGCTTTCACGAAATCGTTGATGGGCGCATTGGCTGGTCCCGTGTCGAATGCCACAAGCGCATCCTCACCATCCCACCAGGTGATGTTACCGACACCGCCGAGATTAAGAATCGCTGTATTGCCGCTCGGATCCACGCTGCGCAGCAAGGCAGCATGATATATGGCAGCAAGCGGAGCACCCTGCCCGCCAGCACGGATATCTGCGGTGCGAAAATCATAGGCGACCTTGGTCCCCAGGAGTTCGCTCATAAGCCTTCCGTCGCCGAGTTGCCTTGTGTCTCCGATTCGACCGGTTTGCGGCGCGCGATGCAAAACCGTTTGCCCGTGGAAGCCGACGACACCGATATCCGCCATCGAGAGCCCGCTTTCCTCTACCAATTCGCGGACAGCCGCAGATTGCGCGCGCGTCAGCGCTTCTTCCGCCTCGGCAAAAACAGTGGGCTCCGATCCTTCGAAATTCCAGATGCGCGCTTCGGCCTGTGCCTGTTCCAACAGGTCGCGAATCCAGCGCGGATAAGGCTTTAGCGCATACGCTCCGAATTCTGTTACCGTTTCCCCATCTGTTTTCAACAGAGCGACGTCGATGTTTCCGTCAAGAACTGTGCCGGTCATCAGTCCGACGGCCCATATTGGCTGCATAGATGTCTCCTATCCCAATGAGATTGCGTCACCAACGCCCTGACGCAGTGCCAAGATACCGCTGTCGAAATGACGGGTGGGATGAATGCGGTTGGTGAGCAGGGTCCATGCCCGGCCTGCTTCAAAATCGATCCATAAGCCGGTTCCGGTAAACCCGGTATGGCCAATCGTATCCTTCGAATTGAAGCTGCCGCCCGACCAGCCATCATAAGGCCGTTCCCAGCCATGCGTGCGGGTTGCGGATAGTGGCTGACGCATGTGGGCGATCACGTTTCGCGGTGCTCCCGTTCCGTCAAGCAGACCAAGCGCGAAATCGAGTATGGATGCGGCAGTACCGAACAGACCGGCATGCGCGGCCCCTTGCAATGCCGAGCAATTATCGTCGTGTACTTCGCCGCAAAGTACACGATTGCGCCATGTGCAGTTTTCCGTCGCGGCACTCATTTCCGGCTCCGCAGAAAAAGCGAAGCCCTCGCCGGGCTCCATCTCTCGAATGGTCTTGCCGTATAGCCTTTCCAACGCAAAGCCGAGCAGGATGAAATTGATGTCCGAATAAACCGGTTGGCATTTGCGCCATTCGCGCTGCAGAACGAACGCGCGCAAAAGTTCCGGATCACGCCCGTAAGTGTAGATCGGTTCGACGGACGGAAAAGGCGTCTGGTGGCCAAGGCATTCACGGAACGTGACCTTGCGCTCCCAGGCGTCATTATCATACTGCCGAAGATCGGGTAGCAAGGTGGTCAATGGCGCATCGAGATCAATGACGCCATCCTCAGCCAGCGCAAGAATGCGGTGCGTCGTGAAAATGACTTTTGTCAGCGAAGCAAGATCGAACCACGTATCGATGCTCATTGCCCGTCTGGTCGGGACGATCTGTGCAAAGCCGGTCGCCCTGACAGCGCGGTTGCCAGAAAGATCGACCATCCCAAGAACACCGCCGGGAATGCGATAAGAGTCGCAAGCGTCTTTCACCAAAGCGAACGCTTTTTCAAAGCGAGCCGTAAAGGCGGTATCGGATCGGGGAATATTTGATTCTGCCATGGTAATTATGCCTCGGTCCGGGCCATGTGATCCCGGCCATATGTCTGCCAGTTTGCCGGCTCCGGCTCATAACCCAGCGGGCGCACAAGCGAGGGCACTTGTCGTGTGTCGAGGGCGAAATGTTCGTTGCGCCGATCAATACTTGGAACAGCAGAAATCAGCCGCTTCGTATAAGAGTGTTTCGGCGCAGAAAGAATTGTTGCGGCATCGCCGATTTCCACGATTTGCCCGGCATAGACAACTGCTATGCGATGCGCGATCCGCTCTACCACTGCCATGTCGTGCGATACGAACAAGTAAGCAAGGCCACGCTCCTTCTGGAGGTCGATCAGCAAGTCCAGAACTTTGGCCTGCACAGATACATCCAGCGCGGAAACGGCTTCGTCCAGAACTACGACCGCCGGGTTCAGCATCAGCGCGCGGGCGATACAGAGCCGCTGGCGTTGCCCGCCCGAAAACTCATGTGGGTAGCGCTCCAAGCTGATGCCGGGGAGCCCGACGCGGTCAAGCAGTTGTAGCATCTTCTGCCGCGTCTCCGGTCCGTCCCGCCCGCCAGCTGCGATAACCGGCTCGGCAAGGATACTATCTATGCGCAGACGCGGATTGAGCGATGCGTAGGGGTTTTGAAAAACCATCTGCACCGAAGAGAAATTTCCCGCATCGTTGGTGCTAACCGCACCAATTTCCAACTTTCCGCGTGAAGCTTTGACAAGCCCGAGAATGGCTCGCGCAGTTGTCGATTTTCCCGAACCGCTCTCCCCCACGATCGCAAGCGTTTCACCGGGAATGAGATCAAGATCGACGTTCTCCACCGCATGAACTGCCCCCAGCCTGCGACCCAGAAAACCGCCTTTGACCGGAAAACGGACCGTCAATCCTTTCACCGACAGGATCGGTTTTGTTCCCGATAGCGTGGTGCGCACGGTATCGGTTCGCACCGCTTTGCCGCTTTCAAAATGCGGAACGGCCTTCAGGAGATGTTGTGTGTAGGGATGCTGAGGCTGGTCGAGAACAGTGCTCAGCTGTCCTTGTTCAACCGCCTTGCCATGCTGCATCACCATGACCTTGTCGGCCATTCCTGCGACCAGACCAATGTCATGCGTGATGAAGATCATCGCCATGCCGGTTTCTCGCTTCAGCTGTGCGAGCAGCGCCATGATCTGCGCCTGCACGGTAACATCGAGCGCCGTCGTGGGCTCGTCGGCAATCATGAGGCGCGGATTACATGCAAGCGCCGTGGCGATCATCACTCGCTGCAACATGCCCCCGGAAAGCTGGTTCGGACAGTATTTGAGCCGCCGTGCGGCGTCCGGAATACGCACGCGATCCAGCGCGTCCTTGGCAGCGGAAGCTGCCTGTTTTCCTGTGAGCCCACGATGGAGACGGAATGATTCCTCGATCTGCGTGCCTATCGTCAGTACAGGATTGAGGGATGTCATCGGCTCCTGAAAGATCATACCGATTTCTGCACCGCGGATTTTCGTCAGCTCTGCTTCGTTCGCAGTTACAAGATCGATTGTGCTACCGTTTGCGCGATTCAGCTTGATTGATCCGTCGATGACGCGACCGCCGCCAAAATCCACCAGACGATTGAGCGACAGGGCCGTTACAGATTTGCCGGAACCACTTTCGCCGACAATTGCCAGTGTTTCGCCCACAGCGAGATCAAAACTTACGCCACGCACAATCTCGTTGGCTACAGGATTGCGACCGAATCCAACGCGAAGGCTCGAGACAGAAAGCAGCGTGCTCATGCCATCGCTCTCCGCATCTTCGGGTCGAGGATGTCGCGCAGGGCATCACCCAGAAGGTTGAAGCCAAGAATGCCGATCATGATCGTAAGTCCCGGAAAGGCCAGCAGCCATGGCGCGATCTCCATGAGATTACGCGCATCGGCCAGCATGAGACCAAGTGACGAAGCGGGTGGCTGTGTGCCCAGACCCAGAAAGCTCAGGCCTGCCTCCGTCAGCAACGACCAGGCGAGCGCCAGGGTGATCTGCACTGTCAAAGGGGCCACCAGATTAAGCAGCAGATGGCGGGAAAGGATATAACGGTTGCTGCTGTGGAACGTACGCGCCGCATCAACGAATTCGCGTGTTTTGATCGACAAGGCCGGGCCGCGTACAACCCGCGTGAAGATCGGGGTGTAAACGATGGCAATGGCGGCGACACTTGTTCCTGTTCCCGGCCCGACAACAGCAATGATGAGAAGCGCAAGCAAGATTGCCGGAAACGCCAGAAGCACATCCATGATGCGCATGACGACACCGTCCCACCAGCGCCCGAACCACGCCGCGGTCAATCCCAGAACAGTTCCCGCGAAAGCGGCAATCCCGACTGCCGAAAAGCCCACCATGAAGGATTGCGCGACACCAGCCATCAGGCGGCTCATGACGTCACGTCCGAAAAGGTCGGTTCCCATCCAGTGGGCAGCACCTGGAGGACGCAGCCTGTCTATCCGATACTGCATCAGCGGATCATGCGGCGTGAAGCCGAAATAGCCGAGACAAGCCACGATCAGATAAACCAGAACGATGAACCCGCCGATACGACCGCTGGGATGAGCGAAAACAGAACGCAATATCTGCATCAGCTTTCCTCCAGACGAATGCGCGGATCGAGCGCTACATACAGGAGATCAACCAGCAGATTGACGATCATGAAATTGAAGGCAATGAAAAGAATGCTGCCCTGCACCAGAGCATAATCGCGCTGGAGAATGGCGTCGAGCACCATGCGTCCAAGCCCCGGCAGAGCATATATCTGCTCAACCAGCACAGCTCCGCCCAGAAGATAGCCGAACTCCACTCCGCTCAGGGTCACTACTGGTATCAGCGCATTAGGCAATGCGTGCCGCCAGATGACAGAGCGAGCCGATGCTCCCTTGCTGCGAGCCGTGCGAACGTAATCGTCGCTGAGAACGTCCAGCATGGCCGAACGCGATATGCGTGTGACCGATGCCGCAAAAGCAAAGCCGAGCGTCAGGGCCGGCAAGATCATCTGCAGGAAATTCTGCCACGGGTTCACCCAGAAAGGTGTAAATTCGCCCATCGCAGGCAAAACCCCAAACCCCGCCGACAGTATATAAATAAAGAGGAGACCGAGAACGAAGCTCGGAGTCGACTGCCCGATCATTGCGAAAATGCGCACCGCCAGATCGGATTTTTTCTCGTTGCGCGTTGCCGCATAAACGCCAGCAGGGAGTCCAACGAGCAAAGCGATAAACACCGACATCAATGCAAGTTGGAGTGTCAGCGGAAAACGCTCAAGGATAACCGTCAAAACCGGCTTTCCGAATGTCACCGAGACACCAAGATTACCTTGCAGCACATCACCCAGCCATCGCCAGTACTGGGTGGTCCAGCTTTGGTCGATACCGAAATATTGCGCCAGCGCCTGCCGCTGTTCCGGGGTCAACAACCCTGCCTCCGTTCCGAGCATGGCAGTGATGGAATCACCCGGCACCAGACGGATCGCAACGAAGACAAGGATCGACACCCCCAGCATGACCAGAGGAAATGTCAGCAGCCGACGTGTCAGATAATTCATGTCAGATTACTCACGGCCTGCCGTTCCGGAAGGCACTTGCAAGCCACGCCTTCGCAGGAAGACGTGGCGGATTTCGTGACATCACTGCCCGATCTGCAGCTTGGTTATGCCGAATAGCGATCCGGTTGCGCGAGGCTCGAAACCGGTAACGTTTTTCTGGTGAGCAACATAAGTGTTAGCCGTATAGAGCCATACCCACGGAGAAACTTCCGTTATGTGCTTATCGAAGTCGGCAAAAATCACCTTGCGCTTTTCAGGGTCCGTTTCGGCTCTCCCCTTCTGCATCAGATCGTCAAGCGTATCGTCGATATACTGCGCGACCTTCTGAAGGTTGCCCGCCTTGGTCCAGTATCGGCCATACATCGTATAGGGATCAGCCGAACCGCCGTTCAACGCCACCGCCATGTCGAAGTCCCCCTTCAGCCACGTATCGACATAGACGTTCAGTTCCATCATCCGGATATCGAGCTTGATACCGATTTCGGCGAGTTGCGACTGAAGCACCTGCGCCTCGGCCGCAGCGGTCGCAGGCTCTCCATTTGCCGCGATGATCGTTGCCGAGAAACCGTCCGCATAGCCCGCATCCGCCATCAGCTTCTTCGCCTTTTCTACATCGGGCTTATAGCAGAAAAGCGTGCTGGGGTCGCTTGCATAGGCGGGCATTGTCAGCGGGCCCGTCACCTTTCCTTCGCCGAGCAAGGCCGTGTCGAGAACATCCTGCCGGTCAACGGCGCAGGAAATAGCTTGACGCACGGCCAGCTCCGTCATGGGCTTGCGCGAAGGGTTCAATTGCAGGACATGATAAGCAAGCGCCGGCGTGCGCACCAACTCAAGAGCGCTTTCGTTCGGCACCATCGTTGCGACCAGCGGGTCATTGAGAAGCGCAAAATCGATCTGCTTGGCGCGAAGCGCGGCGAGAATCGCCGTTTCATCTGGCAGAACACTGATGTCGATCCCGTCGACCCCTACCTTACCGCCGGCCCAACCGGGATTGGCTTTCAGTACTTCCTTGGAATTCGGTTCCCAACGTTCAAGGACAAACGGGCCGGATCCAACGGTTTTTGTACCAATATTGCCCGCCTTGATCTCGCTTTCAGGAAGGATAGCCGCATTGATGCTGGCAATGGCCGCCAATAGCGGGGCGTCTGCCTGCGAGAGTTTGAAGACAACCGTTTCGTTGTCCGGCGTCTCAATAGCGGCGATGGAACCGAAATTGGCACGCGCCACCGCACCCGTTTTTTCGTCCAGGATACGCTCGAAGGATGCCTTCACATCGGCTGGCGTAACCGGCTGACCGTTGTGGAACTTGGCATTCGGGTCGAGCTTGAATGTCAGAATCTTGCCGCCATCGGAAAACTCCCAACTTTTCGCAATGGCAGGCGCGATCTGAAGATCGGAACCGAGACGAACGAGCGGCTCGTAGATGAGTTCAAGCAGCCGGATCGATGAAAACGCCGGCTGCTTATGCGGATCAAGACCGGTGGCATCCTGTGACCAGGCCATGCGAAGCGTCGCGGCAGAAGCCGTAGACAGGCCCAGCCCGCTGAAGCTCCCAATGCTCAATGCCAATGTGGCGGCGCCCGCAATCAGGCTTTTTTTGAAAATCGCTCCCATTTTCTTCCCTCGCAAATCACTGCAATGCTGATGTCCGACCGCTTCCCCGCTTCGGCTCACGCTTTATTGGCATTTATTGCCTGTCTAAGAAATCCCCCAGCATTCTTTAATGCCTTTCTTGCCTCATCCACTGGCATTCCGGTAATCGTGATGAGGATTGCAAGCTTGACGTCATTATCCGTCAGGGCGAGAACGCGTTTTGCCTCCCCCGCCCCGCAACCGGTTGCCTGCATGACAATTCTCGAAGCACGTGCGACAAGCTTGTGGTTGGTGGCACTGACGTCCACCATGAGGTTCTCATATGTCTTTCCTATCCGGATCATGCTTGCCGTCGTCAGCATATTGAGCACCAGCTTCTGCGCCGTGCCGGATTTGAGGCGCGTTGAACCAGTCAGTATTTCAGGCCCCACAACTGGCGATATGGCAATTTCAGCCATAGCCGCAATCGTCGAGTTCGGATTGCAGGAAAGCGCCACAGTCGTAGCACCAATTGTTGCCGCGTAAGCCAGCCCTCCGATCACATAAGGAGTGCGTCCACTGACCGCGATTCCCACGACGACATCCTTTGAGGCCAGACTCACATTGCGCAGATCGGCCTCCCCCAGTGAGGGATCGTCCTCTGCGCCTTCGATTGCATGTTGCAGCGCATCGGCGCCACCTGCAATCAAGCCCACCACCATTCCTTCCGGTACGCTGAATGTCGGTGGGCATTCCGATGCATCAAGAACGCCAAGACGTCCGCTCGTTCCAGCACCCAGATAAATCAGCCGACCGCCCCTCCGAAAGGCGTCAACAATTCTGTCGACCGCCTGCGCGACGTGAGGCAGAACTTTTTCGACAGCGGCGGGTACCAGATGATCCTCGTCGTTAATGCGGCGCACGATAGCAAGACTGGCCAGCAGATCGATATCCATCGTGCGCGGATTTCGCTCTTCTGAAACCAGCTTATCCAGTTCAGATAACAACGCCTGTTCTGTCATGCTCTGCCTGCCTGTCGAGCGGCGTTCAAATGCGCCTTTATGGTTAATATGCTAGGATTGAAAATTCTTTTCGTCAATTCAAATACGGAATATTTTATTCCTTACCTTCACCGAAGTACGGTCCAATCGGATAACACCGCATCAGACATATTGCCGGATCACCATCGGCGGAAGGAGGTGAATTCTGCCGATATCGAATCTAATCGCGAGCTATCCGCTGAAGCGTTCCGGTCTCCGCGCCGCATTCCACACATACCGTTGGGCAATTACGCATAATCGTTTATGTTGGAATTCTGTATTCCAAAGCAAATCGAATTGTCTTACGACCGAGGCAATCGAGTATCGAACCTTCCGGCACCGGAATCGGGAATAGTTACATATGTCGATTCTACAAAAGATCAGCGCCAAACTGAACGAACTGACCGTTGCGGATCGAAAGATCGGTCAGTTTATCGTCGACCATCCGGAACAGGTGTTGAAACTTTCTTCCTCCGCGCTCGCGGCGGCGACCGGACGCAGTCAGTCAAGCGTGGTCAAGTTCAGCCAGAAATTCGGATTTGACGGCTATCAGGAACTCAAACTCGCCGTCAGCGAAGCCCGGGCCAAGGAATGGCAAGTTCCAGCAGGCATGGTGCACGGCTCCATCGAAACCGGGGATAGTTACATCACCGTTCTGCAGAAGCTTATCGGCAGCAAGCTGCAGTCGATGCAACGAACGGTTTCCGCCAACAGCGAGCAGGATATCGACGATGCATTGCAAGCGCTGATCAGCGCGCGACGTATCCACCTCGCCGGCGTTGGCGCATCGTCACTCGTGGCGCGCGATTTTTCCTATAAGCTGATGAAACTCGGCCGCAACGTGATGCACGATAGCGACAGTCATATCCAGATGGCCAATGTTTCGACCTTGCACGAGGGCGATGTCCTGTTTGCCCTCTCCTATTCGGGAACGAGCATCGAAACCCTCCGCATCTCGGAAGAAGCCAGGAAATGCGGAGCAACCGTAATCGCTGTTACAGGTCTCAACAGGAATCCGCTTAATGAAATTGCCGATATTCCCTTGTATACCGTTGCGGATGAAGAGCGGGTTCGCTCATCATCGATAACCGCGCGCGACGCGCAACTTATTTTGACGGACCTGCTCTTTATCTTGCTGTTTCAGCGACAATCAGATGCCAGCGATTACGTGCATAAAAGCGAAGCGGCAGTGTCTTCGCTGAAACTATGAACGACGAGATCAATCGATAATAGCTGCGGCGGCGAGGCTCGCAAAGGCAGCAACGAATGCTACGGCGACAGCACCAACTTTTGTGAAGAGATTGAATGTGTCGCCCGGCATTTCACGGTTTGACATGTTGAGATAGACGAGCGCCGCCACGACAATAACAACCGAAAAGCCAAAAGCGGAAACCCACTGCCATACCTCAGGCATGAAACCTCACAGACGCTAACTCAATTTGAAATCTGCGGTTTCTTACCCAAATTTTGTTACCACAGTGTGACCCAGTTAGTGCTTTCTGTTCCAGCGCGCAATGTACAGCGCTGTCCCTGGTCATCATCTATTTGTGAATAGTCGACCCTTCCAGCACTGCGGTGGCCCGTTTCGCAGGCTCGCTCACGGCCATAGCACCGCCAGTTAACTGCAACTGCACAAGCTTCTGGATCAAGGCTGAAGATGACTACCGAACGGCAAAAGCCGTGATATATCTGCCGGCGAGCAAACAGCCGTGCGCAGAAACGACAACTCAAAGGTATACATTATGACTTCGCCATCATCACCACCGCAAATCGAACAGGAAGAGCGTCTCGAACGGCTGGCATCGTTGCAAGGCAAGTTGAGAGAACGTGGTATCGGCGGGCTTCTGCTCGGGCCGACAGCAAGTTTGCGTTATTATACCGGGCTGGTCTGGCACATCAGCGAACGTTTTCTGGGCGCCCTCGTTACGCCTTCGGAGGTAATTTACATCGTTCCCGGCTTTGAGCAGAGCCGCGTCGAAAGCCTCCCGCATCTAGCTGGAGAAATCCGCATCTGGCAGGAGGAAGAGAACCCAGCCGCGCTGATCGCATCGCTCCTCCCGGCAGGTGCTAAACTTGCGGTCGATGACGCCATCCCGCTGTTTTTCTATAATGCTCTCAGGCAAGAGATCCAGCCGGACCGGCTGCTCGACGGCGGCGAGCTGATCCGGGAACAGCGTATCCGCAAGTCGGTCAAAGAAATTGCGATCATTCAGTATGCGATGAATCTGACGCTTGAAGTCCACCGCCGTGCGCATGCAATGATCAAGCCCGGCATTGCCGCAAGCGAAGTCGTGCGTTTTATCGATGAACAGCACCGCGCACTCGGCGCAAGGGGTGGCTCGACATTCTGTATCGTCTCATTTGGGACTGCGACCTCACTGCCGCACGGCGCGGACGGCGAACAGTTTTATCAGCCGGGTGATGTTATCCTTGTGGACACAGGCTGCCGCATCGACGGCTACCATTCCGATCTCACGCGCACCTATATGCTGGATGAGCCTACAGCAGAGTTTTCGCGCATATGGGCGATCGAACGCGAAGCCCAACAAGCCGTTTTCGACGCGGCGAAGCTCGGCGCTGCTTGCTCAACCCTTGACGATGCAGCGCGCGCTGCGCTCGTGAAGCACGGATTGGGACCGGATTATGCCCTGCCCGGCCTTCCTCACCGCGCTGGTCACGGCCTTGGCCTGGAAATTCACGAAGCCCCCTATGTCGTCCGCGGGAACTCACTCCCGCTTGCGGAAGGCATGTGCTTCTCCAACGAGCCGATGATCGTGGTCCCCGACCAGTTCGGCGTCCGTCTGGAAGATCATATCCATATGACGGCAACGGGGCCAAAATGGTTCACCCAGCCAGCGAAAAGCCCAACGCAACCTTTCGCATAGGCCTGCTTGCTGTTATCGGATGGCTGGAATACCCGTCCAGCTTTCTGATCTCTTTTCGCCAATGCCGATCAGGTCGATGGCCCGCGCCGCGATCTGATCGGCCACCTCGTCGACAGATTGCGGCTTGAAATAAAAGGCTGGAACCGGCGGCATCACAATCGCACCCAATTCCGTTACCGTGCACATATTGCGCAAATGCACCAGATGCAGCGGAGTTTCTCGTGCAATCAGAACCAGCTTGCGTCGTTCCTTCATATGAACGTCGGCCGCGCGGGTTAACAGGCTGTCGCTGTGCCCCGTGGCGATCGCTGCAAGTGTACGCATGGAGCATGGCGCAATGATCATACCTGCGGTTGCAACCGATCCGCTCGCGATAAGGGCCCCTATGTCGCTGACAGAATAACTTCTATTCGCGAGCCTGTGCAGAAGCGCATAACCGTCAGGACCTAGCTCGTGACGCAAGGTCTGCTGAGCGGCGTCCGACACAACCAAATGGGTTTCGACATCACTTAAGGCGGAAAGCTGTTCCAGCAGCTTGAGCGGGATGAGAGCGCCTGATGCCCCCGAGATGCCGACAACAATCCGTTTCATCGCATGGTTTCCTTATCCAGACCCAGTTCGCCCCACATCGCATCCACACGGGCAATCACGTCATCGCTCATCTCCAGCACGGCACCCCATTCCCGCTCGGTTTCAGCCCCGATTTTGTTGGTCGCATCAAGTCCAAGTTTCCCGCCCAGACCCGAACGAGGCGACGCGAAGTCGAGATAATCCACCGGTGTGTCAGCCAACGTGACGACGTCTCGGCTCGCATCGAAACGCGTGGCGAGCGCCCACATGACATCATCCCAGTTGCGGACATTTATGTCTGGATCGACTGCGATTATGAGTTTCGTGTAGCTGAACTGCGGCAACATGGACCAAAGCCCCATCATCACCCGCCGGGCCTGGCCGGGATAGCGCTTGTCGATCGAAACCACCATTGCGCGGTAGGAACATGCTGCCGGAGGCAGCCACAAATCGACGATTTCCGAAAACTGTTTCCGCACAAGCGGCACAAACAGTTCGTTCATCACTTCGCCAAGTCTGGAGGGTTCATCTGGCGGACGACCCGTATAGGTCGAAAGGTAGACGGGATTCTTTCGCATGGTAATAGCCGTCACCTGCATCACCGGAAATTCCTCCACACTATTATAGTAACCGGTGTGATCGCCATACGGCCCCTCCGGCGCGGTAGCGGATGAGGAAACTCGTCCTTCCAGAATGATTTCGGCATTGGCGGGTACGCAGAGCGGCACGGTGCACGCACTGACCACCGAAGGCCTCCGCCCTGCAAGCAGGCCCGAAAAGGCAAGTTCGCTCATTCCTTCAGGCAGGGGCATGACGGCCGAGAGAATCGTCGCGGGATCGGCACCGATGGCCACGACAACAGGCATATCCTCGCCGCGCCTTTGCCACATGCGATGATGGCGTGCACCGCCCCGATGGGCAAGCCAGCGCATGATGAGCTTGTCGTGTCCAAGCTTCTGCATCCGATAAATCCCGACATTGATATCGGATGGATCGTCCGGCGGCTGCGTGATGACCAGCGGCCAGGTGACAAGTGGGGCGGGTTCGCCGGGCCAACACCACTGGATAGGCAGCAGATCGAGATCGACGGCTTCGCCCTCGAGCACCTCAGCCTGCACCGCCGCATGTCGGACATGACGGAGGCGCATGTTCAATGCGGCCTTTGCCAAAGGCAGCTTGCTCCATATCTCACCCGCCGAACGCGGCGGCTTTGGCGCGCGCAGTTCCGCAAGCGTCTCGGCAAGGCCGGAAATTTCTTCGACAGAACGGCCAAGCCCCAACGCGATCCGCCGCCTCGAGCCGAAAAGATTGGCTACCAGAGGAATTGAGTGCCGACGCCCTTCCGCGTTGACGGGCTGCTCGAAAAGCAGCGCCGGGCCATCATCCTCAAGCACTCGCTTATGGATTTCGGTTATCTCCTGGACGAGCGATACCGGACGCCTGATCCTGACGAGATCATTGCGACGTTCAAGCTCCCATAAGAAGCTTTGCAGGCAGTCGTAATATGGTGGAATAGATCGGGCCGTTTTCATAACCCATTTTTGAATATCGAATTCTTTCGCCGTCTTTGATCTGAATCAAACTGTCCTTGTATTGAATCGCCTAATTCTGGTTTCACCTTGTAAGGCTCACCGGAGCTGGATGATGATGAAGATACCCTCGGCTGTGGCTGCGCCAGCCCGGCTTGTTCCACCGTTTCTGATCGCCCCGTTCGTCTCGCGTATATTCTTTCACGTGATGCGAGCCCACCCGGGGCTCTTCGAACGTCTCGGGGATTATGCGACGAAGCGTTTCCGTTTTCACCCGTCCGACATTCCGTTTGCTTTTGTGATTGAGCCGGACAAGCCACGCATCACGATCATGCGCGAAGATGAGGCGACGTCGGTCGATGCGGGCATAGAAGGACCGCTGGTTATGTTGCTTGCGCTCCTCGAGGGCAAACTTGATGGGGACGCGCTATTCTTCTCCCGGGACATTACCGTGACGGGCGACATGGAAGCCATGCTCGCACTTCGCAATGCGCTGGACGACTGCAACATAGATCTTCCATCCGATCTCGGCACCGGCGCGGGGCCATTTGCGCCGATGGTGCGCGGAATCGCAAATTTTGTGCGAAGCAAAGCCTTGGGCAAGGAAACTGACGGATGGAACTGATCTGCCCTGCAGGCACGCCGTCGGCCTTGCGCGAAGCGGTAAGTGCCGGAGCGGATGCCGTCTATTGTGGTTTTCGCGATGAAACGAATGCGCGTAACTTTCCCGGGCTGAACTTCAGCCGCGATGAGCTACGCGACGCAATCCAGTTCGCCCATTCCCGCAAAACGCAGGTTTTCGTTGCCATCAACACGTTCATGCGCGCGGGCGATGAACACATCTGGTATCGCGCCGTGGACGATGCCTCGACACTCGGCGCAGATGCCGTGATCCTCGCCGATTTTGGACTGATGGCCTATACGGCTGAAAAACATCCAACGCAGCGGCTTCACGTATCCGTACAAGCTTCCGCTTCCAACGCAGATGCAATCCAGTTTCTCGTTGATGCATTCAAGGCAAGGCGTGTCGTGCTGCCGCGCGTGCTGACGATCCCCGACATTGCAAAACTGGGCCGCAAGATCACTTGCGAAATGGAAGTCTTCGTATTTGGCGGATTATGCGTCATGGCTGAAGGGCGCTGCTCCCTGTCTTCTTACGCAACGGGCAGATCGCCCAACATGAACGGCGTTTGTTCACCGGCAAGCCATGTCCGCTACCGGCAGGATCGGCAGGAACTCGTTTCCGAACTCGGTGAATATACGATCAATCGTTTCCCGGTGGGCGAACCCACCGGCTACCCAACCCTTTGCAAGGGCCGCTTCAACATTGCAGACGAGCAAGGCTATGCCTTCGAAGACCCCGTTTCGCTCGACGTCATGAACCATATAGACGAGTTGCGGGCGGCGGGAGTCTCGGCGCTCAAGATTGAAGGTCGCCAGCGCGGCAAGGCTTATGTCAGCGAAGTCGTCTCCACGCTGCGTCAAACACTTGCGGCGTCTCCCGAGAGCCGTGCAGCCCTGCTATCGCGTCTCAGACTGCTGAGCGAGGGCCAGCAGACGACTTCAGGCGCTTACGACAAACGCTGGAGATAGACATGTCCGGAGCGAGCCTCAGCCTTGGTCCCGTTCTCTTTCTGTGGGACGGCCCTAAATGGCGCGATTTTTACTTCCGCATCGCCGACGAAGCGCCAATTACCAATGTGACTGTCGGTGAAATCGTCTGTTCCAAGCGGTTCCATTTCCTGACACCTTACATGGACGCCGTGATAGAGCGGCTGCAGCGCGCAGGAAAGCTAGTGAGCCTCGGTTCGCTGGCGCTGGTGATGCTTGAACGCGAAGCCAAGCAGGTCCGCCAAACGATCAAGGAAGCATCACTGCCTGTTGAGGCAAATGATCTGTCTGCATTGGGACTGTTGTCCGGCGTGCCGCACATGGTCGGTCCGCTGGTCAATGTTTACAATGCGGCAACCGCCAAGGTTCTTGCCACTCGCGGCGCGCAGTCGATTTGTCTTCCGCCGGAATTACCGATCAGCTCTATCCGGGAGATTGTCAAAGCTGCACCCGATATTGCTTTCGAAATATTCACGTTCGGACGAGTGCCGCTCGCCATTTCAGCCCGTTGCGCGCATGCGCGGTCCAAGGGTCACATAAAGGACAATTGTCAGTTTGTATGCGGTGAAGAACCGGACGGACTGCCCGTCAAAACGCTGGACAGCCAACCCTTCCTGGCTCTCAATGGCGTGCAGACGCTCTCTCATACCTGTCAGTCGCTGATCGAGGACCTGCCCGACCTGCTCCAAGCAGGGATCAGGCGTTTCAGACTGTCACCGCAGGATTGCGATATGGTGGAAGTGGCCCGCATTCATGACGATGTGCTGAAACAGGTAACCAGTCCGGACGAAGGAGCCGCGCGCCTGCGAAAAATCTATCCCGATGTGCCGCTCTCAAACGGTTTTCTGCACGGAAATATCGGAGCTGCATGGATCAGCCGGCAGCGTTCAGCCGCAGCACATTAGAGCGGTTCGTGTTCTAACAGCATCGCCGGAACCGCTCTAATTATTTGTTTTATCGCATTATCCAACGCATCGAAGCGGGATAAGAAATCAGTCCAGTGAACTGATTTCCCCGCGTAGACGTTTCACACTTTTGCTGGAAATGCTCTAGATCGATGTAACTCGACCTTCGGGCGACCGTGACACCTTCCTCCAAGAGACAGCTCACAGATGCACGAAAATATCAATCACGCTTCCTGAAAGTCGAAGCGTCAATTGCGAGCTTCTGCAGACGGGCATAGAGGCTTCGTCGCGGCAATTGCAACAGCTCTGCGGCGGCGCCGACGTCGCCGCTGAACCGGTCCAGCGTCGCCCGAATGACACTTTCTTCAAAACGATCCATCTGCTCCGACAGTGATGGCGGGTTGGGTTCCGCGACGGGATCGTGGCGCAGTCCCAGCACGACTTGCTTGGCATAGTTGCGCAACTCGCGAACATTCCCTGTCCATTCGTCTGAATTCAGCCTCGCTTCCATCGCCGCATCGATAGCCGGTCGCGACCGGCCAAACCGAGCTGCTGCTTCATCAAGAAAATAGGAGAAAAGCAAACCGATGTCCTTCCGCCGCTCACGCAGCGGAGGAACACGGAGCCTGACCGTTTCAAGGCGGTAGAACAAGTCGGAACGAAAGCGACCCGAGGCCACAGCTTCTTCGAGATTTCCTTTTGCAGCCGCGATGATCCTCAGATTCACGGCCCGTGGTTCCCCGGAAAGTGAGGGCAGTTCACGCTCCTCGACAACACGTAGCAGCTTACCCTGAACAGCTGGCGACATGCTGTCTATCTCATCGAGAAACAGGGTGCCACGATCCGCATCCGCTATCCTTCCACGCTGGATGCGACTGCCGAACAGGACTTCGTCCGCTATGGGATCCGGCAAAGCCGCGCAATCGATGGCAACGAAACCGCGTGCGTGGCGCGCGCTCCAGCGGTGCAGAAGGCGGGCCACCAACTCCTTGCCTGTACCGGTTTCGCCTTCGATCAACACATCGACATCGACGCTGGCAAGCTGGCGGATCGTATCGCGCAACCGCATCATCACCGGCGTTTCGCCAAGCAAGGGATAATCCTGTTCGGCATCTGCCGCCGCCCGGCGAAGGCGACGATTTTCCAGTACCAGACGGCGCATTTCCAGTGCGCGCCGCACGCTCGATATCAGATGATCGGCGGCGAACGGTTTGGCAATGAAATCGAAAGCTCCCTTTTTGAGAGATGCCACAGCCATTCCAATGTCGCCGTGCCCGGTCATTAAAATGACCGGCAGTTCCGGGTCGCGCGCCAACAATGCTTCCATCACCGCATGCCCATCAACGCGCGGCATGCGAATATCGGTCACAACGATGCCTGGATAATCAGGCGTCAGACTGCTCAAAGCCGACTGCCCGTCACCATGCGCCTCAATATCGAGACCTGCGATCTCGAATGAATCGGCCAAGGCCGTACGAAATGCCGCATCGTCATCGACCAGCATGACCCGCAATGGCTCACTTTCCGTCACGGTGCCCCTCCTTTCCTGCACGTCTCAAAGTGGCAGCAAAAGCCGCGCCGCCAAGCCGCGATGGAATGACGTGCAATGTTCCTTCCATTTCAGTCATGAGGTCTCTTGCAATACCCAGGCCCAGGCCCAGCCCATCCGCTTTTCCGGTTACAAAGGGGCTGAAGATCTCATCGGCCAGCTTCGGTTCAATCCCCTCGCCGTTATCGTCCACGACAAGGGAAATTTGATCCCCTTCCTCCCGGATGCTGAATGCAACATGAGGATTATGGCTGGTCGCCACCGCATCCAATGCATTCTGCAGCAGGTTCACCAGCACCTGCTCGGATCGTATGCGGCAGGCGAGTATCACCATGTCGGATCGCTCAGGTATATCCAGTCGGACATTGGCGTTGCGGAACCTGTCTCCCATAAGCAGCATTGTGCCATCCACCAGTTCATTCAACGGAAGTGGGCGAACGATACCGCTCCGCCGGCGGGCAAACCGACGCATCTCCTGTGTGATGGAACCTATACGAGCCGTGAGCTCCACCGACGTACTAAGGTTACTGGCAACCTTGTCGAGCTTCCCATGTGCAAGATGATGCTGCGCGTTTTCCGCAAGTGTTCGAATGGTCGCGACTGGCTGATTGATCTCATGCACCAGTCCTGCGGTGATTGATCCGAGGGAAGCAAGGCGGTTTGCCTGGGCAAGCTCCTCCCGGGCATCGCGAAAGCGCTTGTCAGCCAGTTCCCGTTCCGCCATTTCGGCACTTAATGCCGCGGTACGTTCCTCAACCGCACTCTCAAGCTCTGTACGATAAGCCGCAGCACGCGCAGCGCGGCTTACCCGCCAATAAATCGCACCGGCTATTATGACGAAAACGAGCATCGCCGCCACGGTCACCAGACGGGCAAGATCATTTGCGGCCCGCAACGCTGGTCCCGTTGGTTCTATATGGACCAGTTTCAGCGCCGTTCCCGCAATCGGCTCATCGACAGCGATTGAATATCCGCCGGAAGGCTCGATCATCATTTCTTCCGGCGCAAAGCGATAATTGCTCGGTTTCATATCCGCCGCATTGAACTGCCCGCTTTCGATGATCTGCGCGCGTTCTGTGGTTGTTATCGGCTGAAACGAACGAAGGTCTTCGAATTTATCCGTAGAGGCGAGTATGATGCCCCGGGGATCGACAACGAAGGTTTGCCCAGGATCGTTGGACCAGGTTTGAACCAGCCTGTGAAACTCGAATTTTATCACGACCACACCGACCGGGTCAGCCTGATCGCCAATGCGCTGCGCGAGGAACAGACCAAAGCGCCCGCTCAGGTCACCTATGGCATAATATTCAGCCGAGCCCGCGGCCATCGCGCCCTTGAAATAAGGGCGGAAATCGTAGTTCCGCCCTACGAAGCTCTCTGGTGTATTGGCGTTGGAGGACGCGATAACAGTACCATCACGCGCTATGACATAGATGATTGGTGAGCCAATCTGGTGTGCAACAAGTTCGAGTTTCTGATTGAGACGGGCTGTGGCATCCCGCGAGCCACCGGCGAGCACATCGCGCAGATCGCTATATTCCTTTAAAACGACAGGCAGCAGCCGGAACTTCGCAAGTTCGCTGTCAATCAGTCGGGTCTGCTGGCGCGCAATAAGTGTTGCATCCTCGCGAAGACGATCAAGCGCCCCGCGTTCCGCCCACAGCCCGGCGGAAAACCACAGGCCGAGTGACAGCAGGAAAGCGAGGGTAACCAAAGCGAGTTTTGCGATCTTTGATGGCAGCTTCATTTGTGCCGATTTATGCAAACTTGAGCAAGGAGTCACGCAGAATCTTGCACACAATTTCCTGCGAACTATGCCGAGAATTGATAAACTTCATTTTGTTTCAAAGGCTTAAAAATTTTAACTCCTCTGTCTGGCGATGTTTTCTGCGCTGCAGCATGTTAGCGCCACTTCGAAATAGGGAGTTTCGAAGGGAGGAGTTAGCCGTGAACCACTTCAACATAGCACCAGCACCGCAATTGATATCCGGCGTCGCTCTTACCGGCCGGATCACTGATATTGCCTGCTCGAAGCTGAAGCGGAGTGCGGACTGAGATTCTTCACCAACGCTACACAAGTCTTCTCCCACAATCCCAAAAGGAAGTGCAGAGACAAGTTGAAGCGATGGAAAAACACCCCGAAACCGTTTCGTCGATCCGGTTAGCAAACAAGGGGTGAAATTCAAAAATCGAGAGATTTGAAGGAGCAACCATGGTCTCAATTACAAACGAACGGAGTGAAGTGCAAAGCACCAACAGCCGCCTGAAATCCATCATCGGCGGCTCGACCGGCAACCTCGTCGAATGGTTCGACTGGTATGTCTATGCAGCATTTGCGCTCTATTTTGCACCGCACTTCTTCCCGTCCGATAACCAGACCGCCCAGCTCATGAGCGCGGCCGCAGTCTTTGCGGTCGGTTTCGTCATGCGTCCTATCGGCGCTTGGATCATGGGTATTTATGCCGATCGCAAGGGCCGCAAGGCAGGTCTGGCGCTGTCCGTGACGCTCATGTGTGCCGGCTCGCTGATTATCGCGCTGACGCCGGACTACCAGACCATCGGGCTTGCAGCTCCCGCCCTCCTCGTGCTCGCCCGTTTGATGCAGGGCCTCTCGGTCGGCGGCGAATACGGCGCAAGCGCCACCTATCTGTCGGAAATGGCAGGCAAGGATCGCCGTGGCTTCTTCTCTTCCTTCCAGTATGTCACGCTCATTTCGGGGCAGCTTCTCGCAATCCTGCTTCTGATCGTGCTTCAGTCGACGATGGAAACCCCTGCGCTCGAATCCTGGGGCTGGCGTATTCCGTTCTTCATCGGCGCACTGCTTGCCGTTGTCGTGTTCTGGCTGCGTCGCGGCCTGGCGGAAACCGAGAGCTTCAAGAATGCAAAGACCAAGGACGCACCGAAATCCGGTTTCTGGACGCTTATCAAGCACCATCCGAAGGAAACCGCCCTCGTCATGCTTCTGACCGCTGGCGGCACGCTCGCCTTCTACGCATACTCGATCTACATGCAGAAGTTTCTGGTGAACACGTCCGGGTTCAGCCGTGAAGTGGCAAGCCAGATCAACGCCGTCACATTGTTCGTCTTCATGTGCCTGCAGCCCATCGCTGGCGCTTTGTCGGACAAGATCGGCCGCAAGCCGCTGATGATCGCGTTCGGCGCAGCCGGTGTTCTTTTCACCTATCCGATCTTCACGACCCTGGAACAGACCCGCGATCCGATCACGGCCGGCCTGTTGGTCATGGGTGCGCTCATCATCGTCACCGGCTACACTTCCATCAACGCTGTGGTGAAGGCGGAGCTTTTCCCGGCGCATATTCGCGCGCTCGGCGTCGCCCTGCCCTATGCGCTGGCCAACACCCTCTTCGGTGGCACCGCCGAATACGTCGCGTTGAGCTTCAAGAATGGCGGTTGGGAACGTGGTTTTTACTGGTATGTCACCATCATGATCGGCATTTCCCTGATTGTGTACCTGCGCATGCGCGATACCAGCAAGGACAGCATGATCAAGGAAGACTGACACAGCCTCCCAAGCGAAGAGATGCCGGGCCCAGTGCCCGGCATTTTTTTATTTCTCCTGCTGTACCGTCCGAAACCGTCCCGGGCTCTGCCCCATCCATTTATGAAATGCGCGATAAAAGGCGCTCGGTTCACTGTAGCCAAGTTCGGCGGCTACCGCCGCTACACTGAGGCTGTTTTCCTGCAGAAGCCGTTCGGCAGTCACGAAGCGCAACTCGTCCTTGATCGTGCCGAAACTCTGCCCCTCTCCCCGTAGCCTGCGCCGCAAGGTCGGTACGGACATGCCAAGTCCGCTTGCCAACTCTTCCAGGGACGGCCAGTCTGCCATTGGCAAGGCGTTCAGTTGCGACCGCACCCTTGCAGAGAGATCGTTATCATGACGATAGCGGATCAGAATATTGGCAGGAGCTTCGCGCAGAAAACTTTCCAGCGCCACATCGCTCCGAATGATCGGCAGCGACAGATAGGATGATGAGAAAACCAGTCGCGTGACCGGCTGGTCAAAGAGAACCGGCGCTCCGAAAAATTTATGATAATCCTGACGGTGGACAGGCGCAGGGCAGGCAAAGTCGAGCGTCCGCAGGGGAATACGCCGTCCGATCAGCCAGCAGGCCACTCCCATCAGGATCAGCCAATAGGCCCGATAGGCAAAGGCCGGTCTCGGAGGTCCGGCATCGGTCAGAACAACATGGGCCATGCCGTCGCGGATCCGCAATTCACCCTGCGGATCATCCAATACCACATTGAGAAACTGCAAGGCCCGCCGCAAGGCACGTTCCAGCGTGCCTGCATGCAAAACCGCGTGACAAAGGAGGTTGAAACTGCCGGGGCGCATCGGCCTTGCAGCCAGCCCGAAGAATTCATCATTGATCGTTTCGGCAATCAGCCACCACAAGCGACCGTATTCGACATTGGTGACGGGCTCAGTCACTCTTTCCGACAAGCCGATTTGGGCCATCAGGGGAGCTACATCTATCCCCCGAACGCGCACGCTTTCGAGCGCATCCTCGACAAAGCCCGGCGCGATATTGTGGCGCTCCATGCTCTTCCCATATTGCAAAATCGATCACACATTAATGCATCTAATGTCATTGTTTGCAATGCATGACGCGTTAACCTTCAGGAATGGTTGGCCACGAGGAGGTGGCGGTCAGGGAGGTTATACTGGATGACTGAAACGTCCGTTTCAGCGCGGCTGGCGCGTTATGAGGATGCCGTTGCGCAATTTCGCATCGAAGATGCTATCGCAAAGCTTCACGGCAATCCGGAAACCGGCATCAATGCCTGTGTTGAATGCTGCGACCGGCATATCGGTGATAATCGCGTCGCCTTGCGTGCCATTGCGGTAAATGGCGAACTTTCTGAACTCACCTTCGAGAACCTGCGCGATATGGCCGCTCGTGCGGGCAATGTACTGAAAGATGCAGGTGTCGGCGCTGGCGATGTCGTTGCAGGTCTGTTGCCGCGCACGCCAGAACTCATCGCAACCATTCTCGGCGCGTGGCGTATCGGCGCTGTCTATCAGCCGCTTTTCACCGCCTTCGGTCCCAAAGCGATTGAACATCGTCTGAAAACCAGCGGCGCAAAACTGGTCGTCACAAACACAGCCAATCGCGCCAAGCTTGCAGAAGTCGAAAAATGCCCCAAGGTCGCTACCGTTCTCGCATCCGGTGAAAGCCTGCCCGCCGGTGACATCGATTTTCGCCGTGCGACTGCGTCCGCTTCGGTTGACTGCCATCCGGTACTTCGCACAGGCAGCGACCTGTTCATGATGATGTCGACCTCCGGTACGGCCGGCCTGCCGAAAGGCGTGCCAGTCCCGCTTTATGCGCTGCTGGCATTCGGCGCCTATATGCGCGACGCCATCGGTCTGCGTTCCGACGATATTTTCTGGAATATTGCCGATCCGGGCTGGGCATATGGACTTTATTATGCCGTGACAGGACCATTGCAGCTAGGCATCGCAACCACGCTGTACGAAGGCGGCTTCACCGCTGAAAGCACCTACGATATCATTGAGCGTCTCGGTGTTACGAGCCTTGCCGGTTCACCGACCGCCTTCCGGCTGTTGATGGCGGAAGGACCGGAAGCAGCCAAACGCGTCAAGGGTCGCTTGCGCGTAGTATCGAGCGCCGGAGAGCCACTCAACCCGGAGGTTATTCGCTGGTTCGACGCATATCTCGGCGCACCGATCTATGATCATTACGGCCAGACGGAACTGGGCATGGTGGTCAATAATCATCACGGCCTTGGACACGCGGTCCGGCACGGGTCGGCTGGTTACGCCATGCCCGGCTATCGTGTGGCCGTTCTGGATGAACAAAGCAACGAACTCGGTCCTAACCAGCCTGGTATTCTTGCCGTCGATATAGCAAAATCGCCGCTTCTCTGGTTTTCCGGCTATTACAAGCAGGAAACGCCAGCCATTGCGGGCGGTTACTATCGCACTGGCGACACCGTGGAATTCGAGCCGGATGGTTCGATCAGTTTCATCGGCCGGGCTGACGACGTTATAACATCATCCGGTTACCGCATCGGACCGTTCGATGTGGAAAGCGCCCTTCTTGAACATGCAGCGGTCAATGAAGCCGCGGTCGTGGGCGTGCCGGACCCGCAACGCACGGAAATTGTGAAGGCATTCGTTATCCTTGCGCCGGGTTTCGAAGGTACGCAGGCACTGAAAGATGAACTGGCATTGCACGTGAAGACGCGGCTCTCCGCCCACGCCTATCCACGTGAAATCGACTTTCTAAGCGAACTTCCCAAGACACCGAGTGGAAAAATACAGCGTTTCCTCCTGCGCAAGGCGGAAATCGACAAACAGCAACAGACGAAGGCCTGAGGACAAGAATATGCAGATTAAGGATCGGGTATTCCTTATTACCGGTGCAAGCTCCGGCCTCGGCGCTGCGGTTGCGAAAATGGCCGTCGATGCTGGTAGCAAGGTTATGCTTCTGGATGTGAATGCAGAAGCAGGCGAATCGCAGGCGAAGGCGCTTGGCGCGGCAGCAAAGTTCCACCGCACGGATGTCACCAGCGACGAGGATGGCAAAGCAGCTATAGCAGCCGCACTGGAAGCGTTCGGACGCGTTGATGTGCTCGTCAATTGTGCCGGTGTCGCGCCCGGCGAAAAGGTCCTCGGACGCGACGGGGCGCATCGACTGGAAAGCTTCACGCGCGCAATTTCGATCAATCTGATCGGCACGTTCAATATGCTGCGCCTTGCCGCGGAAGCCATGGCAAAGAACGACCCCGGTGAAGGCGGGGAGCGCGGCGTCATCATCAACACCGCATCGGTTGCAGCCTTTGACGGCCAGATCGGTCAGGCTGCCTATTCCGCTTCCAAGGGCGGCGTTGCTGCGATGACCTTGCCGGTCGCCCGCGAACTTGCGCGTCACGGCATTCGGGTCATGACCATCGCACCGGGAATTTTCGCCACGCCGATGATGGCCGGCATGCCGCAGGAAGTGCAGGATGCGCTTGGTGCATCCGTGCCCTTCCCGCCTCGGCTGGGGCGTCCGGAAGAATATGCGGCTCTTGCCCGCCATATCGTGGAAAACCAGATGCTCAACGGTGAAGTCATCCGCCTGGATGGTGCACTTCGCATGGCAGCAAAATAAAGCCATTCCAGGAAAAGTGGAAACCGGTTTTCCGTCCGGAATTGCGTACGGAAAAAACCAACGAGGAACGATCATGTCCAACAGCGATCCCATTGTCATTGTCGGTGCTTCCCGTACTCCCATGGGTGGCTTTCAGGGCGATTTTGCCAGCGCTCAGGCTACAGACCTCGGTGCCGCGGCCATTCGTGGCGCACTTGCAGGAGCGGGGCTTGCGCCAGAAGCGGTCGAAGACGTCTATATGGGCTGCGTTCTGCCCGCCGGTCAGGGACAGGCTCCGGCGCGTCAGGCTTCGATCAAAGCCGGAATACCCGTTTCCACTGGCGCGACGACCATCAACAAGATGTGCGGCTCCGGCATGAAGGCGACCATGCTCGCCCATGATCTTCTCCTCGCGGGTTCCGCCAATGTGATCGTCTCAGGCGGCATGGAAAGCATGACCAATGCCCCCTATCTGCTGCCCAAGGCACGTGGCGGGTATCGTATGGGACACGGCCAGATTCTCGACCACATGTTCCTTGACGGGCTTGAAGACGCATATGACAAAGGCCGTCTCATGGGCACCTTTGCCGAAGATTGCGCGGAAGCCTATCAATTCACCCGTGAAGCTCAGGATGAATTCGCCATTGCCTCACTGACGCGTGCGCAGAATGCTATCAAGGATGGGCTTTTCGCCGCCGAAATCACGCCCGTCACCGTGAAGGCTGGGCGCAGCGAAGTTGAAGTTTCGATTGACGAGCAGCCCGGCAAGGCGAAACTGGACAAGATACCGACCCTTCGCCCGGCATTTCGCGACGGTGGCACTGTGACGGCCGCCAATTCCTCCTCGATCTCGGATGGGGCAGCTGCACTCATTCTCATGCGCGCATCGGAGGCGGAAAAGCGCGGGCTCACCCCGCGCGCCGTTCTGGTCGGCCATGCCACCCATGCCGACAAGCCGAACCTTTATCCAACTGCCCCCATCGGCGCGATAAGCAAGCTTTCGGAAAAGATCGGCTGGAACCTGAGTGATGTCGATCTTTTTGAGATCAACGAGGCCTTTGCAGTTGTCGCCATGGCTGCCATGCGCGATCTCGATCTTCCGCACGACAAGGTCAATATTCATGGTGGCGCCTGCGCCCTTGGCCATCCAATCGGCGCGTCGGGTGCCCGCATTCTTGTGACCCTGCTTTCAGCCCTCGAAACCCATGGCCTGAAGCGCGGCGTGGCTGGCATCTGTTTGGGCGGTGGCGAGGCCACCGCCGTAGGCATTGAGAGGATTGTCTGATGCTCTTGAACGATACGCAGGAGCAGATTCGCGAAGCTGCCCGGCAGTTCGCACAGGAACGGCTTGCGCCGGGTGCTGCCGCACGCGACAGGGAGCACGCCTTTCCGCGCGCAGAACTCAGCGAAATGGGAGAGCTTGGCTTTCTCGGAATGCTGGTGTCGGAAGAATGGGGCGGCTCCGATCTCGGTACGGTTGCCTATGCGCTGGCGCTGGAAGAGATCGCGGCCGGCGATGGGGCATGTTCGACCATCGTTTCGGTCCATTCATCGGTCGGCTGCGTTCCCATCCTCCGTTTCGGCACCGAAGAGCAGAAACAGCGGTTTTTGCCCAAAATGGCGTCTGGCGAATGGATTGGCGGGTTCGCATTGACCGAACCCCAAGCCGGTTCCGATGCCTCCGCGCTCAAAACCCGTGCACGCCGCGATGGTGATCATTATGTGATCGATGGTTCCAAACAGTTCATCACGTCGGGCAAGAATGGCAGCGTAGTGATCGTGTTTGCCGTTACCGATCCATCGGCTGGCAAGAAAGGCATCTCGGCTTTCATCGTGCCGACCGATACACCGGGTTATGAGGTCGTTTCAGTCGAACACAAGCTCGGCCAGCATTCGTCTGATACATGTGCGCTCGCTTTCACAAACATGCGCATTCCGGTGGAAAACCGGCTGGGTGAAGAGGGCCAGGGCTACAAGATTGCGCTTGCCAATCTGGAAGGCGGGCGCATCGGTATCGCCGCACAGTCAGTCGGGTTGGCCCGCGCCGCATTTGAAGCCGCGCGTGCTTATGCCAGGGAACGCGTTACATTCGGCAAGCCGATCATCGAGCATCAAGCGGTCGCGTTCCGGCTCGCGGATATGGCGACAAAAATTGAGGCGGCCCGGCAGATGGTGCTGCATGCAGCCGCATTGCGTGAAGCAGGCAAACCCTGTTTGACGGAAGCTTCGATGGCCAAACTTGTCGCTTCGGAAATGGCCGAACAGGTCTGCTCCGCCGCAATCCAGATTCACGGCGGTTACGGGTATCTGGCTGATTATCCGGTTGAGCGCATTTATCGTGATGTTCGCGTATGCCAGATTTACGAAGGCACGAGCGACGTACAACGTCTCGTTATTGCACGGGGATTGTGATCGTCTCCCTGCAATAATGTTTGCAAGTCACGATGAAAATCGACCAAAGAGCGCATGCGGATAAGCGTGTAATCCGCGGCACATTGTGAGGCCCGATGACTGTTCGCCCGATTGTAAGCTATCCGGATAAACGGCTGCGTGCCGTAGCCGATCCTGTCACCCTGTTCGACAGCGCTTTGCAGGAACTGGGAACCGATCTCCTCGACACGATGCGAGCAGCCCCGGGCATCGGGATCACCGCGCCGCATATCGGTATTGCAATGCGTTTGGTGGTTCTGGAACTGCCTGAAGCAGGCCCGAAATTCTATGTGAACCCGCAAATCCTCTGGGCTTCAGAAGAAAAGATCCATCATCAGGAAGGTAGCGTTTCCATGCCGGGCGTTGTCGATGAGGTCGAACGCCACGCCCGCATCAAAATCCGCTATCAGGACCTCGACGGGAACGAGCAAACCGAGGAATCGGAAGGCCTGCTCGCCGTTTGCCATCAGCATGAAATAGACCAGCTTGACGGTATTTTCTGGATACAGCGCCTCTCGCGATTGCGCCGCGACCGCCTCGTCAAACGTTATGAGAAATCGCAGCGCCAGCGATAGTTAGCGCTGCGAAATAGATCAATAGAGCAAACGCGCACGAATGGTGCCTGGAATTTCGCGAATGGCCTGCAAGACCGTTTCGCTGGCGTCGCCGACGCCGTCAGCTTCCATAACAAGATAACCCACTTCGCCATCGGTCTGCAGAAACTGACTGGCGATATTGATGTTATGTGTCGAGAAAACATTCACGAGGCTGTTGAGAATGCCGGGGCGGTTTTCATGCACGTGCATGAAACGCGTACCCGTCGGGCGCGGCGGCAACTGCACCTGCGGGAAGTTGACGGCACCCAAGGTAGAGCCGACATCGGAATATTCGACCAGTTTTCGGGTGACTTCCAAACCGATACGTTCCTGCGCTTCTTCCGTCGATCCACCGATATGCGGCGTGAGAATGACGTTTTCCAGTCCCTGAATGGGCGAAACGAATTTGTCGTTGTTGGAGGCTGGTTCAACCGGGAACACGTCGATGGCAGCACCTGCGAGGTGGCCTTCCTGCAGGACCTTCGCCAGAGCCTCCAGATCGACAACCGTACCGCGAGCATTATTGATGAGGAAAGCGCCCTTTTTCATCTTCCGCAGTTTTGCTTCGGTAATCAGCTTCGAAGTCGATTTGTTCGACGGTACGTGCAGGCTGACGACGTCCGAAATCTTCAACAACTCATCAAGGCTCGCAGCCGGTTTGACATTGCCATATTGCAGTTTGTCGGAAGTGTCGAAATAGCGGACCGTCATGCCGAGGCTCTCAGCCAGATTGCCGACCTGCGAACCGATATTGCCATAGCCTACAATACCCAGCGTCTTGCCGCGCACTTCGCGGCTGCCGGTTGCCGTCTTATCCCAACCGCCTGCATGCGCAGAGACCGAACGCGGGAAGATCCGACGCATCAGCATGATGATTTCGCCAATCACCAGTTCCGCCACCGAACGGGTGTTCGAAAATGGTGCATTGAAGACCGGAATGCCGCGCTTGCGGGCTGCTTTCAGTTCAACCTGGTTGGTCCCGACGGAGAAGCAGCCGACTGCTATCAAGCGGTTAGCCGCAGCAAAAATCTCTTCGGTCAACTGCGTGCGGGAACGAATACCGACAATATGCGCTGACGAAATCGCTTCGATCAGATCGGCCTTATCCAGCGCCTTCGGCAAATGCGTGACATTGGTGTAACCGGAGGCTTTGAAGTAATCGACGGCCGTCTGGTTAATGCCTTCCAGCAGAAGAACATTGATGCGGTCGCGAGCGAGGGAGAGACGTTCAGTCATTTTGGGGATTTCCAAGCTGTAACAGCGAATAGTCGGTTTACGACATGAATGAACGCAAAGCCGTCGTCAACAGGATGAACTGAAAGATTTTACCCCGATTGCAGATTCACGAAGAAAGTGAACGGAGCATCGCCTTTCCGGAACGCCAAAGAGGCCTATCTGATAGGACATGACAAGCGGGACAGGGACGGCATTTCCCTGTCCCTGATGGCGTCGGACTTCATCGTAACAACCGGAGGAATGCTCTCTATGAGTGAAATGATCACTCTCGACACCCATGAAGCCATTCGCGACTGGGTGGCTGCTCGCAACGGAAATCCGGCATTTGTCAGCACCTCCATAGGTCCCGATGCTGCGCCGGTCTTGCGAATTGTTTTCGAACCAGAGTTTGTCGCCGATGTCGAACGCCCGCTGGACGCGGGCGGTCTTGAAATCGTCGAATGGGAAGATTGGTTTCGCCTGTTCGACCGGCAAAAACTCGTGATGCTTGTGGCACACTCGAAGCCGGGAAAACTCGACTTTTACTACCAGATTCTTCCGGGCTGACCGCTTTCCAGACCTTTACCGAGTACATAAGGCGGACCAGTTTGAAACTGGCCCGCTGGACTGAGCATTCAGCCCTTCAGTTTCCGACCAATGACTTTTGCAACCAGCGCCAGCGAAATGGCTCCCGCGTCCGGATGACCGATACTCTTGTCGGCAAGCGGCCTTGCGCGGCCGAGTTTCGGGGCCAGAGGCGCCGTCGCTTCGGCTGCTGCCTTTGCTATATCGGCAGCTTTATTCCATGCATCCGCCAGCCGAACACCTGCTGCAAACTCATTTTCGAGCGTCTCCACAAAAGGCACGAAAGCATCCACCAATGTCTTGTCGCCGGGTTTGGCCCGGCCAAGCGTGGTGACGGCATCGAGCGCGCGCCTGCCGCCGCGAACGACTGCTCCATCATCAATGCTGCCATTGTCGGACAGTTCTGTGCTCCATGAGCGCAGCAGAAGCCCCCATAGCGCTCCGGATGTTCCTCCGGCTCGATCTGCCCAAGCGTCACCGGCTACAGCCAATACGCTTGCGGACCCGGCTCCAGCTTTCACGGCTTGATCCGCAGCCTCCCTTGCAGCCGCGGAGCCGCGTCGCATACCCTGCCCGTGATCGCCATCGCCGGCAAAGGCATCAATGCGGCCCAGCTCTTCTTCGGCTTCAACCAGTGCGTCACCGACGGTGTGCAGAATAGCTTGAATGCAGGCACCCCCTGCTCGTCCTGCCTCATCCGCCTGGGCAAAAACCGGGGCTGCATCCTCATTGGCGATGATATCGTCAGCGGGTTCGACTGCAATGGCTGCGCCGCGACGAAGAACCGGGGTATCGCAAGCTGCCGTCCAATAGCGCTCGAGTTCTTCATCGAGCCACAGGAGTGTCAGTGAGCACCCTTGCATATCGAGACTGGTAACAAATTCACCCGCTTCCGGTGCCACAATATCAAGACCGAATTTTTGCAGAAGCGACGCGATCGCCGTCCACAAGACAAACAGCTCTTCATATTTTGTCGCACCGAGGCCGTTCAGGATAACGCCAACCCTTTGCGTTCCTTCCGGACGCTCCGCCAGAAGCTTCTCCACCAACAGGCTTGCCAGACCGGAGGCAGGCAGGATCGCCTCTTCCTTGATTCCTGGTTCGCCATGAATGCCGAGACCAAGCGCCATCTGGCCTTCCGGTACGGTGAAGAGCGGATGTGGAGCGCCAGGCAATGTGCAGCCTTTGAAGGCAACGCCAAAGGAGACAGTGTTCGCGTTGGCCTGACGCGACAGCCGTTCGACCTCATCCAGGGACAGACCGGCTTCGGCAGCCGCGCCAGCAATCTTGAACACGACCAGATCGCCAGCAATGCCGCGCCGCTTTTCGTGCATATTCGCCGGAGCGCTGGCCACATCGTCCGTTACCGGCAGGATGCGTACGTCGATCCCTTCGGCACGCAGGCGCTCGGCGGCAACGCCGAAATTGAGGACATCGCCTGCATAATTACCAAAGCCCAGAAGAATACCACCGCCCTTATGCGCCTGGCGGCAGACGCGGGCTACTGCCGCTGTCGAAGGTGAGGCGAATACGTCGCCAGCAACAGCTGCATCGGCTAGACCCGGTCCCACATATCCGGCAAACGCCGGGTAATGGCCGGAGCCGCCCCCCACAACCACAGCGACCTTGCCTTGAGGTACCTTTGTCGAGCGAACAACGCCGCCCCGCACGTGGCGAACATAGCGGTTATAGATACTGGCAAACCCGGCAAGAGCGGTCGAGGCAAACTCCTCCGGCGCGTCGAAAATCGTCGTCATTGAAACAGTCCTTGGTCTGGGTCATTAGCCGCGTGGCAGGATGCGGCGCAGATAGTCACGATTTGTAGCCGAAACGGAAAGCCCGTCGCCACCATAATGTTCACATAAAAACGGGCTGGCAAATCCGTGATCCAGCGCCATTCCGATCGCGGCGCGATAATTGATGATGCCGCTTTCAAGCGGAGCCGGATGCGTGACGATTACACCCGATGCGGGATCTTCAGTGCGGGTGTAGTTCTTGACGTGCCAGAACTTTGCGTAAGGCGCCACCTTTTCCATCATCTGCTGCCAATGCTCGACCGGACGGTGCAGACGAATGAGATTGCCCAGATCGGCATTGATCCCGACATTGTCGAGACCGACTTCCTCGACAAAACGAACTGAACTGTCCGCAGTGCCAAGATAAGTATCCTCATACATTTCAAGCGAAAGCTCTATATCGAGCTCCTCCGCATGGCGTCCGAGTTCGCGAATTCGCTCCACGGCCTTTTTCCAGACAGCCGGATCGTCCGGGTTCTTCGCCCCGTCAACCGTCCAGAACCACAATGCCTGTTTCTGTGCATTCGTCAGCGGTTCAAACAATCCGAAGGAAACGCTGCCCGCGCCGATCTCTTTCGCCGTGTCGATAACTCGATGCCCATAGGCCAGATATTCATCGCCGCGCTGGGCGTCGATCACACTGCGCCGTGAAGTCGAAATTGCAGGAATGGTGAAGCCTAGCGATTTGGCAACGGTCATGAATTCAGCGAGGCGTGCAGGCGACAAATCAGCGAGCCGCAGCCAGCTGTCTGTCGGGTCAAGTTCCGTAAAACCTGCGTCCGCAACATCGGACAAGGTGCAAGCCCAATCTTCCGCCGACTGATCCTGCACCGAACTGCCATCCGGCAGCATATTGGGATACTGGATCATCGCCGCTGCAATTGGCCAGGTTTCGCGTGTCCATTTGGAAGTTGTCTGTTTCAACTTGCATTCCTGTTTTTTTGCATCATCCATCGGGATCAGGCCACATTGCCATTGCCGGAGGGAACCTGGGGCTTGCGGTTCCGCAGCCTGCCGATTGCCCAGAATAGGGCTGGGGAGACCAGCAGGAAGACGCCGAGCGTCATCAACGAGGCAACCAGGCCATTCGACCAGAATATCGAGAGCTGACCGCCGGACATCATCATCGACTGGCGGAATGCATCTTCTGCCTTGTCGCCGAGAACCATGGCGAGAACCAAAGGCGCCAGCGGATAATCGAGCTTCTTGAAGATGTAGCCCAGCACACCGAATGCGATCACCAGCCAGACATCGGTTATCGAGTTGGCAACCTGATAAGCGCCGGAGAAAATGACCGCGACAATGATCGGACCAATGATCGAGAACGGCACGCGCAGAATAGATGCGTAGAGCGGCACGGTCGCAATCACCAGAATGACGGCGACAATGTTGCCGAGATACATGGAGGCAATCAGACCCCAGACGAAAT
This sequence comes from Brucella sp. IR068, assembly GCF_049065885.1. Lineage (NCBI taxonomy): Bacteria > Pseudomonadati > Pseudomonadota > Alphaproteobacteria > Hyphomicrobiales > Brucellaceae > Brucella > Brucella sp. IR068. The sequence goes on along the minus strand of NZ_JBAKHE010000011.1, from coordinate 97,605 downwards.
CCGGACGATCCGTGAACAATGTCGGACCCGGAGTGAGCCCCCAGATCATCAGCCCACCCATCATCACGGCAGCGGTTGCCGACCCCGGCACGCCCAGTGCCAGCATGGGGAGAAGGGCGGATGTGCCAGCAGAATGGTCGGCGGTTTCCGGCGCGACGATCCCGCGAGGATCGCCTTTGCCGAACTTCGATTTGTCCCGTGCAGAACGGCGAGCCACCCCGTAGCTCATGAAGGATGCAGCGGTTGGTCCTGCGGGGGTTATACCCATCCAGATGCCGATCAGCGTGGAACGAGCGAGCGTAAACCAATAGCGCGGCAATTCGAGAAGAGTGCGCCCGATCTCGCCAAGACGCACCCGCGCCTTGATACCGTCGAAACGAAGCCCCTCCTCCGTCGTCAGCAACAATTCACCAATCCCGAACAGGCCCATCACCGCGATTAAGAAGGAGATACCCTTGATAAGTTCCGGTATGTCGAATGTCAGACGCAGATTGCCGGAGATCGTGTCCATACCTACGGAAGCAAAGGCGAAGCCAATCATCATGGAAACGAGCGTCTTGAACGGCGATTGCGCGCCCATGGATATGAAACTGGCGAAAGCCAGAAAATAAACAGCGAAATATTCCGGGGATGAAAACCGCAGGGCGAAATTGGCGACCCAACTTGAGAGCAGTGTAATCATCACCACGCCAGCCAGTGCGCCGATCCCAGCCGAGACGAATGCCAGCGTCAGCGCGCGGCTCGCATGTCCGGCCTTCGCCATCGGATAGCCGTCGAAAGTGGTGGCTACGGACGAAGGTTCCCCCGGAATGTTGAACAGAATGGACGTTGTCGACCCACCGAACAATGCCCCCCAATACATGCACGAGAGCAGAATAATCGCGGAGATCGGGTCCATCGTGAATGTCAGCGGCAAAAGCAGGGAAACGCCATTGGGCGCGCCCAATCCCGGCAGGACACCGACCAGAATTCCAAGCGTCACCCCCAGCATCATCAGCAGAACATGATTGAAACTGAGTATGTGGGCGAAGCCATCCATCAGGAGACTGAAGTTTTCCATGTCTTTCCTCCAAAGACATCGGACTTTCCGGTATCAATAAATCCCGAAGAAAGCCTCGACCGGACCTTTAAGGAGTGGAACCTTGAATCCGATTTCAAAAATGACGAAAAAGAAGAGGGAAACGGCAATACCGGCTGGCAATGAAGCCCACCACCTGTAGCGCCCCTGAAACATCATCGCTCCAGCGATGTAGAGGGCGGTGCCGATATAAAGGCCGAGAACCGTCGATATGGCAGCGAAGGCAACCAGCGGCACAGCGAAACCGAGAACCGGTTTCAGCCGGGAGAGCTCAACGAAGACTTCTCCGCTACCGCGATGTTTTACAAATGCCACAACGAGGTTAACCGCGCTTCCGAACAGGATAAGCAGGCCGATATAGAACGGAAAGTAACCCGCATCCGGCCCCATTTCCGTCCAGCCTGTGCCAGCCTGCTGCGCCCCGTAACAAACTGCGGCCCCCAGCGCGCCCGTGAGGAGAGCCACGCCCGCCTCAACGGAGAAGCGGGAAAATCCGCCGTCGCCATTTTCACTCATGTGATGAGCTCCTTCGATGGAAGATGCAGGCGCCAGCGGCACCTGCACAAATGCCCAAAACGTCAGTTGGCCAGCCAGCCTTCGCGCTTGAGCACCGCCGTTACCGCCGTTTCATCATTCTTGATAAAGGAGGAAAGGTCGTTTCCGCTCATATAGGCGGCAGATTGCGAACTATCCGCAAGGTACTTCGCCCATTCAGGTGTTTCGGAAACCTTTTTGAGTACCCCTGCATAGTAGTCGACGACTTCCTGATCGACACCGGCTGGCAGCCACACTGTGCGCGGCATCGAGTAATTTTCGATTGCGATCCCCGCTTCCATGCAGGTCGGAATGTCGCTCCATCCCATATCGCCAGCCACCTTTCCCTCCCCCTTGAGCTTTTCGCTCTTGAAGACACAAAGGGGCTTTACCATTCCGGCCTGCCATTGACCGAGATTTTCGCTCGGATTGTTGACATTGGCGGCGATGTGCTCCCCTGCGAGCTGGACGGCCGCTTCACCACCGCTTTTGAACGGAATGTAGCCGAGTTTCGAACCGGTGGCATCGTTGATCATGGATGTAAGAATCTGGTCAACGTCTTTGGACTGGCTTCCACCAACCTTCATACCCGCATCATCCTTCGCCTTGGCGATAAACTCTGCGGCGGTCTTGAAATCGGATTTTCCGCTGACCCAAAGGATGAACTCGTCTGCGGCAAGGGCTGAAACGGGTATCAAATCGTCCGATTTGTAAGGAACCTTGGCGCGCACCGGCAAAAGATAGGCGTTGTTGGTGCCGAAAGCGAGCTTATACGGATCACCCTTGTAACCAGCAGTATAGACAAAGCCTTCGGCTCCGCCCGCACTCCCCTTGTTCGTGACGACGATTGGCGCGCTCATCAGCTCATACTTGCCGATGATCGACTGAATTGTGCGCGCGAAAATATCAGTTCCCCCGCCCGGTCCGGCGGTTACGACAAATTCCACAGGACGCGTCGGCTCGAATGCGTGCACAGACGAGGCAACTACCGCCGCCCCTGCGGCGAGGCATGCAATGCGCAAAGACTTCTTCATGGTCTATCCTCCCAGTTAAACGGCATGGGCCCTCCCCCCATGCCGATAGCATCAAAATGTCAGCAATCAGGCAGCGCTCGGAAGCGCTTTGGCTCTTTTCGCCATCCGTGCGGCAAGCAGGATCGCTTCGCGCGTAGCTCCCACATCCGCAATCCCCTTCCCGGCAATATCATAGGCTGTGCCGTGGGCAGGCGTGCAAAGCGGAAATGGCAATCCGCCCATCATCGTCACGCCCTTGTCGAAGCCCATAAGCTTCATCGCAATCTGCCCCTGGTCGTGATACATTGTCAGTACCGCCTGGAAGCCATCCTTGAGGGCACGCAGGAACACCGTGTCCGCCGGAAAGGGCCCATCCACATCGAACCCCTTGGCCTCGGCAGCCTTTACCGCCGGCTCAATGATGTCGATTTCTTCCATCCCAAAGCTGCCTCCGTCACCGGCATGCGGATTGAGCCCGGCTACTGCAATCTTCGGGTTGTCATATCCCGCCTTTTTCAGGCAGGCCCAAGCCAGTTCGAGCTCAGCCAGAATTCCTTCGACAGTCAGGGTCGAGGCTACGTCCTTGAGCGGAATATGCGACGTTACGCGCGCATTCCAAACCTTCTCCAGAACGTTGAATTCCCGCACCTTGCCCGTGAAGTTCAGCACATCGGCAACAAAGCGGATTTCGTCGTCGTAGCCTGGATATGCAAACCGCATGGCCTGCTTGTTGAAAGGCGTGAAGCAAACGGCCTGCGCGTGACCTGCCTCGGCAAACTTCAATGCGGTGCGAAAGTTGTGGGTCGCGAAAGTTCCTCCAACCAATGTGGCCTCGCCACGCACGACATCCTTCGGATCGAGATTCTCCAGGTCGACGAAGACATGCTTGCCCACCGGCATGCCAGGCGCATTTTCGATATTGGCATCCTGCAGATCAAGTTCGACACCCGCGACGCGCGCGCCTTCATTTAGAATACGACGATCCCCGAAAACGATGAGATGCGCTTCTTTGTTGACATCCGGCAGGGCCAGAAGACGTGCCGTCAGCTCGGGACTGATACCGGCTGGATCCCCCATTGCAAGCGCAATCACGCTCGGTTCAGCGCCAGTGGCAGTCATTAGCATCCTCCTCGTCTGCATTCTGTATGCAGCATGCATATGTCAGTCTTAGTGGAGGCGCAAGCATTTTGTATTCTGTATGCAGCATTTTTTATTGACGGTTGAGAGCGGGCCAGCCATCTTCGCGTCAGACGGTGAGATGGGATTCGAGCTCACTCTTTGAGAAAAAAGGTCGATGGACGAAATTCAGAAAACCGAGCAGTCCGATAACGGCTCACAGGCGTTCCGCCGCACTGCTTTGCACGATATGCTCGTCAACCATCTGCGCGATATGATCATCGAAGGGCAGCTGGAACCGGGCACCCGCCTGCATGAAGGTCAGCTTGGCGAACAGCTGGGGGTATCGCGGACGCCACTGCGTGAGGCGATCAAGTATCTGGCCAGCGAAGGTCTAGTGGAACTAGTTCCAAGCCGCGGCGCCGTTGTGAAACGGTTCAGTGCGACCGATGTAAAGGACATGCTTACAGTCCTGCGCGCCTTGGAAGAGCTTGCTGGAAAACTTGCCTGCGAACTGGCAACCGACCGGGAAATCGGAGAGGTTCGAGCACTGCATGATGAAATGATCGAGCGTTACAAACACTCTGACCGCCTGCAATATTACAAGCTCAACCAGCAGATACATCTGGCCATTGTCCGTCTTGCCAGAAATCCAACGCTCGCGGATATTCACCAGATGCTGCAGACGCGGTTGAAGCGCATCCGCTTTGTGGGGCATGAGGGCGCGGAGAAATGGGCCGCAGCCGTCTCCGAGCATGAAGAAATGATCACGGCTCTCGAAGCCCGCAATGCGGAACGGCTCTCCGAGGTTCTGGGGCGCCATTTGACGAAAGCGTGGGAGCGCGTCCGCGATACGATGTAGAATGAACAGGCGGCCCGCTATCATCCAGATCACTGTTTGATCGAAAACATCAGATGAAGTCTACCTCAATCCAATCAGTTCGCGTTATAGATGAGGTTGGAAACTTTTGCTTATCTGATGCATCGGTGCAGACTATGGAACTGAAATGGCTTGAAGATTTCGTCAGTCTTGCAGAGCACAGGAGCTATTCCCGCGCGGCAGGTGACCGCAATATTACACAGTCCGCCCTCAGCAAACGCATCAAGCAACTGGAGGACTGGATTGGTCTACCCCTAATCGATCGTTCTTCGAATCCTATTGGCTTGACGAAGGCGGGAGAATGTTTTCTTCCGCGAGCACACGATGCTCTTGAAATGCTGCTTACCGCCCGTAAGACCGTCAGCGATGGTTACAGCGCATCGTGGGAAATCATCTCTTTTGCTACACTCAATACGCTGTCACTCACGTTCTTTCCGCACTGGATGGCGCAGATTGAAGCCGCCGGCGTGTCATTCCGCGCTCGTTTTGCCGATCCGCATTCATCATTCGTCGGAAATATTTCCACGCTTGTCAGCGGACATTGCGACTTCTTTCTGACTTATGCGCATCCGGCAGTTCCGCAGATGGATGATCTCAGTGGTTATCCGTTTCTGGCGCTTGGCACCGAAAGGGTCATCCCCGTCTCCGCTCCTGCCCCGAATGGACAAGCCCTTCATAGCCTTAAGGAAAAGTCGTTGCCGATCGACTTTCTCAGCTATCGTGGCAACTCGTTCTTTTCTCTCGCATTGCCCTGGCTGTTTGAGAAACATGGGTTCGAATTGAACACGGTTTATGAAAACGGAATGTCTGTTGCGCTCAAGGCAATGGCGGTTTCCGGACATGGTGTTGCATGGATACCGGAAAGCCTTGTCGATGATGAACTCAAGCGTGGCGTGCTGGTCCGCGCCGGTGAAACCGACACCGATCTGTTGATTGATATCCGCGTTTACCGAACACCCCAATTCAGGAACAAGCAGGCCGAACTCCTCTGGCGCCGTGCCTCGCAACTGGTTGCCCAGAAAAATGGCCACGACGCCGGAAGTCCTGCGTCCGGTTAAAACATCAGAGCCAGGGGAAAAGCGCTGCAATAGTTTTCAGGTTCTCTTTGTCGTCCAGATCGCCCAGATCCCTATAGATCCGATCGGCGGCAGGAATTGTCGCGCAACAATCGAGGAATTTTCGCGCACGGTCATCGACGCTGAACGGTTGCTGCAGGGTACCAACGGCGAAGCTGCGAGCCCCTTGCAATACACAACCGTTTTTCAGTGTAACAGTTACGACGTGCGGCAGTTTTTCCGCGGATGCCCGTTCTTCTTCTCCTGAATAGCTGCGCATGGTAATAGCATTGATCAGTGGATCATGTCGGAAAGTATCCACGGCCTCTGGGGTGAAATCTGCGAGAGTCAGGTATCCCTGCCGCAGAGCGCGTGCGACGCAATATTGCATGGAGAAGCGTGCCTGCATCTGGTCGACCGGCTGCGTGTAGGCAAGGTTGCGATAGTTCGCGATCCCAACCAATGTATTCACAGCCCAGATATCCTCGGCATCAAATTCGTGCTCTCCCTTAAGATCAAGCAATGCATCAACGGTCATATGGGTGGACCCACAGCAAGGATGCCGTTTCGGCATGACACCGACCGTTTCAATGACATGCGGCTTATCGGAGAGGATGGCTTCGATATTCCAGCCGAGACGTGGATCCCCTGCAAATAGCTCACGAATGCCCTGCTCACCTTCCAAAATATCGTGCCGTGCCTGCATTCCGGCTTTTGCGAGCAACGCGGCCTCAACCGCATTACGCGCGGCCATACCCGCATGAAACGGCTTGATCAGCGTACCAAACTGGCCCTTGGTACCGGATGCAAAACTGGCAGCGATGGTTATCGCCTGTGCCGTCGCCGTAACATCGAGACCAAGCATATGGGCAGTCGCGACAGCCGTCCCGATGCTCCCCACAGTGGATGTCCCATGCCAGCCAGCTGTGTAATGTGCCTGTCCCAAGCCCTCGCCCACCAGCGCCTGTGCCTGCAGCCCGGCCAGATAGGCGTCAATCAAGCGACGCCCCGTTGTTTTATCCAAATCGGCCAGCGCCACGATGGCGGGGACGATCACTGCCGAAGCATGGCTCATGCCGGGCAGGAAATTATCATCAAAATCCAGTGCATGCGCTGCCGTACCGTTGACCAGTGCAGCAAACATCGGGCTGCCTGTCCCTCCCGTAACCGACAAGGCAGTTCCACCGGCGCTGAACTCTGCAAAGGCTTTAGCAACGCTTTTGGTGCTGTCGTCGCCGCGACCGGCCACCATGCAGGCCAACGTATCCAATATGGCGTCGCATGCCAGTTTTCGTGCATCGATGCTTATAATCGGCTTTGCACAAGCTAAAGCTATCGCGAGCGCGACCGTCATCTCCTCCCGCTGCATGACGTTACCCCTGAAAAGCATCAAGAATGAGTTTCAGGAGACGCCCGAACTTGTGCCGGTTCAGCTGCCGGCCAGCAACATCGGTATCCACTCGATGCACAATCACCATGTCGAGCGCGGGCAATACGATACAGAAGTGACCGCCCGCACCGAAGCCTGCATAGCTGCCTTTCGGTGTAACCACACCGGGGAAGAAGACGCCGTCACGCTCCAGCCACCACATATAGCCATAGGCCCCGCGGGCACCGGCATGAGAATAAGGCATCACACACTCCTGCGCCCAGCCTTCAGGTAGAACGAATGCACCATTCCAGCGACCATTGCGCAGATAAAGCTGGCCGAAGCGAGCTAGATCACGTGTGGACAGACGGAACGGGTAAGCGGCATGCTGGCTTTCCGTAAATCGATCATGCCAACCATCCGGTTTTTCGCCGTCCAACCTGAAATCCTCAAGCCCGAGCGGTTTAGCGATATGTTCATCGAAAGCCTGATGCACGGTCTTGCCCGTAAGCTGTTCGAAAATAGTTCCAAGCGCATTGAAATCCCAGTTGTTATAACACCAGAAGGTTCCTGGCGCATGGGAGTGGCGCTTTTCCTTGATCATCCGCATCCAGGGCGTCTCGTAGCCCGCAGGATGATAGATGCCCGAACGCGCGGTCAGGAGATCATAAACCGTTGCCTGCTTCTCGACTTCGCTCAAGCCTTCATTGTCGTCAATGCCCAGCTGCTCCAGCGTTAGGCTAAGATCGATGGTTCCATCGGCCACATCCTGCCCCATCAGTGCGGCAAGGATACTCTTGCGAATGGAGTGGCAGAGATATTTGTGTGTGATGTCGCCATAGGTGTAGACGATCTTGTTACCTTGAACGACCATCAACGCGTCGGTTTCCTGTTGATCCGCGCAAGAACCAACAGCACGAAGTCCAGCCACCGACCAACCCGCTGCAGCAGGATTCTGCAAGCGTTCCCATTCCGGTCCAGGATTGGCTACCGAATGATAGTTCATATTCGTACTTCCCTAGCTTAATTATGTGCGACAGCTTCCACGCTAGCCTGCAGAAATTCCTGCGTGTATTTGGCCTTGGCGCGTGAGTGACGAAGATCGTCCGCCGTCAGTTCTTCCAGAATGATACCCTTATGCATGACCCCGACGCGCTGGCAGATATGCGCCACCACAGCGAGATCGTGCGAAACCATCAGGTAGGTGAGATTGCGTTCCCGGCGCAGCACTTTGAGCAGATTGAGAATTTCCGCCTGCACCGAAACATCGAGCGCAGATGTCGGTTCATCGAGAAGCAGTACATCCGGCTCGATGATAAGCGCACGCGCTATCGCGACGCGCTGGCGTTGACCGCCAGACAGTTCATGCGGATAGCGATAGAGAAAGCTTGGACCGAGACCGACCGCTTGCAATACGTCACGAATGCGCTCGTCCCTGTGATCCATGCCGTGAATAGCAAGCGATTCCGCCAGCACCTTGTGTACCTGCTTGCGCGGGTGCAGTGAGGCATAGGGGTCTTGGAAGACCATCTGAACACGACGGAAAAACGCTTTATCGCGCTCGCAGCCCATTCTTTGTCCGTCAAAGAAAAAGTCTCCTTGATAGTGCGGAATGAGACCTGCGAGAGCGCGCAGGATTGTGGACTTGCCACAACCAGATTCGCCGATCAGCCCATAGGCTTCGCCGCGCTCGATATGAAATTGCGCCTTCCTGACAACTGTGGCGCGCTTGCGTCCTTTGCCAAAACTGATGGAAAGGTTCGAAACATTCACGAATGGAGAGTTGGCTGCATGTGTCATGAAACTCCTCCAACCAACGTCGGCTCGGTGAGCCAGCTCTTCTCCCGTTCCGGCACCTTCAGCATATCGACCGGCTGGTCCAGCCGAGGAAGGCTCGCCAGCAGCGCCTGTGTATAGGGGTGACGCGCCTTGTGCAGTTCCTTGGCTGGCAGATCTTCCATGATGCGCCCCGCATACATGACCAATACCCGGTCACAGAAATCCGCCACCAGATTGAGATCATGGCTGATAAACATCAGCCCGGTACCTGAACGGCTTACCAGTTCATCGAGAACTGTCAAAACCTGGCGCCGCACCGTCACGTCGAGCGCTGAAGTCGGCTCGTCCGCAATGATCATGTCCGGTTCGGGGATCAACATCATCGCGATCATCACACGCTGCCCCATACCGCCGGAGATCTCGTGCGGGAACAGACGCATGACACGTTCAGGATCGCGAATGTGCACGGCCTCCAGCATAGCAATCGTCTTTTGTCGCGCCTCTGTCGATTTCGCTCGATGGTGTAACCGATAGGCTTCCATAATCTGATCACCGATACGGATCAGCGGATTGAGTGAATATTTTGGGTCCTGGAGGATCATTGAAATGCGGTTGCCACGCACGCTGCGCATCTGGCGTTCGCTAGCCGACAGCAGGTCGATCTCGCCAAAACGGAGGCTCTTGGCGCGAATTTGGGCCATCTTTGGCGTCAGTTTGAGAATCGAGCGCCCGGTCATCGATTTGCCGGAGCCGGATTCGCCCACAATGCCAACCTTTTCGCGACCAATGGAAAAACTGATACCACGAACGACATCGATGTTGCGGTCAGCACCCGGAAAAGACACCCAAAGATCGTCAACTTCAAGCAACGGTTCTGTCATGGATCTTATCCGTTTCTGGGGTCTAGCACATCGCGCAAACCATCACCGAAAAGGTTGAAGGCGAGGCTGGCGAGCAGGATTGCGGTGCCGGGAACGGCGGCAAGCCACCACGAGGTCATCATGAATTCCCGCCCACTGGAGAGCATCGCGCCCCATTCAGGGCTTGGCGGCTGCGCACCAAGGCCGAGAAAGCCAAGACCAGCGGCTGTGAGAATGATCGAAGACATGTTGAGTGTGATGCGGATCACCACCGAGGGAATGCACATTGGCACGACGTGCTTAGCGATCACCCGCATGGTAGAAGCCCCCTGCAGACGTATCGCGGCGACGTAATCGGACGAGCGAATGGTCAGTGTTTCGGCACGGGCAAGGCGCGCTATCGGTGGCCAGGCGGCGAGCGAGATGGCGATAACCGCATTTTCAATGCCTGGCCCAAGTGCCGCAGCGAAGGCTAGCGCCAGTACCAGACTGGGAAAGGCAAGGAAGATGTCGACTATGCGCATCAGTGCCGTATCGACCCAGCCGCCCATATAGCCGGCGGTGGTGCCGACGACGAGACCTATGGGTGCCGCAATGATGGCAGTCAGCGTCACGATGTAAAGCGTGATGCGCGAACCATAGACGAGCCGGCTGAAAATATCGCGACCCAGTTCGTCCGTGCCAAAGAAGTGCTCCCAGGACGGTGGTTGAAGGCGATTCGCGAGATTGTTGGCTCCGATATCGTGCGTGGCGATCAAAGGTGCAAAAATGGCGATCAACACCAAAAGCACGATTACTGCTAGGCCGAAGACGGCGGATGTGTTGGCCAACAGCTTGAACCAGGAACGGCGCAACTGCTGAATATTGGCCTGAAAGGCAGAAGTAGGTACGGAGGCGGTCAGCCAGGCCCGCAGGGAACCGGAAGTTGGCGATGTGCTGTTGTGCGTGTCCATCGGCAATTTCCTATCGTGTGCGGGGATCGAAAACGCGATACAGGAGATCGCTGATCAGGTTGATACCGACGAACAGAATGCCGACAATAAGAGTACAGCCGACAACCGCGTTCATGTCGCCTGCCAGAAGCGCATTGGTGAGGTAACGCCCGAAGCCTGGCCATGCGAACACGGTCTCGGTCAGCACCGCCCCTTCCAGCAGGAAGGCATAAGACAGCGCCACGACTGTAACGACCTGAACCGCGACATTGCGAAATGCGTGGCCCCAGACCGTGCGCGCCCAGGACAATCCCTTGACGCGCGCAGTGATGATATATTCCTGATTGAGCTGCTCGATCATGAAGCCGCGCGTCATGCGGCTGATGTAAGCCATTGAGCCAAACGCGAGTATCAGGGCTGGCATGATGATATGGCTTACGGCGTTCCAAAATGCATCCCACTGCCCCTGCATTGCACTATCCACAAGCAGGAAACCGGTCGTCGGCTCGACGGAGTATTCGTAGATGAAATCTATCCGTCCCGGACCACCGATCCAACCTAGCGTGGCGTAGAAGATCAGCAGCGCCATCAAGCCGAGCCAGAAGTTTGGCGTTGAATAGCCGAGCAGACTGACCATGCGAACGGCATGGTCAAGCGGCGAATTGCGATACATGGCTGAGAAGACACCAAGCGGAATGCCAAGCGCGGTACCAATGACGATTGCCACAGTCGCCAGTTCGATGGTGGCGGGGAAGACGCGCGCAATATCTTCCAGTACCGGGCGGCCGGAAGTCAACGCATTGCCGAAATCGAACATCAGCGCATTCTTGAGGTATAGGCCGTATTGCACGATCAATGGCTGATCAAGACCCAGCTTACGATACATCGTGTCATAGGCTTCCTGAGAAACATTGTCCCCCAGCATGGCGATGACCGGATCGAGTGGCAAAAGGCGGCTGATGAAAAAGGTCAGCGTGATCAGTCCCAGAAGCGTAATCACCACTGAAACAATCAGGCGCGCTGTGGCGGCGAGGTACTGAAGCACCGGACCGGCTTCCCTGTCGCGGTCGGCCTCCTCGACGTCTTCCATGATTTCGTGCATCGTCATCTGAAAACTCCCGAAAGAGAGAAACGGGACACCAGGCCGGGATCACATTGCGAACCACAAGCGGCCATACGGACATCCATCAAATCGAAGTAGACGCCCGGCGACTGCCAGGAAGTCGCCGGTAACGCCATTCGCCTTACTTTGCGGCCAGATCGTAATAGACGCGGAAGCCGTTCCAGCTCCAATTCTTCATGGCCTTGTTGACGCCCGCAACATTGTAGATTTGGAAGATGAAGGCGTGGGGGCCCTTCTCCATCATCTCTCTCTGCAGATCGATATACATCTGCTTGCGCTTGGCCTCGTCCTTCTCGAACAAGGCTGCGTCGACCTTTTTGTTGACGGCCTCGTTGAAATAGCTCGCACGCCAACTCGGATACATGGTCTGCTTGGCTTCAGCCCGGTTGTCGGGATTGAAAATCTGGCGCGAAGCATTGCCATGCGCATCCGGCACGGTGGTCTGCCAGCCCATCAGCGAGGTTTGGAACTCGCGGCCCCGGATACGGCTGAACAATTGCGCATTGGCCATGCGCTCAATCTTGATTTTTACACCCACCTTGGCGGCTGCGTCCTGAATGCTCTGAGCAATCGGAGCTGCATAAGGCGCGGTACTGATAAACATCGTCGTTTCGAAGCCCTTCTCGTAACCGGCTTCCTTCAGCAGTTCGCGGGCCTTTTCAACGTCAAGTTTGAAGGGCTGACCTTCCTTCTCATCCAGCGCGCCGAAGGCACCGAGCTGCACGAAGCTCGCACGCGGCACGCCAACATTGTTGATTACCGTCTTGCCGAGACCTTCGTAGTCAATGAGATAGCGCATCGCGAGGCGCACCTTCTCGTTGGCAAAGATCGGATCGGCATTGTTGAAGTTCCAGTAGAATAGCGAGGGCTTCAACGAGCGTGAGGCGGTCACCTTGTCCTGGGTTTCGAGATCGCGCAGGTCCTCTGGCGTCAGATCACGAGCAATGTCGATGTCACCTTTTTCAAGCAGCAGCCGTTGAGTTCCCGCTTCCGAAACATGGCGGATCAATACCTGCTTGAGCTTCGGTGCTTCTCCCCAGTAATTATCGGTCGCCTGAAGTATTACCACTTCCGCGGGGTTCCATCGCATCAGCTTGTAGGGGCCAACGCATTCCGACCGAGTGGCCAGGTATTTGTTGCCCATGTCATTATCGACCTGGTTTTCCATCAACACTTTCTGATTAAGAAGGCTGGCTACCCGGTTGGCTGCAATCGCTGCCAGGATGAGGTTGACCGGATAGGGCTTGTCGAGCTTGAAAACCACCGTATTGTCGTCCGGTGCCGAGATGGTCTGGTCCACATTCTCCTTGGTGAAACCGTATTCCGTCAGCGTCGCGGCATTACCGAAACCGAGCTTGACCGCGCGCTGGAGCGACCATGCCATATCGCCTGCCGTCGCCCTGTCGCCATTGTCGAACTTCAGATCATCGCGCATGTGGAACGTGATCTGCAGGCCGTCCTGTGAGACATCCCAGCTCTTGGCGAGTTGTGGCACGATCTTGGTTTCGTCAGCCGGATCAAAATCCACCATCGGGTCACAGATATTCTGGATGATCTCGTTGGTAGCGGCCTCGCCGATCTGCGCGGGATCAAAAGTGCTGATAGCGTCGATGTTCCATGCCATGACAAGCGCATTCGGCGGTGAGGCGGCTTCAGCCGTGAACAGCGCAGCGCCCATACCGGTGGCAAGCGCAAGTGCTGTCGTGCAACGCAGGATGGATGTCTTCTGTCTTTGCATTGTTGTCCCCTTTTTATGGTTGGGCATTTTCAAATGTGCTGCGCGCGGACGCGCAGCACCAAGTGCAATCATTCAGCCGTTTAATCTGCCGGACGCGGCTGAAGTGGTGGATTGACTTCAGGTGGGATCGGGCAAGTGTAGGGTGTCTTTGCCGTGCGGGCCTTGTGATCAGCTTTGGCGTCGCTCAGGATTTTCTCGTTCTGAAGAACATCTAGCGCCGTGCCCGCCATCACCTTGGCGGCATAGACCATGCCCTTATGCGCGGCCGGCATTTTGCCTTGAGCGGTGATCTGCCACGAATGACCGGGCGAACCGATCGCATGCGTTGCCACGCGCGCCTGAACGGTTGGCACGACCCAGCTCACATCACCCAGATCAGTGGAACCGATCATCGGCACACCTTTCTGCTCGCGCGGCAAGACGTAGTCGCAAAGCGGTTCATTCTCCGCCAGCGGTTGGCCAACGCGTAGATAATCAGTTTCTATGTCTTCCTTCGACAAGGTTGCCTGAATCTTGGCGGCAAACGCACGGTCCGCATCATCGAACGGCACACCACCCAGGCGCTCCATGTTCGAATGCATCGCGATTTCGAGCGGCGTGTTGCCCAGGAGGTTCGAGACAGCGCTCATGATGGAAATGTCGACGGTCGTCTCCGTCATCATCGCAGCGCCTTGGGCAACCTTCTTCACCCGTTCATTGAGGGCGAACATGCCCGGCAGGTCGGTAGCACGAATGGCATAGCGCACCTTGGCCTTGGCCTGCACGACATTTGGCGCGATACCGCCCGCATTGAGATAGGCATAGTGAAGACGGCAATCAGAAGGGATGTGTTCTCGCAGATAATTGCAGCCGACACTCATCAACTCCACCGCATCCAGAGCCGAACGCCCCAGATGCGGTGCCGCGGCGGCATGGGAGGCTCGTCCGGTGAATTCGAAATCCATGCGCGTATTGGCGAGCGACTGTGCGTCATCCACCTGTGTGAACGAAGCCGGATGCCAGCAGATGGCAATGTCGACATCGTCGAAAGCGCCGGCGCGCGCCATGAACGACTTGGCCGCGCCGCCTTCTTCTGCTGGGCAACCGTAATAGCGTACACGGCCTTTCTTGCCGGTCTGTTCCAACCAGTCCTTGACCGCCGTCGCGGCCAAAATGGCAGCGGACCCCAGAAGATTGTGGCCGCAGCCGTGGCCATGTCCCGTGCCAGGGATCGGGCGGGGTTCCGCAATACCGGCTTCCTGGCTGAGGCCAGGAAGAGCATCGTATTCCCCCAAGATTGCGATGACTGGCCCGCCCTCGCCGGCCTCGCCCATCACGGCGGTGGGAATGCCAGCCACGTTCTCGGTGATACGGAACCCCTGTTCCTTCAGCATTTCAGTATGCTCGGCACAGGACCTATATTCGGTATAAGCGATCTCCGGCATGCCCCAGACTCGATCACTCAAGGCTTCAAAATCAGCCTTCTTCGCGTCCACAAGATCCCAGATCTCTTCACCATTCTTCACGGCGTATTCTCCCCACATTACTTCTAAAGATTCTCGTCGATGAAACGGGCAAGCGCGCCAAAAACACGACGGCGATTTTCAATGCGTGCAAAGCCATGGCCTTCATGCGGAACGCGCAGATATTCGACAGGTTTGCCGAGACCGCGGAGGCACGAATAGACCATTTCGCTCTCGCATGGCGTGACGCGCGGGTCCTCCAGGCCGTGCGCGATCATCAATGGCGCGGCGATGTTGCCGATCCGATTGATGGGTGAGAACCGCTCCAGTTGATCCCGCATGGTTTCGGCATCGCCATATTCGATTGCACGCAATTCCTTGCGCCAAGGTCCCGTGGTCTGCAGCAGGGTGAGGAAATTCGCGATCCCGTAATATTCGACGCCCAGCTTCCACAAATCTGGATATTCCGTCATGGCTGATAGGACCATGAACCCGCCATAGGAACGGCCGAACACACCGATACGGCTCTCGTCCACATCATCGCGTGCCCCGATCTCCATGCGCACCGCCCAGAGATCGGCTACGCTGTCCATACGCAGCTCACGGTCATCGAGGTGCTGATAGGCGCGGCCATAGCCAGTGCTGCCGCGAATATTGGGCGCGATGACCATGATGCCCCGCGCCAGCATATACTGGATGTCAGCCCGGAAGTCCGGCTTCCACTGGGCTTCGGGGCCACCATGTACGATGATCATCACCGGATAACCATCAGGGCCGGCTGCACGTTCCGGCTTGTAGACGAAATAAGGGATTTCCAGACCATCGAAACTTGCGACGCTCGTTACCGTGGGTTCCACAAAGGCTGGCAGTTTCACCTTAGCCTTCGGCACGTCCGTCAGGCGCGTGAAAACACCGCTTTCAACATCGCAGCGCCAGATATCGCCCGACATCGTGGCGCCTTCCACTGGCATGATCAGCGACGTGCCGTCAGGCGCCCACGCCATCGAAGCGACGACCGCTGCAACCGGCATCTCTAGCTGTTTCCGTACGACTCCGTCACGGCCGATCAGAACCACATCGTTCCAGCCCTGACGGTTCACGACGAGTGCTATCGCGTTCTGGTCAGGTGAGATTGCGAGCGCTTCGACATCTCGCCCTTCGAAAGCGGCAAGTTCTGTCAGCGTTGCCACACCGTGCGGCTTGACCATAACCGAGAGATACTCACGTTCCTGATCGGCAATCAAGAGAATGCCGGAACCGTCCTTGAAGAATTTCGGAGCCTGATAGCGCGCCCGGCCCTCATGTGGCAGGATGTTCTCATAAGCGCCTGTTTCGAGATCGAGACGGCAAAAATCCTGATCCGTCATGGCACGCTGGCAATCATTGACCAGAAGCGACTTGCCATCGGGCGCAAAGGCGGCGGGCGTGCGCCAGCCGGCACCTTTGTAGACACATTTGGTCTCGCCCGTGGCAACGGTCATCACATAAATGTCCATATGCGAACGGTCGCGATAATTGGCGCCATAGGCGATCTGCGTTCCATCCGGCGACCAGCAGCCCCAGGCGTGCACCACCGTCGTATCAGTGGTGAGGAGACGCGGTTCTCCTTCGGCGTTTTCGATCAGCCACAGCTGGTGACGCTCATCACCACCCCAGTCGGTGGTTATGAGCAGATCACGGCTCTTCGGATTGAATGCAAGATTGCCGACCGGTTCTGGTAGGTTGGTAATCTGGCGTGGCCTGCCGCCCGCGAGCGGGCGCGCCCAGACCTGCGCCGTGCCGCTTTCATCGCTAAGATAAACCAGAAGCTCACCATCCGGCGAGACGGCTGGCTTTACTGCCTTGCAGATATCGATGTAGTGCGTCATCGAAAGCGATGTCTCGGCGGTTCTTGTATCGAACATCGAACTGTCCTCAATTCCAGGCATTGCAGTGTGGGCTTAGGTCAATTGTCCCGCCAGCCGGGCTGATGCGGCTGTCAGTGCATCTGCCATCGGGCCGATTGTCGACTGATGATTGGCAAGCGTGACGATGGTGAAATTCGCTTCCGGCCAGGCTTCCTTGAGTTTCCACGCCGTCATCATCGGAGTGACAGTATCGTAGCGCGCCTGCACAATTTCAGCGGGAAGGTGTCGGATACGATCGATGTTATCGAGGAGATAATTGTCTGGAAGAAAAGCCCGGTTGACGCAATAATGGGTAAAAATGCGTGATACAGACAAAGCCGCTTCCGGCTTCAAAAGTTTGGAAACATGGTCCGTGTTCGGTTCGAAAGTTTGTGTACGTGCCGAAAATCCTCGCAGGCTCTTGGCGGCTTCCTGTTCTTGTAGCGGGTTTCCAGAGGTTAGCCGCTTATAATAAGCGGTAAGTAGATCGCTGCGTTCGCTTGCCGGCACGAATTCGGCAAATTTCTGCCAGTGGTCTGGAAAAATAGCCCGACAGCCATAGAACCACCAATCGACATCTTCCTGCCCGCCGAGAAATATGCCGTGCAGCCGAAAGCCGAGGCAACGCTGCGGGTATGCCAGGCCATAGGCAAGCGCAAGACAGGATCCCCAGGCCCCCCCCCGCCACGAGCCAGCGCTCGATATCGAGCTTTTCACGCAGGGTTTCCATATCCATGATCAGATGCTGTGTGGTGTTTTCAGCAATTTCAGCGGCAGGGGTGGAACGACCCGCACCACGCTGATCAAAGGTGATGACGCGATAGGTATCAAGATCAAAACTGGCTACCTGCCTGGCTGACACGCCTGCACCAGGACCGCCGTGCAGAAAGACCGCTGGGATGCCTTTCGGATTACCATATTCCAAAACGGAAAGCTCATGCAGATCGCTGACCGGCAAGCGGAACTGCTGCGTCGGTTGCGCAGCACTTACCGCATCACTGGCGCCGCTTTGAGGCGCCATATCATTGAATAGCTGCGCCTTTTCGTCAGAAGGGTAATTCCTCCCCTCCGGAACGCACTTGGCTTCCGTCATTTATTTCCCCATTTTTTTGCGCTCGTTTGAAAGGCGCGCCAGTCTTAGTTGCCCGAAGCTAATCTCTCTCTTTTTCAAAAGCTTAAAGAAAAGCTGAGGAGCATCCTCCCTTGACTGTCAATTTTGTTGTTTGAAATTTATAGGCAGCAAATTTAGGCTTTGGCCAATGCAATTTTAGACTTGCCATTCCAATTTGGAATAGGTTGCCATGCGCGGTCATATCGTTGATAGGCTTATCCCGCCGGGGCTCGAATAATACTGATCCGTTAGTGTGTTGAAGCTGACGTTGCCAGCATCTTCAGAAAGAGATTTAAGGCGTATGGAATAGTCCCTTACGATATAAACAACCGTTTCAAGACAACAGAACTTGCAAAACCCCAGCAAGCTCTGCAATCTCAGCGAGCTATTCAATCCAGGCCATAAATGCCGGTATGAATCTCACCATCTGTACCGCACCATGCGCGATACATGCCCGGACTGTTGAACGGCAGACTGACATTGCCTTTACGGTCTACCGCAACCAGACCACCAGAACCGCCGATTTCACCAAGTTCACGGACAACGGTGCCGGCTGCTTCGTCGAGTGATTGCCCTGCCCAGCGCATCCGTGCATCAATTTCATGGCCCACCGCCCAGCGGATGAAATATTCTCCGTGACCCGTGGCGGAAAGCGCAACCGTCTGATCGTCCGCCCAGGTTCCCGCGCCGATGACCGGGCTGTCGCCAACGCGTCCCGGCGTCTTCGCAGTCATACCACCCGTGGAGGTAGCAGCAGCCAGATGTCCGAAGCTATCCAGTGCGACAGCGCCTACCGTGCCATGCTTGCGGGCTGGATCGCCATCGTCGGCTGCGCCGCTGCGACGACGTTCCATTTCGTCATGCAATGCCTTGCGGCGTTGTTCTGTCGAAAACCATTCGGGAGCCATCATTTCCAGGCCCGCCGCTTCGCAAAAACGCTTTGCTCCTTCACCCGCCAAAAATACGTGTTCGGTCTTTTCCATGACCGCACGTGCCGCAAGAACAGGATTGCGCGGGCCGCAAATTCCAGAAATTGCTCCACAAGCGCGCGTAGCGCCATCCATGATGGCTGCATCCATCTCGTGCGTTTCGTCTGCGGTGAAAACAGCTCCTCGCCCGGCGTTAAAAAGCGGATTTTCTTCCAGAGCCATTACAGATGCCGTCACAGCATCGAGAGCTTTGCCGCCCTTACGTAAGACGTCCAGTCCAGCCCGCAGGCATTCACGCAATCCGGCATGATAGGCCGCTTCCTTCTCTGGCGTCATATTGGCCTTGAGAATGGTTCCAGCGCCGCCATGCAACGCAATTACGGGGACGAATTTGGACATTTTATCTCACTGTTAAAGAGGGTGTCTAAGTCGGAGACAGGTTGCAGAGCCTAACGATCTATCGAAAAGTATCCGCCCGTTTCGACTGGTTCGTTTCGCTTTGGGTGTTTTCAAGTTCCTTCGGAAGAGGCAAGCTCGAGCAGCGCAGATGCATCTCACGAACGAACAATTTTCTGCGCTTCTCGTCGTTCTCTTTTATGGCTGCCGCAATGCCGAGCCCGTAGGGACCGATAAGCAGGCCTGGAGCCAAATCGGAAGCCTTCGTTTCTCTCGCCTCATAGTTCACAGCCTCAGCACGAATTTCTTCGCACTGCGGCGACTGCCATTTGGGGTCCTGAGATGAGAGGGTGGCTGCATAATTCTGCGGCGATGTCGTGCACCCCGCCGCTGCCAGTGAAAGCAGGCAAACGACCCCTATCCCTGAATGTTTGATTACCATTTCGATCCATTTCCGTGCGCGATGAGTTTCAACGACGATGCGAACGCTCTAATCCGAAACATGGCCATTTCCTGCGAGTATTGCATCCGCAGCCAACCCGCCTGCCATGCGATAATCGTCCGACCACTCTTCATCATCAAACACGCAGAGCGCAATCGTCGCGCATCGCTGCCTTTCCCGGAGGATGGCAAGCGCGATTGCGTCAACAGGTGCTATTCTTTCGTTGGCCTCTGAGACTTCGAGCCACAAATTTCTGGCCGCATCTACAATGTCACGGGGAAATTCCATGCCCTCTGCCTTTTAACGTGGTCCAATGCGGAGCAATTTCGGCTCTTCGAATCACAAGCTCGTACTTGCCGTTCCTATATCGTTTCATAGTTCAACGTGTCAGACACTTCTCAACAACGCCGCATTGAATGAACAAAAAGCACCATTCGGCGGATACAGCTCCATCCAAGTGCCGGCTGCAATATCCCGGCTACTTACCGGTACCGTCAGAAAGCCTGTTAGCCCTATAGGTCAGACTTCCCGGTTCAGCAGCATCCACATCGATCCGGATATTTCTGATTTCGATGGCATGTTGGTCAGCCGGGAAATCCAACATTTGCCCCGTATCCGGGGTTTGCAGATCATTGGCAGTGTAACCGCGGATTTCGAAACGCATCCTGCCATCGACAACGCCCCGATAAACGATATCAAAAATAGTGCCGGACTCATTGGGATCGTATTCGCCAGGATTCGGTATCTCCAACCCTTTTGCATAATCGCGCGGAGGGATGATGGGATCGTCGCTTAGAACAAACTGCGTCTGACCAAAGGTGTTGGTTGCCGGTGCGGGATGGTGCGATGTCTCTTCAGTGCCCGTTGAGACCTCTGCACCTGCGGCTTGTTGCGCATGCAATTCGGGCGGGAAATTCAGAAAACAGACAGCGACCAAGTATATTGTAAGCCATCGGCTTATCTTTGAACGTTTAACCATCGGCTCTTCTTTTTCCTGAATCGCAAATTACCCCGCTGTTTTGACCGAAACGCAACATGCAGGCAATCCCGCATGTCAACTGCTGTTCGCGCTGAGGGCATGGTCGTAACCGTCACGATTTTATGACTGCAATCCTAAGCACCTTAGGTTAGGGTCAGCCCGGGAAGATCACCGTCCGAAACCTCAATAGAGAGGCATGGCATGACCGTTGAAGCCAGATCTGTTCGCATCATTCGGACAGTTGTTGAAACGCTGCGGCCACAGTTCAATGTGGAGTTATGGGACGGTACGCGCATAGGCGCATTCGACGGTCCGTCACTGGTGATCAACGATCCGACGATCGTTCGGCAGCTCCTTCTCAAACCGAATTACGATTCACTGATCGAGATATGGACCTCAGGTCGGGTCGATATCAGCAATGGTACAATCTTCGATCTCGCCAAAGCCAAAACCGACGGGAGCGTGAAGAACAGGCTGAAGGAGTTGCCAAAATGGCAACTCCTCAAGGATCTCCCGGCTCTTCTTTTTGCTAGTAAACCCAATAGACGCGATGTTCTTGACGGCAAGGAGCCTTTCGTCAGCGGATCGAACAAGGAGGCAATCACGCATCACTACGACGTCTCCAACGAGTTTTACCGTTTATTCCTCGATGAGCGAATGGTTTACACCTGCGGCTACTTCACGGACTGGGCTAATGATATCGACCAGGCACAGAAGGACAAGCTGGAGCTCATCTGCCGAAAACTGCGATTGAAACCGGGGGACCGGCTTCTTGATATCGGGTGCGGTTGGGGCGCTCTCCTGATTTATGCTGTGCAGAATTTTGGTGTCATCGGCACCGGCGTTTCGTTATCGGAAGCCCAAACGGCGCTGGCGCGAGAAAGGATCAAGCTGGCAGGACTTGAAGACAGGATTACCATCCACGTCAAATCCTATGCAGAGCTTGACGGTCAGTTCGACAAGATTTCATCTGTGGGAATGTTCGAACATGTTGGTATCGCCAATTACGACAGCTATTTCAGCGCCGTCCATCGACTTCTGCGCCCCGGCGGGCTTTACATGCATCACGCAATCACCCGGCGCATGAAAAAGGACAAGAAATCCTTCAAACGTAAAAGCGCAGAGCATAAGGCTCTGGTGAAGTATATTTTCCCTGGTGGGGAACTCGACCATCTTGGCATGACAGTAGAAAACCTCGAAGGGCACGGGTTTGAAGTCCACGACGTCGAAAATCTCCGCGAACATTATGGCATGACGTGTCGGCTATGGTGCGAACGCCTCTATAACAATTTCGATAAGGCCGTCGCTGAAATAGGTTATCCGAAAGCGCGCCTATGGCTGCTCTATCTTGCGGGATGTTCGCTGGCATTTGAGCGAGGAACCGTCCAGATCAACCAGACTCTGGCCTCGAAGCGCAAACGCGGTATTTCCGCTGTGCCTCAGACCAGAGCGGATATTTATGCGGGGTTCGAAAAATCTGACAGCTGAGAGGCTGCGAATACCCCTCCCTATCCTTCGCGAAGGCTCTATTCCTTTTTGTAAAGTGTACGCGACCGTTCAAGATGTCGAAGCATGGCAGCTTCAGCGCGGTCTGCATCCTTGACGGACAGACAATCCAATATCTCCTCGTGTTCCACGAGCGTATATTTCTCTTTGCCGGTCCAGATAAGCATATGAGTGTGATACTCCTTCAGCCAGGCAAGCATGGCTTCGCTCACGGCCACTAGAATGGGATTGCCGGAAATCCTGGCTATCCGGACATGAAACTCCATATCGGCTGCGATAAAGGCGTCTGCGTCACCGAGCGATTCCCGCTGCCGTTCGATGATCTGTCGCAGTTCAGCGATATCAGTCTCGGTAATTTTCTGCGCGGTCTCGCGGACGATGCCGCGCTCGAAGAAAATGCGCGCGCTCTTCAAATCTTCCAGCGTGTCCATTGACTGCGCAAGCATGATCTTTGCGGTTGGATCCACCTGCTGGAAAATCGATCTTGCAGTCAGCTTCAACACCTTGGCACGCTCGCCGTGTGAAATGCTCACCAGTCCCATTTTGGCGAGCGACTGCATTGCCTCGCGAATTGCAGGGCGACCGACACCGAAACGTTCCATCAGCACGCGTTCCGACGGCATCTCGTCTCCCGGCTCCAGCTCGCCGGAAGTAATCATATTTTCGAGCCGATCAAAAACTTCGTCGGACAATTTGCGACGAACAATAGGTTCGAATGGCTGGTTCATTACATCTCACCCCTCAGGCGCTTTTCCTTCTTATGCATCTTCGACTGTCCGGAGAAAAGCTGTTTGCCCACAGCAGCCCGAGCGCCGCACAATTTTTCACTTGCGCATAATGGAATACTCATTATACCAGTCGACCTGTAAAAGCCAGCGAAGTATCGCGGGCAACGAACCAATCGCCTGTTCCGGTAGTAGCCATGTACATCCACCTGACCTATCGCATTGAGACCACCGGCAGCATCGAACAGATGGCCGCGAAGATTGCGAGCGATCAGTCGACCGGCACGTTTGTCGCCGTTCCGGGTGAAACGGAAGAACTCAAGGCGCGCGTCGCGGCGCGTGTGCTGGAAATCCGTCCGCTGGAAGACGCAACGTGCCCCACATGGCCAGAGCTTGAACCCGGACATGGCCCAATCAAGCGCGCGGATGTCGATATCGCATTTCCGCTTGATGCTATCGGCACCGATCTTGCAGCACTCATGACGATAGCCGTTGGCGGCGTTTATTCGATCAAGGGCATGACCGGCATCCGCGTCGTGGACATGAAGTTGCCGGAAGCTTTCCACACAGCACATCCCGGCCCTCAATTCGGTATCACCGGAAGCCGTCGCCTTACCGGCGTTGCGGAACGTCCGATCATCGGCACCATCGTCAAGCCGGCACTTGGCCTGCGTCCGCACGAAACCGCAGAACTGGTCGGCGAGTTAATCCAGTCTGGTGTCGATTTCATCAAGGACGACGAGAAGCTGATGAGCCCGGCCTATTCGCCGCTCAAAGAGCGCATCGCCGCGATCATGCCGCGTATTCTCGATCACGAGCAGAAAACCGGCAAGAAGGTCATGTATGCCTTCGGCATCTCTCATGCCGATCCTGACGAAATGATGCGCAACCATGACATGGTGCTGAAAGCAGGCGGCAATTGCGCGGTAGTCAACATAAATTCCGTCGGCTTTGGCGGCATGAGCTTTCTACGCAAGCGTTCGGGTCTCGTACTTCATGCCCATCGCAACGGCTGGGACGTCCTGACCCGCAATCCAGGTGCAGGTATGGATTTCCGCGTTTATCAGCAGTTCTGGCGTCTGCTCGGCGTCGATCAGTTCCAGATCAACGGCATCCGCGTGAAATATTGGGAGCCGGACGAAAGCTTCGTCAATTCGTTCAAGGCCGTCAGCACACCGCTGTTTGAGCCATCCGATTGTCCGCTTCCTGTGGCGGGGTCCGGCCAGTGGGGCGGACAGGCGCCGGAAACTTACGAGCGCACGGGCCGCACCACGGACCTGCTTTATCTGTGCGGCGGCGGCATTGTCAGCCATCCGGGCGGCCCGGCAGCTGGTGTTCGTGCCGTGCAACAGGCCTGGGAAGCGGCTGTCGCGGGCATCCCGCTCGAAACATATGCAGCAGATCACCCAGAACTTGCAGCCTCGCTCGCAAAATTCGGAAAAGGCGGCGAGTAATGTCAGAGGTTTCCAACAGACTGCTGCTCTCCTATTACGGCGACGATCTCACCGGCTCGACCGATGTCATGGAGGCACTCGCTTCTCACGGCGTCGATACCGTTCTGTTCATGAATGTTCCGGATGAAGAGCTGCTTGCCCGTTTTTCTCATTGCAAGGCTATCGGCCTCGCGGGTACCAGCCGCAGCGAAACGCCGGAATGGATGGAGAAACACCTCACCCCGGCATTCAACTGGTTGAAAGGCCTCAATGCGGCTATTGCGCATTACAAGGTCTGCTCGACCTTCGATTCCGCACCGCATGTCGGCAATATCGGCAGGGCCGTGGAAATCGCCAAAGCGATCTTCGATCAGGCCTATGTGCCCTTGATTGTCGGCGCACCACAACTGAAGCGTTACACGGCTTTCGGCAATCTGTTCGCCGCCTATCAGGGCGAGGTCTATCGCATCGACCGCCACCCGGTCATGAGCCGCCATCCGGTCACGCCGATGCATGAGGCGGATCTGCGGTTGCATTTGGCTCAACAGACAACGCTTAAAACCGCACTCGCAGACCTTGCAACCCTTGGCTCGCAGGACGTCGATGATCGCGTCAGCGCTATCGCCAACAATGTTGACGGCATGTTGCTGTTCGACGTCGATAGTCATGAAAGTCAGCTGCAAGCAGGCGAACAGCTCTGGCGCTTGCGTGCCCGCGAAGGCTGGTTCGTCGCTGGCTCGTCGGGCGTTGAATACGCGCTTCTGGCCGCATGGACCAAAGCGGGACTGATTGGATCAAAAAGAGAGTTTCCGCTCCCCGGCAAGGCAGACCGCATTGCGGTCGTTTCAGGAAGCGTATCGCCCACGACGGAACGCCAGATCCGTCATGCGACAGCATCAGGCTTTACCGGCATTGATCTCAATCCCCTCGAACTTGTCGGCGAAAACAGCAATCAGGTAATCGAAACGGCTATTGCTGAAGGCGAGAAGGCGCTCAAACAGGGCAACAGCGTAATCCTTAACACCGCACTTGGTCCTTCTGCTGATCGCGGCACTGAGATCGACAGGATCGTAGGCAGCCGTCACAAACTGGCGCGTAGCCTCGGATTCATACTCCGCAGCCTTGTCGAGCGCGAAAGGCTTACCCGCGCAGTCATTGCAGGCGGGGACACTTCCAGCCACGCATTGCGCGAATTGCATGTTGACGCGCTCACCACGCTTTTGCCGCTTCCACAAACTCCGGGCTCGCCGCTTTGCACTGCACATAGCACTCACGCTGCAACCAATGGCCTGCAGATTGCTCTCAAGGGCGGTCAGGTCGGCTCTGACAATTACTTCAGCCAGATTCGCGACGGAACACGCGTCTAATCTGGAATACTCATTGACTGGTTATACCAGTTGCGATACCAAAACATGGGAAGGAAATTTCAATCATGACAGCTATCGCTTTGTTCGGAGCGGGCGGCAAGATGGGTTACCGTCTGGCCAAGAACCTCAAAGGTTCGCGCTTCGACGTACGCCACATCGAAGTCAGCGACGCAGGCAAGGCCCGCCTCAAGAACGATCTTGGCATCGACACCGTCGACGCCGATGCTGGACTCGAAGGCGCTGAAGTGGTCATCCTGGCCGTGCCGGATACCATCATTGGAAAGGTTGCCGCAGGCATCGTCGACAAGCTCAAGCCCGGCACGATGGTTATTGCGCTCGACGCGGCTGCGCCATTTGCCGGTCATCTGCCCGAGCGTGCAGACCTCACCTATTTCGTGACCCATCCGTGCCATCCGCCGATCTTCAACGACGAAACGGACATGCAGGCCAAGAAGGACCACTTCGGCGGTCTGTTTGCAAAGCAGCACATCGTTTCGGCTCTCATGCAGGGGCCGGAAGAAGCCTATGCGCTCGGTGAAGAAATCGCCAAGGTCATCTGGGCGCCTGTCATGCGCTCGCACCGCGTTACCGTTGAGCAGCTTGCAATCCTCGAGCCGGGCCTTTCGGAAACCGTTTGCGCATCGCTTCTTGTCGTCATGAAACAGGCCATGGATGAAAGCATTCGTCGCGGCGTTCCAGAAGAAGCAGCTCGGGATTTCCTTCTCGGCCATATGAATGTTCTCGGCGCCGTCATCTTTGGCGAAGTCCAGGGCGTATTCTCCGATGCCTGCAACAAGGCAATAGAATTCGGCATTCCGGCGCTGATGCGCGACGACTGGAAGAACGTTTTCGAACCGGAAGAAATCGCAGAAAGCATCCGTCGCATTACGTGACGTCACTTGGGGGGGCGGCGCACGCTCTCCCCTTTTTCCGCCCTTTTGGGAAATGGGGCTTATTGGGAGGTCTACATGAAATTCACACGCAGAAAAATTGCGCGCGGTTTTGCGATTGCGGCCGTTTCGGCAACATTGGCAGGCGGCGTTGTCATGCCGGCATGGGCTGCTGACCTGATCGCGATCATCACGCCATCGCATGACAATCCGTTTTATAAAGCTGAAGCAGTAGGCGCTGAAGCCAAGGCCAAGGAACTTGGCTACGAAACACTGATCCTTCAGCATGACGACGATCCGACAAAGCAATCGCAGCTGGTCGATACGGCCATCGGTCGTGGCGCAAAAGCCATCATTCTCGACAATGCCGGTTCGGAAGCATCGATTGCCGCCGTGCAGAAGGCCAAGGATGCCAAGGTCCCTTCATTCCTGATCGACCGTGAAATCAACGCTTCGGGGGTTGCGGTTTCGCAGATCGTATCCAACAACTATCAGGGCGCGCAGCTGGGTGCGGAAGAATTCGTCAAACTGATGGGCGAAGCCGGTAATTATGTCGAACTGTTGGGCCGTGAATCCGACCTGAACGCGGGCACCCGCTCCAAGGGCTATCACGACGTCATCGATGAATATCCTGATATGAAGATGGTTGCACAGCAGTCAGCCAACTGGAGCCAGACCGAGGCTTTCACCAAGATGCAGAGCATTCTGCAGGCAAATCCGGATATCAAGGGTGTGATTTCGGGCAACGATACCATGGCCATGGGCGCATGGGCAGCACTTGAAGCTGCAGGCCGCAAGGACGTTATCGTGGTCGGCTTCGACGGTTCGAACGATGTTCGCGATTCCATCAAGGCGGGCGGCATCAAGGCAACCGTTCTCCAGCCGGCCTATGCCCAGGCACAGATGGCCGTCGTCCAGGCTGACGAATATATCAAGACCGGCAAGGGACCAGCTGAGGAAAAGCAGCTGATGGACTGCGTGCTCATCAATCCTGACAATGCCGACAAGCTCGAAACCTTCGCCTTGAAGGACTAACCCTTAAGCTTGCGAGGCCGGGGGCGTACACCGCTCCCGGCACATTCCTGATATCGAGGATAGATTCATGTCAGTGCTGAAGTCAGCTTCCATTATTCTGCTGGCCTGCGGTGTCGCGCTTTCGGGCTGCAAAATCATCAAGACCCCGACAGCGGAAGAAGCCGCAGAAGCACGCGGCGATAATTTCAATCCGGATCGTTCGGTTTCCGACATCTGGGACGCAAAGGTTAAGCCGTTCTTTGCCGAAAAAACTGCGACGCTCGATGAAGTGATGCAGGCAGCAGATGCAGACGCGGACGCCGCCGGAGCGAAATACGGTCATCGCGAAAAGCAAGGCAATGCCCCCTGGACTTTCGTCGTCAGGCTTGAAGGCACCGTGGTCGCCGCAGAAACGAAATCCCGCGCCGCCTATGTCGACGTCGACAGCAATGGCGATGGCAAGCCAGATGCACGCGTGCAGATTGGGCCAACCGTTCGCGGCACTGCAATCCGCGACAGCCTCTCATTCGTGAACTTCAACGAATTCCGCAACCAGATCGACTGGGCGCAGTTCGGCAAGGCTTTCAATACCCGCATCAATGACGACGTATTGTCCAAACTGCCGCGCGAAAATCTGGTCGGCATGAAGGTGAAAGCGCAAGGCGCTTTCCCCTTGCCGTCAAAGGGTCAGCTTCCGGTTCTCACCCCCGTTTCCATCTCTTTGGAGAAATGAGTCATGAAGACGGAATCGAACCGGAAGCACGATATCGTCCTCAAGCTTGAAGATGTTTCCAAGGTCTATTCAGGCATTGTCGCGGTCAAGCGCGCCAATCTTGAATTGCGCCGCGGCTCGGTCAACGTGCTTGTCGGTGAAAACGGTGCTGGCAAGTCAACGCTGATGAAAATCATCGCGGGTGTTGAGCGCCCGACCATGGGGAAGATCATTCTCGATGGCGAGGAAGTAGCATTCGACAGCCCCGCCGACGCGCAGAAGCGCGGCATTGCGATGATCTTTCAGGAGTTGAACCTGTTTTCAAACATGACTGTGGCAGAGAATATCTTTGCCACACGCGAGATTACACGCGGTTTGCGGGGCATTGATCACAGGGCGCAGGTCGCAAAAGCCAGCGAGTATCTCGACTGGCTTGATGCAGGCATCAGCGCAAATACGCTTGTGGCCGATCTGCCCATCGGACAACAGCAGCTCGTCGAAATCGCCAAGGCCATTTCGCTCGATGCACGCATCGTCATCATGGACGAGCCGACTTCGGCACTTTCCGCAGCCGAAGTGGATATTCTGTTCAAGGTGATTGCTGAATTGAAAAGCCAAGGGGTGGCAATCGTCTATATTTCGCATCGTCTCGAAGAACTGATGCGGATCGGCGATTACATCACCGTTCTGCGCGACGGAAAAATCACCGGCCAGGAAGAAATCAAAAATATCGATACGCAATGGATCGTTCGTTCGATGATCGGTTCGGATGCCAAGGATTTTGCCAAGCCCGTGACCCACAAGATCGGTGCGGAACGGTTTCGCGCCGAAAACATCACGCTGCCCCGCCCAACAGGCGGGCTGGCAGTCGATGATGTCTCGCTAACCGTCCGCGCAGGTGAAGTTCTTGGAATCTACGGCCTTATGGGGGCTGGACGTTCCGAGTTTTTCGAATGTGTGATGGGGCAGCACGGGCATTCTACGGGCCAAATCTATATCGATGGCGAGGAAGTGAAGGAGCGAGACACGACCCGTCGTATCCGGCGCGGCCTTGCACTCATCCCGGAAGATCGCCAGCGCGAAGGCCTGGTCCAGATCCTGTCGATTGCCAGTAATCTGACACTGGCAAGCCTCGACCGCCTGGCCCGCTTTTTCCACATCACGCCAAAGCGTGAAAAACAGGCCATTCAACAGGCGATCCAAGACCTTTCCATCAAGGCGCCGAACCCGGAATTTGAGGTCACTTCAATGTCGGGCGGCAACCAGCAGAAGGTCGTCATCGGCAAGGCGCTGATGACCAATCCAAAAGTTCTCCTGATGGACGAGCCATCGCGCGGCATCGATGTGGGTGCGAAAGCCGACGTTTTCCGCACCATGCGCAGGCTTGCCGCCGAAGGTCTTTCCATTCTCTTTTCAACCTCTGATCTGGAAGAAGTCATGGCGCTCTCCGATCGCATCGCGGTGCTCAGCAATGGGAAGCTGATTGCCATTTTCGACCGCGATAAAGCAACGGAAGCCGATATTGTTGCCGCTTCGGCCAAGGGCCACGGACATACGCATGACAACGACCACAGCAAACAAACAAGGGAACGCGCGTCATGACAGCCAACACGACGACGGCCGCCACTGACTCAACCTTTAACAGCGGCTCGGCCCTGCTGACGCTTATGAAACTGAGAACCTTCATCGCGCTTTTCGCGGTATTCATCTTCTTCTCGTTCGCAGCACCGAACTTTCTGTCGACCGCCAACCTGATCCTGATGTCAAAGCACGTTGCTCTTAACGCGTTTCTTGCAATGGGCATGACTTTCGTCATCATCACCGGCGGCATCGACCTTTCAGTCGGCTCAATTGTCGGGCTTTGCGGCATGGTTGCCGGCGGTCTTCTGATCTACGGTATCGATCTTGGCATCGGCTATACAATCTATTTCAACATCATCGAAATCTCGCTGATCACACTGGCGGTCGGCATCGCAGTTGGCTTCATAAACGGGCTATTGATAACCAAACTGAATGTTGCACCCTTCATCGCGACACTCGGCACGCTTTATGTGGCGCGCGGTCTGGCACTTCTGTCTTCCGATGGTCAGACCTTCCCGAACCTTGTGGGCCGTGAAGATCTGGGCACAACCGGCTTCGCCTTCCTCGGATCAGGCAGCATTCTCGGTCTTCCGGTCTCGATCTGGATTCTGATCGTCGTCGCATTGGCCGCAGCCTATATCGCGCGCTATACGCCTCTTGGTCGTCAGATTTTCGCAGTCGGTGGCAATGAACGCGCTGCGCGCATGTCCGGCATCCGTGTCGACCGCGTAAAGATGTTCGTCTATATGTTTTCAGGCTTCTGCGCCGCGATCGCGGGGCTTATCATCTCGTCCGAACTCATGTCGTCGCATCCGGCAACAGGTAATTCGTTTGAGCTTAACGCCATTGCGGCGGCAGTTCTCGGCGGCACCTCCATGTCGGGCGGGCGCGGCACCATTGGCGGCACCATCATCGGCGCATTCGTCATCGGCATTCTCTCCGACGGTCTCGTCATGATGGGCGTATCGTCCTTCTGGCAGATGGTCATCAAGGGCCTTGTCATCATCATCGCCGTGGTGGTCGATCAGGCACAGCGCCGCCTCCAGCAGCGCGTTACACTCATGCAAATGGCAAAAGCGGGTTAAAAATGGCAGAATTGAATGGCGCTCTGATCGGCTGCGGTTTCTTCGCAATCAATCAGATGCATGCATGGAAAGACGTTTCGGGTGCCAAGATCGAGGCAATCTGCGACCGCGACCCGGAGCGGTTGAAGATTGTCGGCGACCAGTTTGGCATCGAGCGCCGCTACACGGATGCTAAGGCGCTATTTGCGGACGGCGGCATCGATTTTGTCGATATCGCCACCACCGTTGCAAGCCACCGCGCGCTGGTGGAACTTGCTGCCGCCCATAAGGTGCCGGCAATCTGCCAGAAACCTTTTGCGAAGACGCTCGACGATGCAAAGGCGATGGTGAAGGTCTGCGATGAGGTAGGCATTCCTCTCATGGTGCATGAAAACTTCCGCTGGCAGACGCCTATCCAGGCCGTGCGCACAGCGCTCGACAGCGGCGTCATCGGCGCGTCGTTCTGGGGTCGCTTTTCATTCCGCTCCGGCTTTGATGTTTTCTCCGGCCAGCCTTATCTTGCAGAAGGCGAGCGCTTCATCATCGAAGACCTTGGCATTCATACGCTGGATATTGCACGTTTTATTCTGGGTGACGTGACAAGCCTTGTCGCACGCACCAAGCGTGTCAACCCGAAGATCAAGGGCGAAGATGTGGCAACCATTCTCATGGACCATGAAAATGGAGCTACTTCCGTTGTCGATGTGAGCTATGCCACGAAGCACGAAACCGACCCTTTCCCGGAAACGCTGATCGAACTGGACGGCACGGAAGGCTCGATCCGTCTTTATCAGGGCTATCGCCTTGAAGTGATTACGTCCGGGGGTACGACAGTTTCCGACGTTTCGCCAAAACTGCTCTCCTGGGCCTCGCGTCCGTGGCACAATATTCAGGAAAGCGTTTTTGCCATTCAGCAGCATTGGGTGGATAAACTCGCTTCCGGTGCAGAAACCTCGACATCGGGCGCAGACAATCTCAAGACCTTTGCGCTTGTCGAGGCTGCCTATGACAGTGCAGCAAGCGGCAATCGCATCGACATCAAGGCATTGCTGAAATGAGCAAAGTCGATCCATTCCTGCTCTATGGCACGCGCGAAGCAGAAGCCACGGCAACGCATCTGAAAGCAGGGCTTCTTGCCGTCGATCTCAGCGACGGCAATCTTCGCACCATCACCTATGACGGCGTCGAGGTTCTGCGCGCCATCTCCTACCTGGTAAGGGATCGCGATTGGGGAACCTATAATCCGGAAATCCATGATCTGAATGTTGAGCAAAACGACAGCGGTTTCATCGTCACCTATCAGGCACGTTGCGAAAGCCCGGATGCAACGCGACTCACCATTGATGTCCGCATTCAGGCCGAGCGTGACGGCGCACTCACTTTCGACGCCGTGGCCAATACCGCGACCGGCTTTGAAACCAACCGTTGCGGCTTCTGCATTCTGCATCCGGTCATCGGCGTGGCCGGTTCGCCCGTGACTGTAGAGCATGTCGATGGCGTGTTCAACAAAACCCGCCTCCCCGACCTGATCGAGCCGTGGCAGCCCTTCAAGGACATGCGTGCAATCACCCACGAGGCTATCCCCGGCCTCATGGTCGAATGTCGCATGGAAGGCGATACGTTCGAGATGGAAGACCAGCGCAACTGGTCAGATGCATCCTACAAGACCTATGTACGTCCGCTGGCTCTGCCATGGCCCTACCGGATCGAAGCTTTGAAGCCCCAGCATCAGCGCATTGTGCTCAACATTGCTGACACGCTCCCAGCAACATCCAAAGTGGCCCAACATGCTGAACCGGTGAAAATCACTTTCGGAGACACGGGCGGCGTCATGCCCAATATCGGCATCATCATCACGCCGGAAGAAGCCAAGGCCAGTTCAGCTGCAACAGAGTTGCTTCGGGAACTTGCCCCGCAGGACCTTCTGTTTCATTACGATCCGTTGGCGGGACATGAAGGTTCAGTCTTTGCAGATTTCGCAGCATTAGGCGGGAGCCACAAGGGACGCGTCGCGCTTGAAATTGCGTTGCCGTGCAAAACCAACCTTATCGACGAGACGACTGCAATCGCGTCCGATATGAAAGCAGCGGGCTTCACCCCGGATGCAATCATCGTTTCGCCTGCCATAGACCGGCAATCGACGCCACCCGGCAGCGAATGGCCACCCTGCCCGCCGCTTGAGGAGGTTTATGCCGCAGCAAGAGCGGCCTTCCCGAATGTGCGTCTCGGCGGCGGAATGCTAAGCTATTTCACCGAGCTCAATCGCAAGCGTGTTCCGGGTGAGCTTGTTGATTTTGTCAGCCACTGTACCAATCCGATTGTCCACGCTGCCGACGACCTCAGCGTCATGCAGACGCTGGAGGCGCTGCCGTTCATTACCCGTTCTGTACGCGCGATCTATGGCGACAAACCCTATCGCATCGGGCCGTCCACCATTCCCATGCGCCAGAATCCCTATGGCAGCCGCACAATGGAAAACCCGCATGGCAGACGCATAGCCATGGCCAACCGCGACCCGCGTCATAATGGAAAATTCGGTGAAAGCTTCGCGATGGCCTACGCCATATCGGTGCTGAATGCAGGCCTCGACAGCCTGACGCTTTCGGCTGTCACAGGCTCGTTCGGGCTTATTGCCGGGGAAAACGAGCCAAGGCCCGCAGGGGAGAAACGCCCGCTCTTCAATACGATAAGAACCTTGTCCGCGCTGGCAGGAAAGAGATGGCAGCAGCTTGTTTCGTCCCGGCCCGGCCACGTTCTGGCTTTTGCGACAGAACAAGAATTCTGGCTGGTGAACATCACTTCACAACATGAGGCCGTCAGCATAGCTCAGTCTGGCGAGGTTACTCTTGAGCCCTATGCGGTCGAAAGTTTGAGACGCTCCTGTCTTTAGCGTGCGGCTGTTTTTATCCCCGACGGCATGAGCTGGAACCGACAAATCCGGATCAATCCGCTAGCCCGACGCTGCAGGCATGTACTGATGGCCGATCCCGATATACGTATCGGGATCGTGGTCTTCGCTACGATTTAACGCCCGCTCTCCACAAGCGGTGCCTTTCTTTAATTTGCAGCGTGCTCGGGCACTTTGTTTTGCAGGATAGCCAGATCGGTGACAATCGCGGCGGCTTCGTTCTGCAGAACATCCGTCGCGTTCTTGCGGCTCTTCTCGATTGCAAGGTCGGCACTCAGGCTTCGCTCGTTCGACTGCAGGCCGTCGTCAATCTGCGCATCAATGCCATCATTGGATTTTCCGCGCGCCTTGGCTCGATTTTCCTGCGCGGTCATCTCATTGCGACGCACCGTTTCATTGAGCGAGATGACCTTTTTCTCGCGCTGCGCCTTAAGCGTCGCTACATCTTCCACAAAGTCCTGGAACTCGCGGGATTTCTGCACGCGCTCGTCGTGCAGATTTTGCAGCTTTGGCAGCAACGCTTTTATGTCATCAGAGGCTTTGTATTTCGCCGCTGAAACCTGAGACCACGGCAAAGCATTGTCGAAGCTCGATTCACCGACAAGCTTCAGATCGAAGAGGCCCGGCAGGCTGATATCGGGCGTCACGCCGCGCAACTGCGTCGTTCCACCGTCGACACGGAAGAACTGGGCGACCGTAAATTTAAGCTCGCCATATTCAGGTTTGGGATTGTTGGCCACTTCATCGAGGTCGACCACGGTCTGCACGGTTCCCTTACCGAAACTTGGCTCGCCTATGACCACGCCCCGGCCGTAATCCTGAATTGCCGCCGCGAAAATTTCCGAGGCGGAAGCAGAGCCGCGATTGATGAGCACGCCCAACGGCCCCTTCCAGGCTGGCGTCGGAAGATTATCGCTTTCAACCTTGACTTCGCCGTTTGCATTGCGTTGCTGGACCACTGGCCCCTTGCCGACGAACAGACCTGTCAGATCAATCGCCTCGCTCAGCGAACCGCCGCCATTGTTGCGCAGATCGACCAGAACGCCGTCAACCTTATCCTGCTTCAACTCGGCGATCAGCTTGGCGACATCGCGGCTGGCGCTTTTGTAGTTCTTGTCGCCCTTCCGCCGCGCTTGAATATCTTCGTAGAATGCCGGGAGCGTAATCACCCCGATCTTGCGGGTAACGTCTCCGTCCTTTACGGGAAGGATCGTCTTCTTGGCGGCCTGTTTGTCGAGACTGATCTTGTCACGAACCAGCGTGATGACATGATGCTTGCCATCGGCGCCGGCATCTGCCGGCAGGATATCGAGGCGCACGACCGACCCCTTGTCGCCGCGGATCATCTGCACAACTTCGTCGAGACGCATTCCGATTACTTCTTTGATCGGACCGTCTTTGCCCTGACCGACGCCGATTATACGGTCGCCCACGGCAAGCTTGCCCGACGACTGCGCCGGGCCGCCCGCAACAAGCTCGCGGATCGTCGTATAGTCGTCTCTTTCCTGAAGCACCGCACCGATGCCAACCAGCGACAACTTCATGGAAATATCAAATTCGGCCGAAGCCTTGACGCCGAAATAATCGGTGTGCGGATCAACCGATGTTGTATAGGCAGCCATGAATGACTGAAAGGCATCGTCGCTCTTGTATTTATACGTGCGCTCGATGGAGTTCTCGTAACGCTTGTCGAGCGTCTTGCGAATAGTTGCATCATCCTTGCCGACGAGCTTCAGACGCAGCCAGTCGTTCTTGACGCGCTTGCGCCATAGATCGTCGCTTTCCGCGTTCGAACGCGGCCAGGGTTCCTTGTCGCGCACGATGGAGAATTCTTCCTGCTTGCTGAAATCGAAATTCTGCTTGAGCAGGCCACGCGCAAACGTCATGCGCTCGATGATGCGCATCTGATAGACGTTGAAAATGGAAAAGGGGATGGTCAGGTCCTGGCGGTCGATGGCGTCATCGATTTCCTTGCTGCCGGTCAGGAACTTGTCGACATCCGCCTGCAGAAAGATGAGCCTGTCCGGGTCCAGTGAATCGATGAACCGGTTCATGATCCGGACCGACAAGGCGTCATCCAGCGGGATGGGCCGATAATGGAAACGCGTGAGAAATTCTGCCGTGAGATGAGCGGCTTGAACCTGCTCCGGCGATGGCTTCAGAATGGCCGGCGAACCGACTTCGAGAGCCTGCGCGGGCAAAATACCTGCCAGGAAGAGACAAACCAGGCCAATCTTGATGCGTTTCAAGTTATGTTCCATTCTTGACGCTGAGCGTTTAATTCCAACTCTTGTTGGCTAATTATGGTTTTTTGGCAACCGTCTATCCCAATTAGCGCATTTCCGGTTCTCATTCATAGGAAAAGCGCGTCCCAGCGGGTAGCGGATTTCAAATGACCCCGATCCCGAACAGGTGGGCAGGCAAACAAAAACCGCCAGCTATTTATTCTGGATCTTTGTGACTGGCTTATCCGCCAAAGCCCGCTTCACTGCCGCGCGTGCAGATGCCAGATCGGGCATCACCCAGTTGGGCTCACCGCCCAGAAACTTGTCGAGAAATGCGATCGCGTAACCAGGCATTTCGACAATGTTTTCCTTGTAGGACCACCAGGTGCGCAATTCATCAGCACATTGGTCTATATTCGGAACGGTGCCGAACTCCTGTTCCTGCACTGCAGCAATCGCGCAGATACAGTAGTTGGTGTAGAGGAATCCCTCGGGCCAAAACCTGACGATCTCATACAGCCGCCCCGCATCGCCGTCAGCCTGAATTGGCGGTGAAATAACTTTCGCCGGAGACAGCCGGATCAGTTCGCGCAACACCAGCCCGGCTGCAAAGGTGATGAAATCCTTGCGGTCCACCTTGGCGAAACGCTTGTTCTGGTCCACCAGCTCCACCCAGTTCAGAAACGCCTCGGTGAGTTT
Source organism: Brucella sp. IR068 (assembly GCF_049065885.1). Taxonomy (NCBI): domain Bacteria; kingdom Pseudomonadati; phylum Pseudomonadota; class Alphaproteobacteria; order Hyphomicrobiales; family Brucellaceae; genus Brucella; species Brucella sp. IR068. Next base: position 60,819 of record NZ_JBAKHE010000011.1, on the reverse strand, counting down.
CTTTTCATCAATGTCGTATTCAACACCGTAGAGCTCATGCAGCAGGCTTGCATGCTTGCGGAACGTCGCCCTGAACCAGCGCAACTGGCGCAGTCGATGACGCAAATCAGGCATCGATGCCATTTGTTCCCTGAGCAGCAAATCCATGACGCGAGCGGCCTCCTGTTTCCAAGCGACATTATGCGAAGTCGATTGAAATGTCAGTCTTCATTCGTCTTTCCTTTGCGATAAAATTATACATATTGACATTCACGAAGACAAATGTTCTCTATTTCATGAAAGGCGAACGTGGAAAATAGCCGTTTGCCCTTCGTGGGAGGAGAATAAAATGGCTATCTGGCAATGGGCTTTGCTGGCCCTCGCATTGCTGTGGGGCTTCCAGTCGCTGGGCGTCTGGTTCCAGATGCGCCACTATTCCGATGTGATGAAGGGCATCACTTCGAAATATTCCGACGGTTTTGTTGGCGCGGGTCACATACGAGGGCGTTTCGGCAAGGGTGTCATCGTGTTGATCGTCGTGGATCGCGACCTCGTGGTGCGTCGCTTCCTCCAGATGAGCGGACGAACCGTCTTTGCAAAGTTCATCCGCCGTGAAGGTTTTGAGGGAATGCGCCTTGGCGAATTGCCGGACAATCCCGCGTTTGGAGAAGGAACGTCTGAAGTGGTGGCTGCCGCCAGACAGGCGATAGAACAGATCGGTCGCATAAGAGACCAGTCCGATGGGATCGAACTCGAAGGTCTGAAGGCAGTGGGAGCATAGGAGTTGCTTGCCTGAAACAAGCAATCGAGGAGGAGCAATGTCGATAGTGACGATGTTGGCGCAACATGCCGACGCAACGATTCAATCCATACATATGGCTGGCAGCATGATTTCCGATGCGGCGCTGCATGGCAAACAGGCCGCAGAGCACGCGGGAAATGATCTTCTGCAGCTTGCGCAAGCAACGGCCCCCGCGCCGGGTGATGCGGGCGGCAGCGGAATTACCGTCGATCAGTTCAAGGAACGACTTCAGAACGTCCAGCAGGAAGAGCAGCTCGGCTGGCTTGCCTCGATCGGCAAGCACTTCATCGGCGTATTCCAGAAAGGCGGCGAGGTTTTCTCGGGGTTTGTTACAGGCATTATCCCGACGCTCGTCGTGCTGATGACCGCTTTTTATGCCGTAACGGAACTGGTCGGCGAAAAGCGCGTCCATGGTATCGCGCGTAGCGCCGGGCGCATTGCGCTGACCCGCTACACGGTACTGCCGGTTCTGTCGGTGTTCTTTCTGACCAACCCGATGGCTTACACGTTCGGCTCATTCCTGGACGAGAAATACAAGCCCGCTTTCTATGATGCGGCCGTGTCCTACGTCCATCCGCCGCTCGGTCTCTTCCCGCACATCAATCCCGGCGAATATTTTGTCTGGGGCGGCGTGCTGGTAGCCCTTCTCGAGCTCGAGAAGAAGGGCGCGGTTCCAACCGGCTATCATATCAATGTCGCCATCTGGTACGCCATCGTGGGTCTCGTGGTGATCCTTCTCAAAGGCATGCTTACAGAACGCATCACCGCCATCATGGCGCGGCGTCAGGGCATTGAGCTTTAAGCCGGAACCGGGGGAGAAAAACATGGTCAAGACCTATAAGGCAGTCAAGATTTCACGCGGCTCGAATGGCTGGGGCGGCCCGCTTGTCATTCAGCCGACCGACCAGCGCAACAAGGTGGTTTCGGTCACCGGCGGCGGCATCCATCCGCTTGCGCGCCAGATCGCCGAGCTGACCGGCGCGGAGGCGGTTGATGGTTTTCGCTCACCACCAATCGAAAGCGAAATGGCAGTAGTGGTTGTCGATTGCGGCGGCACAGCCCGCTGCGGCGTTTATCCGCGCAAGCGCATCCCGACCGTAAACATCACTCCGGTCGGGCAGGCAGGTCCGCTGGCACAATTCATCACTGAAGATATCTACGTTTCTGGCGTAAAACCGGAAAACATCGTTCCCGCTGACGGTTCAGCCGCCGCAGCTCCGGCTGCTGCTGCCGTTGAAGAAGAAAAGCCTGCGCCAGTGGAACAGCCGAGCGAAGGCGGCCTTGTCGGGCTTATCAGCAGCATCGGCCGCGTCATGGGGCGCGTCGTTGGTATCTTCTTCCAGGCCGGACGCCGCACGATCGATCAGGTTATCCGCAACGTACTGCCGTTCATGGCATTTGTGACAATGCTGATCGGCCTGATCCTCTATACCGGGATTGGCGATATTCTCGCCCAGCCGCTCGGACCATTGGCCAATAACATTGTTGGTTTGCTTGTGCTTTCCGCAATTTGCGGGCTGCCGTTCCTGTCGCCAATTCTGGGGCCGGGTGCGGTTATCGCGCAGGTCGTCGGCGTGGCGATCATCGGCCCGCAGATCGCAAACGGCACAATTGCCCCGGCAATGGCCCTGCCCGCCTTGTTTGCCTATAACACGCAGGTCGGTTGCGACTTCGTGCCGGTCGGCCTGGCGCTCGGAGAAGCCAAGCCGAAGACCATCGAAATCGGCGTGCCAGCGGTTCTGATCAGCCGTCAGATCATGGGCCCGCTTTCGGTTTTGATCGCATGGCTGGTCAGCCTCGCGGTGCTTTGAGCTTTCAGCCCGCCGCAGCAAAGGCGGCGGCGGGCAACCTCCCAAACACGTGCAGTAACGATGTTTTCCGATCGATTTCGCCGAGCATCGAATACCATAGAAAGAAAGGACCGCCTCTATGTCGATACACCTGAAAACGCGGATCACCGCAATCGGCCCGGAAGTTGCGGACCTCGCTGAAGGCGGCGTTCTGATCCTGTTTGCTGACGGTTCTCCCCCGGAACTGGCCGAAGTATCTGTCCTCCACGTGGTGGAGGAAGGCCCCGAGGCTTCGGCTCCTGCCGTCGGAACGAAGATCGCAATCGGTGCACTCAAGGCCGAAATCACCGCCGTTGGCGAAAGCGCCTGGCAGAAGGTGCGCGAAATCGGGCATGTCGTCATTTCATTCACCGGTGCAGATTCGACAGATCGCCCCGGCGAAATCTGCGCCAGTGAAATAGCAGGCGAAGAGCTTGTCGCTGCTCTCAAGGAGGGGCAGATTATCACCATTGGCGGCTGAAACTGCCCATCCCTGGATTTGGAATTGCGTGTTAAAACAGACGATTGGAACCCATTTTCAACAATCATTGCGTTGAAATGTTTCAGACGTCGATTTGAGGCTTACATAGATGGAACGCTCGACTATCGTCCGGGTGCGTGAGGGGCTGCATGCGCGCCCTGCGACCCGCTTCGTTAAACTGGCCAAGGGTTTTGAGAGTGATATTGAAATCGCCAAGGCCGGAAAAAGCGTAAGCGCCAAAAGCTCTGTCAAGCTGATGCTGCTTGGCGTGAAGGAGCTTGACGAAGTCACCGTTCGTGCCGATGGAGCAGACGCGATTGAAGCCATTGAAGCGCTGATCGGCTATCTGGAAAACCCGCAGGCGGGCCTGGAAGAGGTCGCCGCGCCAGCTGCACCCGATGCTCCGGCTGCACCTCAAGCCGCAACCATGCCGCAAGTGGCGATCACGCCCAAACTCCCCGCAGGCCAGATCAAGGGAGTTGGCGCAAGCGAAGGCATTTCATTGGGTGCGGCTTTTCCATTTTTCCCCGAAGAAATCAAACCTTCGGGCCGTAAACTCGCATCCGATGAAATAGAGACCGAGATCGCTCGCTTCAGGTCGGCTATCACCACCGTACAGCAACGCATGGATGCCTCCCTTTCCGGCGGCAATCTTGCAGATGCAGACAGAGGCATTATTGCAGCACTGAAGGATATTGCCGCGGATGACAGCCTGATCGATGAAGCGATCGGGCTTATTCGAGGCGGTCTCGACGCAATCTCGGCGATGCTCGCCGCGGCTGCAACCCTGGCCGGGCAATTTGCAGCACTGGATGATCCGTATCTCAACGCGCGCGCGGACGATGTGCACGCCGTCAGCCGCCAGATATGCCTTGCGCTTCTCGGCAAGGAAGACGTCAATCTGGAAGGCCTGCCGGAAGGATCGGTGCTCATCGCAGAAGACATCGGCGCCTGGGATCTCGCAAGAGCGCCGCTCAAGAAGATCAAAGGCGTCGTCTGCGGGCATGGCGGTGCGACCTCGCATGTGGCCATCATTGCGCGTACGCATGGCATTCCAGCAGTTCTTGGTCTGGGAAGCGCTGTGCAGCAACTACGAAATGCGAAAATCGTGGCAGTGGACGGAAGTTCGGGCATCGTTCATGCTGATCCGGACACAGCCGCCCGCAACGAAATCGAAGCGCGCATTTCCAGGGCCTTGCAGGAAAAGCAGGCACTTGATGCTTACCGCTCCGTCACGCCGCGCAGGGCCGACGGTACGATCATCGAAGTTGCAGCCAACATGGGTGCGCTGGAAGAGATCGAAGTCGCGCTTGAATCCGGTGCAATGGGGGTCGGGCTTTTCCGCACCGAACTTCTCTTCATGAAGCATATTCACCTGCCTTCAGAAGATATGCAGACCGAAACCTATTCCGCGCTGCTGAAAGCCTTTGCGCCGAACCCCGTCATCGTTCGCACACTGGATATCGGCGGCGACAAACCGATTGCCGGTATCGAATTTCCCGAAGAAGAAAACCCTTTCCTTGGCTGGCGCGGCATTCGCATGTGTCTGGACCGGGTGGACGTGTTCAAGCCGCAATTGCGAGCGCTTTTGCGTGCAGCGGTCAGCGGCAATCTCAAAGTCATGTTGCCCATGGTTTCGGATGTCGAAGAAATCCGCGCAACCAAACGCCTTATCGCCGAATGTATCGGCGAGCTTGAAAGCGAAGGCAAAGCCTTTGCCGGATTCGACCTTGGCGTGATGATCGAGACGCCCGCCGCTGTTTTCGCTGCGCGGGAACTTGCAAAAGAGGCGGCTTTTTTCTCCATCGGCACCAATGACCTGACGCAATATGTGATGGCTGCGGACCGGCTCAACCCGACCGTGGCGAAACTCAACGATGTTAGCCATCCGGCGGTGATGGCGGCAATCGAGATGACTGCTAAAGCCGGTACGGAAGCAGGTATCATGGTCTGCATGTGCGGGGAGGCGGCAGGAAGACCGGAACTCATCGGCGAGTTCCTGCGAATGGGACTGACCGAACTCAGCATGAGCCCGGCATCAATTCCCCGCGCGAAGAAGCTTATCCTGGATATGTTTCAGCCGTCTGCCCCGAGTCAGGGAAGATGAGCAATTAGCGTCTGGAACAATGTTTCGAGCTGCGCCTGATCGCGCTCTTCTGCTGCCTGCATGAGACGATCATGGCGCACATCCAGCGCCAGAATTGCGCTCTCCAAAGGATCGACGCCTGCCAGATCCGCCGCTTTTGCAGTCGCCAGACCACAGGCAAGCCCCACCGCTGCAAAACAGGTCGTTTCAAATTTGCGCAAGGCTTGGGGGTCGCGATGCCCTTCCATGGAGATGAACCGCACGGGTCTTTCGCCAAGCAGTTCCAGAAAAAGGGCTGTCACGGCCCTGGAGGTGGCAGCAATTTTCGTTTCGCCTGCTTCTGCGGAAAATACGCTTTTCAGCAAAGAGCCATGTTTCCGCATCATCCTTGCATGAACCGTTACGAATGCCGCTTCCTGGATAAGCACGTTCTGCAACTGATGGCGGCGCAACACTTCCTTGGTGAGATAATAAATATCCTTGCGGAAAGCGCGTGCCCCTTCCGTGCCGGCACCGAAATAGACCGACAAGCTTTTGACATGCGGCGCACTGTTATGGACCTTCGGGTCAGCCGAAATCAGCGAAATGGAAATCGTTTCGGCTGTCGTCAGAGCCTTGTCCACCATGCTTGCCGCATGTTCCAGCAACAGTTCAGGAGACGGGATGTTGCTGCGCCTTTCGGCCTCCGGCAAACCTTCGTGGCAATTGCGACGAATCATGTATCGAACGCCACGCAGGCGGTCCTTCAGATTGACTGCAATTTCTTCCGAAAGAGTGCGCAACATTGTCGATTTCCTTATGACAGCACCATCGCAACAGGATGGACCAGACACATGAATTATGGTTTGCCTTCACACGGAAAAGCAATAGTTTCGGTGTAAGAACAGCGCTTATATAATGCAGTATTACGCCATTAATTTGAGGGATAGTTTTGAAAAAGGCCGGCAGGAAGACACAGAAAAATCCGGAAACAGCGGACCTCATCATCGGATCGGAAGGTGTGGCTGCCGAAAACCGTACAAGCCGGCTGCGAACACGCGCTGCGTGGATGTATTATGTCGAACAAATGACCCAGAACGACATCGCGGAAGCGCTCGGCGTCGGGCGTGTCACAATCGTTCGCCTTCTTGCCGATGCCCGCGCTCGCAATGAAGTTAAGATTACCATCGAAGGCAAGCTGGCAAGTCTGACATCCCTCGAAGTCGAACTTGAGAAAACCTTCGGACTGGACCGCGCCATCGTCGCCCCCCTCTCTTCACCCGACATCGATCCTATCCCGCCAATCAGTGCCGCCACGGGCGCCTATCTTTCCGAAAAGGTGCAGCACGGCATGACGATCGGGGTGGGCTGGGGACGTACCCTTTCCAGCACCCTGCAACATATCGGGGCGCGCCCGCTCAACGATCTGAAAGTCATTTCCCTGCTCGGCGGCATCGTACAGCCGCGCCGTTCAAATCCGCCGGAATTCGCTTGGCAGTTTGCGCAGATTTTTCAGGGCGAAGGCTACCTGATCCCCGCCCCGGCTCTGGTCGACAGCAAGGAAACCCGCATTGCCCTCATCGAGCGCTGCGGGCTGAACACCGTGCTCGACATGGCCGAAGAACTCGACATGGTCCTGCTCAGCGTCGGCGATATTCAGACCGCCAGCAGCACGTCCTATCGTGTGGGCCTGATCGATGAGGCGCAGAAACTGTCCCTCATCGAAAACGGCGCCGTTGGCGACGTGCTGTTCCATTTCTATGACAAGGACGGCAAGATCGTCGATGATCCGGTCCATGATCGTGTCATGTCGGCGAAGATCGAAAGTCTACAAAAGACGCCGCAGCGTATCCTCACGTCAGGCGGAAAAGAGAAGATTGCAGCCCTGCTTGGCGCGATAAAGCTTCTGAAGCCGACCGTTCTCATCACCGATGAAGAAAGTGCGGCGCAGATGCTCCGTGAAATGGCGCAACCGGAATGAAAGACAGCACATCGCTGCAACGCGATGTGCCGTTCTTGATTACATTGCTTCGGCAGCGGCTGCGCACTCCTTCAGGATTTGCAGCACGGCAGTCCGCTCCTCGATCTGTGGCATATGTCCGCAACCGGCGAAGATGTGGACGCCAACTTTGCCCGGCAGACCATGCGCGTGAACCACGGGGATAACCCGGTCTTCCGCTCCGAAGATAAGCCGCACCGGCATCGCAAGAGCTGCAATGCTTGAGCGAATCTCAAAGGTTTGGGTGCCATCTGCGAAGAACCGGGCGCCAATCGCTTCCTGCGTATTGCGCAGTTCTGTATCGGCAGCCTGCGTAACTGTTGCATTAATGAACGGCTTGGTCAGACGGGTCTCGTCGGCGACGAGCAGTTTCAGCCAGGGAACGATGCTGGCTTCGCTTTTCGCGCCGACAAGCCCCTTGATGAAGGCGCCGTTGATCTGGGGTCCCAAGCCGCCCGATGAAATCAGCAGCAAAGAGCGCACATCGATGAGCCCCCGCGCCGCGACGACACTCGCCACAGCGCCACCAAGCGAATGCCCGACCAAAAGGCACGAGCTAACACCCAGGGATCCGAGCGTCGCTTCAACCCCGGCAGCAATATCATCGATATTTTCGGGGACGATGCGGGGCGAATTGCCATGTCCGGGAAGATCAAGCGCCAGGATCGGACGGCCCAGCGATGCGCCGGCAAACAATCCGCGCCAGGAATTGAGATCGGCTGCAAAGCCATGGAGCAGAACCACCGGCAGACGCCCTGCTTCCCCCTCACGCAACCAGATTGCATTGAGCTGGCCGAGTGGGGTCGGTTCGGCATTTTTGCTTGCAAACGATTTGGCCGGTATCGCAAGGTTCGCAACGCCGATATCGCCTTCGACGTCCTTCTTCTGCACGCGGCCCTTCGGACCCGATCCCTGAACGGTAGCCAAGTCGATGCCTGCATCACGCGCAAGCCGCCGGGCGAGCGGTGTCGCCCGGACCTTGTCCGCTGAATCCCGTTCGTCGTCTTGGGAGGACTTGGGATCATGCTGTTTCGGCGTTGCTGTTTCGATTGCCCTATCGACGGGCGCAGCAGCAATCGGCTCTTGGGCAACCGCTGCGGGCTTGCCGCTGCGCTCTTCGCCTTCTTCATAAATCCAGGCGACAGCCTGGCCGACAGGCACAACGGCCCCTTCCGCCGCGCTGATGTCCGCGATGACGCCCGAAGCAGGCGCCTCGACTTCCATCGCAGCCTTGTCGGTCTCGATTTCAAAGAGAAGCTGGCCTTTCGTGACCATATCGCCATCCTTGGCGTACCATCGCGAAATCTGGCCCGTTTCCATATCCATATCGACCTTGGGGAGAATGACTTCCACGGCCATGGTCAGCGCACTCCCTTAACCAGATCGCGAGCGCTTCTCAAAATGTCGGGCACCTGTGGAACGGTCGCGCGCTCGAGGTCGGGATTATAAGGAATTGGAGTTTCGGCACCGCCAAGGCGCACGATTGGTGCATCGAGATAGTCGAAAGCATCGCTTTCCGCGACGATTGCGGAGATTTCAGCACCGATGCCAAGCGTCTTCACCGCTTCATAAACGCAGAGCAGCCTGGACGTCTTCTTGACGCTTTTGATGATGGTTTCGCGATCGATCGGACGTACCGTGCGCAGGTCGATCACTTCAACGTCGATCCCTTCCCGCGCAAGTTCGCCAGCCGCATCGAGCGCCTTGTGCACCATGATGGCGGTTGCAACAATAGTCAGGTCGCGACCTTCGCGCACCACTTCCGCCTTGCCGATAGGAACCGTGTAGAAGCCTTCGGGAACAGGGCCTTTCATCTTGTAAAGCAGCTTGTGCTCAAAGATCATCACAGGGTCTGGATCTTCGACGGCCGCCAGCAACATGCCTTTGGCGTCATGCGGGGTGGAAGGCTGGAGGACCTTCAGGCCCGGAACATGCCCCAGCCATGCCTCGAGGCTCTGGCTATGCTGCGCCGCAGCGCCCGTTCCAGAGCCTGCCGGAAAGCGCATGACCAGCGGAACGGACACAGCACCGCCAAGCATGTAGCGGATTTTTGCCGCCTGATTGACGATCTGCTCCATACCGAGGGCAGCAAAATCGGAAAACTGGAACTCAAAGATCGGACGCATGCCGGTCAATGCTGCACCAACCGCTACGCCAGCGCCCCCCAGTTCCGAAATCGGCGTATCCATAACGCGGTCTTCACCGAAGCGATGGACAAGATCACCGGTCACCTGAAATGCGCCGCCATACACGCCAATGTCTTCGCCCATCAGAAACACGCGATCATCGCGCTCCATGGCAATCGCCATGGCTTCCTGAATGGCTTGCGAATAGCTCAACTCACGGATTGTCGTGTCCATGTTCAAATATCGTCCGTGTAAACGTCGCGGGTCAGATTGGTAAGATCGGGCGCAGGGCTGTTCTTGGCGAATTCAATCGCCTCGGCGATTTCCTTCTCGACCTCGGCGCGGATTGCCTCGATCTCGGCGTCGTTGATGAAACCATAGGCTTTCAGATCAGCCTCGAAATGCGCGATTGGATCGCGATCATTCTGCCAATGCTCGATTTCTTCCTTGGTACGATACCGGTTGCGGTCGCTCTTGGAATGACCTCTGATACGGTAAGTCTTGTTTTCGATCAGCGTTGGCCCATCCCCGCGCCGTGCGCGCTCGGTGGCCTCGCTGACGGCTTCCGCCACTTCGGACAGATTATTGCCATCCACGATCACGCCCGGCATGTTGTAGGCCGATGCGCGGTCGGCGACATTCGCAACCGCCGTCGATCGCCGGGTGGAGGTGGACATGCCGTAACCGTTGTTTTCACAGACGAAAACGACCGGGAGCTTCCACACCGAAGCCATATTGAGAGCTTCGTGGAAGGCACCTTCATTGTTCGCGCCATCACCGAAGAACGACACGACAACTTTGCCGTTTTTCTGTTTCTTGGCGGAAAGCGCAGCACCTACCGCAATCGGAATACCGCCGCCCACAATACCGTTTGCGCCAAGATTGCCCTTGGAAACATCGGCGATGTGCATGGAGCCGCCACGGCCCTTGCAATAGCCGGTTTCCTTGCCGAAAAACTCGGCAAACATGCGCTTCACGTCCGCGCCCTTGGCGATGCAGTGGCCGTGACCGCGATGCGTGGATGTGATCATGTCGTCGTCATTCAGCGGCAGGCACGAACCCATGGCACTGGCTTCCTGCCCGATGGAAAGATGCATCGTTCCGTGAATGAGGCCGCGCGTGTAGCTTTCCTCCGCCCCCTCTTCAAAGCGCCTGATGAGATACATCTTGTGCAGCGCTTCTTTCAGTTGATCCGGCGAATAGGTGCGGAAGGCATAGGGCAAGTTGTGACGGTCGCCCGTATCCTGCGGTTCGACTTTTTTGGCTTGAACCATGATGTTTGTCCTTACGCTCCGTAAACGAGCTTGTCCTGACGCGCGCGCAGCTCGGCAATCCTGGAACCGGGAGCCACAGCCGCGTTATCGTAGGTGATGAGCTCGCCCTTTTTGATCGGCCTGGTCACGCTGCCACCTTGCAGAAGCCCGCAGGGGATCGCATGCGCGCTACGCGCTTCGCCTGAGGTCATGATCCACGCGCGGTAGCAATATTCGCCAATCGCATCGAGCTTTTCGCCTGGCTGCATGTCCTTCTTTGCAACCGCAGCCACTTCCGCGACCGGCTTTGAAAGCGGCACCATGTCCGGCTTGCCGTAGAGCACCACCCGGGCACAGGTGAGCGGCACTTCGAGGGAAGTCAGGTGATATGGACGATGGAATGTGAAATATGGACCCTTGCCCATCTTCAAATCTTCCATACGCTCGGAAATACGCGGATGCGACATGTCGGCCACGACAAACACGCCCGGAGCTACGCCCTTGCCGATCGAATAATCGACCACGCCGACCTTCGACAGCACGCCGCCGTCCTTTTCAGGAATCAGTGTCTTGTTGAGCTGATCCAGCGTTGCAGCAGGGCCATGCATGCCAGCCTTATCCGGGACAAGACCCGTGGCATTGGCAATGGCGGCCATTTCGACCATGGTTTTCGAACCATCCACGAATTCCACCAACATGCGCACATTCATGTTTCGGCGCGTGGCTTCTTCAATATATTGGTCGGGAACAGCATCGATGTTGAGGGGATTGTTCTTGCCCTTTCCTGCAGCCACAATCGGATGGCCCATCGCCGTCACAAACTCGATCAGTTCCATGCATGACGACGGCTCATCGCCGGCACCCAGTGAATAGGTGACGCCGAGACGTTCGGCTTCCGCTTTCAGGTAAGCGCCGATCGTGACGTCAGCTTCGACATTCATCATGACGAGATGCTTGCCGTGCTCCATGGCGCGCAGGCCGATTTCGGCGCCGACAGCCGGAACTCCGGTCGCATCGATCACAACATCAATAAGGTCGTTTTCAAGGATCAGATCGGCATTGTCGGTTACGGCGACCTTGTGCGCCTCCATGGCGGCAGTCAGATCGGAAGCGGTCGAAACCTCGCGGCCATGGCCTTCTTCCTGGAAAGCAATATCGACCGCTTTCAGGGCATTGGGAATACGCAGTTCGGAGATGGCGCCGATTTCGATGCCGGGCATATGCGCGACACGCGTGACGATATCCGTGCCCATCTCGCCCGAGCCGATCAGGCCGATGCGAATGGGCCGCCCACTATCCGCACGCGCCTGCATGTCACGCGCCAAACCTGTCAACGCCACATTGGTTGCCATCGTTTCCTCCTGAACCTCCCTGCAAAAATTCTCGCAGTCTCCTCTGATACCCTATGGATTAATGAACATTTGTTTTTAAGTCAATACCAGTGTTCATTAAGGGGCCGCAAGCCGGAGCATCCAGATGCCATATTGTTATTCAACTTTGGTTTGATATAGAATACAAATGTTCTGCCGTTTCGCCCGGTTCACTTTTTGAAACGTCGATACGTGCGAGCTAATAATGGCGTTCTGTTAGCTCGGCGCACTTTGGGAAAGTGCCCCGGGGGGAGGAGAAATAAATGGACGCATTTCTGAGCGGGTTGAAATCGGCAATCGATACATTGGGGGCAACGGTTCTGCTGCCGATTGTCATCTTCATCATTGCCGTCGTACTTGGCGCAAAAGTGGGCAAGGCCTTCCGTGCAGCCGTGACCATCGGCGTGGCTTTCATCGGTATCAATCTGGTTCTGGGCCTGATGTTCACCTCTATCGGTGAAGTGGCGCAGGCAATCGTCACCAATACCGGCATCAAGCGCGATATCGTCGATGTCGGGTGGCCTTCGGCTGCTGCAATCGCCTTCGGCTCGTCAGTGGGCTTATGGGTCATTCCGGTCGGCATTCTCGTCAACATCGCGCTTCTGCTGCTACGCTGGACACGCACGCTGAATGTGGACGTGTGGAATTTCTGGCACTTTGCCTTTGTCGGCTCACTGGTCGTCGCTGCAACCGACAACCTTGCCTATGGCATCATCATTGCAGCGCTCGTTGCCGCTCTATCGCTGTTGTTTGCAGACTGGTCAGCGCGCGCCGTTCAGCAATTCTATGGCGTGCCGGGCGTTTCCGTGCCGCATCTGGCTTCCGCGCAGATTCTGCCGATTGCGATCATCCTCAACTGGATCATGGACCGCATTCCCGGCATCAACAAAATCAATATCAGCACCGAAACCATCGAACGCCGCTTCGGCGTGTTCGGTGAACCGGTCGTGCTCGGCCTCATCATCGGTCTGGTGCTCGGCCTCATAGCATTTTACAATGCGGGCGATTTCGGAACTATCCTGGCAAAGGTTCTCGGCACCGGCATGACGCTTGCCGCAGTGATGCTGCTTCTGCCGCGCATGGTCAAAATCCTGATGGAAGGACTGTTGCCGGTATCGGACGCGGCGCAGGAATTCGTGCGCAAGCGCACCGGCGACCGCGAACTTCTCGTCGGCCTCGACTCGGCTATCCTCATCGGGCATCCGGCGGCGATTTCGTCCTCGCTCATTCTCGTGCCGATTGCGATCATCCTGTCGGTCATCCTGCCGGGCAACCGCGTGATCCTGTTTGCCGACCTCGCCGTCATTCCGTTCATCGTCGCCATGACTGCACCGCTCCTGAAAGGAAACGTGTTTCGCATGGTCGTCGTCGGAACGATTACGCTGGCCATCGGCTTCTATGTCGCCAATGCTCTCGCACCGTTGTTCACCAGCGCTGCCGTTTCATCGGGCTTCAAGCTGCCTGAAAACGCCCTGCAGATTACGTCTGTGGTCGACGGTTTCCTGTGGGTGCCATATGTCATCATCTCGGCCATCCAGTGGCTCGGTGCCATTGGTATCGCTGTGATCGCCGTGGTCATTGCAGCACTTTTCATGCTCTATCGGCGCAACACGCTGGCATGGGAACGCGCCGCAGGTGCGGAGGACGAACCGGCGGACGAAATTGCTGCCTGATGGCAGCGGTGATCGGCGCAGAAATCAAAGTCGCACGTCGAGATCGACGTGCGATCTTGTCTAAAACGGAGAATGCAATGGCAGCTGGCCTGATAGATTTTCTCGACCCGCAAGCGATTGAGCTTCAGAGCGAAGCGAAAACCAATGAAGAGATCATCCGCATCCTGGCGGGTAAACTGGAGAAGCTCGGTTATGTGAAGCCGAGCTATGCCGATGCCGTTGTCAGTCGTGAACTGTCGATGCCCACGGGACTGCCGCTTGAGCGCGACGAGAATGTTGCCGTGCCTCACACGGACCCCGAGCATGTCCTCAAGGCCGGAATTGCCCTGGCGACGCTGAAATCGCCGATTGAATTTGCCAATATGGAAGACCCAGAAGAAGCTGTTCCTGTGGGATATGTCTTTCTGCTTGCCATCAACGACAAGGACAAACAGATTGAAACCCTGCAACAGATCATGGCGACCATACAGGATGCTGATGCACTCGACAGGTTGAAAGCGGCGCGCACGCTGGAAGACGTTCAAACCGCGCTGCAATGAAGCGTCTCCCGAGAGCTGTTTCACAGTTTTAGGAAAAGATGCGTGGTTCAAAACAAACGGGGAGCGCGGTCGCACTCAATCAGGCCGCCTCCGCTCTTAATGAATGAACTTGGAGGAACCCATGGCCAGAATAAAAACAATTCTCTTCGCTTGCGGCACGGGTGTAGCGACATCCACGGCGGTGAACGCGACCGTTACCGAAGAAATGAAAAAGCGCGGGCTCACCTTCAATGCCCAGCAGGCAAAAGCGACCGAAGTTGCTTCGCTGGCCGACAATGTGGATTTCATTGTTTCCACCACGCCTATCTCAGCCTCGGTGAACAAGCCTGTCATCAAAGGATTGCCCTTCCTGACCGGCATCGGCAAGGATCAGGTTCTCGATCAGATCGAGGCTGAACTGCGCAAGTAACATCCTGACGATCCGCGGGCGTCGTCTGGAAAGGAGCGGTCATGCCGCTCCTTTCCAGTTTTGGCGCTCAGAAAGCCTGCTCGGGCATCCGCGGCAAACTCGTCAGAAGCTTTCTGGTGTAGCTATGCTGCGGGTCGGAAAGAATATCCCGCGTATTGCCCTGCTCCACGATCCGGCCCTTTTCCAGAACGATCAGCCGTTCACATAGCAGGGCGACCAGCGCAATATCGTGCGACACCACCACGAAAGTGGTCCGTTCTGAAAGTGAGCGCATGAGTTCGATAATGCGGGCGCGCGTCGTGAGGTCGAGAGCGCTCACCACCTCGTCGGCGATGATGAGGTCGGGCTGCGAGACGATCGCCCGGGCAATGGCGATGCGCTGGCGCTGGCCGCCGGAAAACTCGTGCGGATAGCGGCGAGCCGCATCCGCAGGCAGATCGACGGAAGCAAGCGCCTGCGCAACTGCCTGCGCAATATCGGTCTGGATTTTCAGGGATCGCAGCGGTTCCGCGATAATGTCGAATACGCGCTGACGCGGATCGAGCGATGAATAGGGATCCTGAAACACCGCCTGGACGGAACGGCGGAAGTCGCGCATGAAACTGCGATTGCGGATATCCAGAGGATTGCCGCGAAACGAAACATCCCCAGAAGAGGCGCGCTGCAATCCGAGCAGCAATTTCAACATGGTCGTCTTGCCCGACCCGGACTCACCGACAATGCCGAGATTGCTTCCGGTCTCAAGCTTCAGATCGACATCGTGCAGGACCGTCTTGCCGCCTGTATAAGCGAAGGAAACGCGCGAAAGATCCATCAACGTCATCGCGCAACCTCCAGCGCAGCATCGAACGCCCGCGCAGCAGACACGAGCCCCTGCGTATAGGGTTGCTGCGGGTTGGTGAAGAGTTCCGCGACCGGGCCTTCTTCTATCAGCTGTCCCTGCCGCAGAACCAGCGCACGTTCGGTAACGGTGGCGACCACCGGCAGATCGTGGCTGATGAACAGAAGCCCCATCCCCTCGTCCCGCACCAGCTGTTCCAGCAGTTTCAAAATCTCGGCCTGCGTGGTCACATCAAGCGCTGTCGTCGGCTCGTCTGCAATCAGAAGCTTGGGGCGGCAGGCAAGAGCCATGGCGATGGCTGCGCGCTGGCGCTGGCCGCCCGATATTTCATGCGGCCAGGAGCGGGCAATACGTTCCGGGTCTGGCAGCGATACGCGTTCCAGAAGTGCATGGACCTTTGCGTTCAATTCACTCTTTCCCAGCCTGCGGCCATCTCTTGCGGCGCGCCGGTGGACGACCAGACCGACCTGCTTGCCGATCCGCATCAGGGGATCGAGCGCCGTCATCGGCTCCTGAAACACCGTCGCGACGCTCTGGCCGCGTAACGGAACCAGATCACGGTCGCGCGCGCCGATGACCTGACGGTCATCGAGCATGACCGATCCGCTTGCACGCATCCCGTCCGGCAAAAGCCCCATGATTGCAAGTGCCGTCAGCGACTTGCCTGAACCGGATTCGCCGATCAGGCCGACCCGTTCACCCTGGCCGACAGACAGCGAAACGCCCGCGACCAGCGGCTTGCCGCCGGTTTCAATATGAAGATTCTCTACTTGCAGCAAAGCACTCAACGTCGCCTCCTCCGCGTCGGGTCCGCCACATCGCGCAGCCCGTCTGCGAACAGATTGAGCCCGATCACCAGCGACACGAGCGCCAGACCCGGCGCTATAGCGCCAAAGGGCGCCGTATAAACCGACGCCTGCGCTTCCTGAAGCAATCGCCCCCAGGAGGAGTTGGGCGGCGGAGCGCCGAGACCAAGATAGGAAAGCGATGCTTCGGCGATGACCGCCAGCCCGAACTGGAGCGCGAAATTCACGATCAATGTCGGCCAGATATTCGGCAGCACGTGGATGCGGACCAATCCGAACCAGGATGTGCCGGAAATACGCGAGGCGGTGATGTAATCCATCGCCAGAACGCGCTTGGCAAGGATGCGGGTCAGACGCGCCACGATGGCCGAACCGGCAATGCCGATGGCCACTATCGCTGTCGTGAGGCTGGCGCCATCGCTGGAAGCAACGATCAGCATTGCCAGCAGCAGCGTGGGGAAGGCTATCAGGATATCGAGCGTTGCAGCCAGAACGTCATCGAGCGTCTGTGTCGCAAAGGCTGCGAGGACACCAAGCGTCACGCCAATTACGGCGCTGATCGCGATGGCTCCGCAGCCGACGACAAGCGCAATGCGTGAACCGATCATGATTTGGGTCATCAGATCACGTCCCAGACGATCCGTACCGGCCCAATGCAGCCATGAAGGCGCTTCCAGTCGCCCGCCCACCATTTCGCCAACGCCGTATGGGGTCCACACCAGCGTAAGGAGAGCGACAACCAGATGCACTCCGAGCAGCAATCCTCCCGCGACCAGCGGCCACGGCAACCGGTAGGCTGGCTTGGGATGGGAAAGCTCCATTTGCACAGGTTCCGTCATGCTCCGCCTCCCGCTGATCGCTGGCGCAGACGCGGGTCGATCAGCCGTTGCAGCAGGTCCGCGGCAAAGCCCACCAGCAGCACCAGAAGCGTAGAGACGAACAGCACACCCTGAACGTTGGGATAGTCGCGCTGCTCTATGCCCAGCAGAAGCATCGAGCCGAGGCCGGGAAGCGAAAATACGCGCTCGACCACAACCGCACCCAGCAATGTCGATGCAAGTTCGATCCCCAGAATGGAGATCACCGGCACCGCGCCGTTGCGAATACCGTGACGGATGAGCGCCTGTGAGAACGTCGCGCCAAGCGCCCGCGCGGTGCGAAGATAATCGCTGCCAAGCACATCCTGCGTGGCGGAACGAACATAACGGATCAACGATGCCGACATGACGATGGCAATGGTCGCAACCGGCAAGACAAGCGCCTGAAAAGCAGCAGGCGCCGACTGCCATCCGCGCGATGGAAAGCCGCCGGAGGGAAACAACCGCAGCTTGACGGCAAAAATCCAGACGAGGAGAATCCCGATCCAGAAAACCGGCACGGCGATACCCAACTGGGAAACGACAGATATAAGCGATCCATACCAGCGGTTCTGGCGCACGACCGACAGGATACCGAGCGGTACCGCGACGATGATGGCAACGAGAAAGGCCATCAGCGTCAAAGGCACGGTCACGATCAGACGCTTGCCGATTTCGCTCAGAACGGGTGCTCCACTCACGAAGGAATTACCGAGATCGAAGCGCAAAAGACTGCCGATGAAGCGCAGGAATTGTTCATAGAGAGGCAGGTCCGACCCGACCTGTTTGCGCGCGGCCTCGATCTGCGCTGCATCCGCGCCTACGGAAACGAGCGCATTGGCAGGATCACCCGGCAACAGGCGCAACAGCAGAAACAGTACGATCGATGCGATGAGAACCGACAGGACCAGTATGGCCGAGCGGCGTATGACATAGGCGAAAATAGGGATTACCTCTCCGATGTGAGGGGCAGCGCTCAGCCCCTCATGCAAATGCGACAACGCCGCCGGAAAATAATTCAGGCGGCGCGGTCTGTCGAGTTCGTGTTCTCGATATCGACAGGCGGTTACTATTCCGCCTTCACGATGTCATAGGCGAAGAACTGCGAATTCAAGCCGTTGAGGGGGTAACCGCTGACCGATTTCTTTGAAACGACGATCTGCGGATAAAGGTAGAACCAGTTGCTTGCCGCGTCCTCGGCAATGATCTTGTTGGCCTCAGTCAGTTTTGCAGTCTGTTCGTCCGTGGTCGCGCTCGCCTCCGCTTCCTTGATGAGATCGACAACCTTCGGATTGTTATAACCCCAGTAGAAATCGGGATTGCCGTAGAAGACGATGTCGCGGTGGTTCACATGCTCCTGCAAGGTGGCCTGGAAATCATGGGCCTTGTAGACCTTCGTGTACCATTCATTGGCGGTAATGACGTTGATCTTGACCGTTACGCCGACCTTGGCCAGTTCGCTCTGGATAAACTGCGCGGCAATCGGGTGCGGGTCATAATTTGGCGTGTCGATGGTGAAGGTGAAGCCGTCTGGATAACCGGCCTCCTTCAAAAGCTCCCGGGCGCTTTCGGGATCATAGGCGTCGACCTTTGTAAGATCGACATACCACGGATCGGTCGGCGGCACGAAGGAGCCGATCAGCGTGCCATAATCGCCCCATACGGCCTTCAGCAGCTTTTGATCGTCGATGGCGCGAGCAAGTGCCTTGCGTACTTTCACATTGTCGAATGGCGCAACGCGGTCGTTAAAGGCTAGAAGCAGCTTGGTAGTAGATTGCCCTTCACTGACGGTGAAATCCGGATTGTCCTTGAACTGTGCCAGCGAATCCGGACTTTGGACCGACGTGATGATATCGACGGACCCGGTCAGCAATGCATTGTTGAGCGCGCTCGCATCGGTGAAATACTGGAACACCACCTCACCGTTTTTCGGCTTGGCTCCCCAATATTTATCGAAGCGCTTCATGGCCAGCGATGAACCGCGACGCCAGTCTTCCAGCTCGTAAGGTCCGGTTCCATCTTCCTTCGACTGCAAGTCCTTCGCTTCATCGTTCACCACCCATACATAGCTCAAATTGTATGGCAGGGAGATCGAGCGCGACGACAGCTTGACGACAACCGTCTCATCGTCAGGGGTCTCGATAGCCGAAATGGATTTCAGGCTGCTTTTGCGCGAGCTTTTCGATTCCGGCGCGGCAACGCGCTCGATGGAAAACTTCACATCCTTGGAAGTCAGCGGCGCGCCCGAGTGGAACGTCACGCCCGGTTGCAGCTTGAACGTATAGGTAAGCCCGTCATCGCTGACCTTGTAATCCTTCGACAGGACCGGCTCGACCTTTCCGTCATCGGCCAGCCGGAAGAGGGCTTCATAGACATTGCCGTTGAACGCTTCGTTGATGCCCTGCCCTGCGCCTGCCGTATTATCGAGGTTCTGCGGCTCATAGAGCGAACCTATATTGATTGTCGCGTCGGGGTCGCTTTCCTGTGCCAGCGCCTGGCCGAACGAACCCGCACCAAGGGCCACGGCCAATGCCGCACTCAGCCCCCAGTAGGCCAATCCCGATTTGCGATTGCGAATGTTGAAGCCGCCCATATTATTCTCCTGCGTGGAAAGCGCCCTTCCGGGCTCTCCGTCAGAGCATTTCCCGTTTTATCGGGAATGCTCTATCCATTTGTTTTTACGCTGTCTTATTTCGAAACCGGTACCGCTTTCGAGAAACATGCCTTGACGACGGTTATACCGCGACGGAGAGAGCATCGGTAAGCGGCGACACGATGAGATAGTGAGAATTATTAGAAATTTATTCTATAAAGAGTCAATCGATTGGATAAACCATCCGGACGCCAGCTCGGACCATCCGATATAAGCCACACCGACAAAGCACCAACCTCGAGAGATCAGCCATGAGCTATATGGACCGGCACCGCGCACAGGAACTGCTTACTGCGGAAGGCCTGGAGGCTTTGGTGCTTTTTCAGCCTGAAAACTTTCGCTATGCAACAGGGATTGCGGCGGGCGTGGCGACAATGTGGGGGCGCGCCGGCTCTGCCATAGCGCTTGTTCCGGCAGATGCCTCGACACGTTCAAGCACCATTATCAGCGACCAGGCTCTGGCGGCAGCTGGTACCACGACTGATGCCATCGACCTTCGCTCGCACAGAATCTGGATCGATGCCGTTACGGTTCATGGCGCGCGCACGATCGAGGACATTAACGCAGCCTATCGCGAGAGCGGCAATATCGGCCCGCGCCCGGAAACCTTCGACCAGAAGGCAGCCTTTCAGCTACTTGCCGACGTGATTGCCGAACGGGGCCTCGGGCGGGCGAGCATCGGGATCGACCTCGAATTCGTACCGGCTGCCGATTTTGAACGCCTGAAAGCAGTCCTGCCCTCGGTGCAATGGCGCGACGCCTCTCGCATCGTCAAGCAACTGCGCCTGATAAAGAGCGCCCGCGAGATCGAGTTTCTGCGCAATGCCGCCCGTTATGCGGAAGGCGGCTTGCAGAGAATGGCGGCGACAGCGCGGTCCGGCGTCACGGCGGCAGAGCTTTCCGACGCCTGGCTGGCCGGAGCGACAAGCGCCGCCGAAGCAAACGGAGAGCGCCTGTCAGGTCACTGGGCTTATATCTCGACCGGACCTGACCTTCAGAACCCGGCGGCGCAATTGGCGGAGGGCGGCCTCATCAAGGCCGATGTCGGCACACTGGTGAACGGCTATTCTTCAGATGGCGCGCGCACCTATGTCTACGGTGAGCCTGCGCCGCTCGCCAAGCAGATTTACGACGCGCTTTTTGAAACGTTCCATGCCGGTATCGCCTTGCTGAAGCCCGGCAATACATTCGGACAGGTCCACGAAACAATGCTCTCCACCATGCGGCGTCATGGTTTCAGCGAATATTATCGCGGCCATTTCGGGCATTCCGTCGGCTCCGCGCTCGGAATAGAGGAATGGCCCTTTATTTCGCATGCCAACACCATGGTCTTTGAACCCAATATGGTGCTGGCTGTGGAAGCGCCGTTCTACGCAAACGGCGTGGGGGCGCTGATGATCGAGGAACAATTCCTCATCACCGCAGACGGAGCGGAAACGATGAATACCCTTCCGCGCGAGCTTGTCTCGATAGGCTGACGTCAGCGGGTCTGCGACCGGCTTTGGTCGCTCATTAGTCGCGAAGCGAGGCCATGGTCGCCCCTCTTCATGAGCGCAACAATTATCTTCATTTGACTTTCCTTTTGTTTTCGATTTTCATTGTTTGGCTTTCACACTCGCAAAGGCTGAACGTGTGATCAGGTGGAGGAACATGTCAGTTGCTAATGCGCATGCCCTCTTCTTAGACAAAAGCTGCAAGCTATATGCTTATCCAAGTAATCCGCCTCGAGTTTGCTCGAGCATAGGCCGGGGCCCCATGGTTGCGCCTGCTGACTGGCGCGCATCGAGCACCTGGCCCGGGGTTGTGGTAAGGTGGGCGGAGCCTTTGGCGAAACACATCTTCGGCAGCGTTCGGAATGGCACTGGAATATGCATGTTTTCCGAAGAAGCACGGAAACGGCCTGCAGGACACAAGTTGCTCATAAGGGATAAGGCACAGCCCCTTGAAGTCCATATTGAGAGGATATGCCAATAAGCGCAATAATTCCGACGGTTGGAGGAGGCCTCGGGACATATGCTGGAACTGCGAAATATCTCGAAGACGGTCGGAGGAGCCACGCACATCCATCCGACAAATCTGGTCCTGCCACGCGGGAGCCTGAATGTGCTGCTCGGACCAACCTTGTCCGGCAAGACCTCCCTCATGCGCCTCATGGCTGGACTGGACAAGCCAAGCGAAGGCTCAATTCTGTTCGACGGACAGGATGTTACCGGCATGCCCGTCCAGAAGCGCAATGTGGCGATGGTCTATCAGCAATTTATCAATTACCCGGCCTTGACCGTTTATGAAAACATCGCTTCGCCGATGCGTATCGCAGGAAAGTCCCAGTCGGAAATCGACAGTGAGGTTCGCAAGGCCGCAGAGCTTCTGAAGCTGACGCCCTATCTTGACCGAACACCGCTTAACCTCTCCGGCGGCCAGCAACAGCGCACTGCGATTGCGCGTGCCATCGTGAAAAAGGCCGATCTCGTCCTGCTCGATGAACCGCTGGCCAATCTCGACTACAAATTGCGGGAGGAACTACGCGAGGAACTGCCGCGCATCTTTGCCGAATCCGGCGCTATCTTCGTCTACGCAACCACCGAGCCTTCCGAGGCGCTGCTGCTCGGCGGCAATACGGCTGCGCTTTCGGAAGGCCACATCACACAGTTTGGCAGAACAATCGACGTCTATCGCCGCCCGCTCGACCTCATCACAGCACGCACATTTGCCGATCCGCCTTTGAACACGGCTCGCATGGTCAAGTCAGGCGATCGTTTCCTGCGGGCGGATCGCCCGGCCATCGCCGTGCCGGGCCAACTGGCCCATATAAGTGACGGTCCGCTGACCATCGCGTTCCAGCCGCATCATCTGCTCGTCCGTCCAGCGGAAAATGCTACAGTTCCCATTCGGGCCCGCACGCTGGTGTCCGAAATCGCCGGATCGGAAAGCTTCATCCATCTCGATTACGAAGGCGACCGTTGGGTCATGCTGGCGCACGGTATCCAGATCATCGAACCGGACCGCGAAATCGAAGTCTACCTCGACACGCGGCATCTGATGGCATTCGATGAGACCGGTCGCGCCGTCGGCCACGCGGCCGGCTTGGCGGCATAGGAGGACGGCGATGGCACGTATCACTCTCGATCATATCCGCCACGCCTATAATGCCAAGGCGCAGGCCGCAGGCGAATACGCCCTGAACATGGTCAATCATGAGTGGGAGGACGGCAGTGCCTATGCGCTGCTCGGCCCGTCCGGTTGCGGCAAGACGACCCTGCTCAACATCATCTCCGGTCTTCTGAAGCCGACCGAGGGGCGCATTCTCTTCGATGGACAGGACGTGACCGGCCTGGCGACCGAGGACCGTAACATCGCGCAGGTCTTCCAATTTCCCGTCGTGTACGACACGATGACTGTTTTCGACAATCTCGCCTTTCCCCTGCGCAACCGTCGCATGCCGGAAGCGGAAGTGGAGCGCCGCGTGAAGGACATTCTCGAAATGACCGATCTCGGCGGCATTGCCGGGCGACGGGCACGCGGACTGACCGCGGATCAGAAGCAGAAGATCTCACTGGGTCGAGGTCTGGTACGCGCAAACGTCAACGCGATCCTGTTCGATGAACCGCTGACGGTTATCGATCCACATATGAAATGGGTCCTGCGTTCGCAGCTGAAGCGGCTGCACCGTCAATCGGGTTTCACCATGGTTTATGTAACGCATGACCAGACCGAGGCGCTGACATTCGCCGACAGGGTAGTGGTGATGCACAATGGAGAAATCGTGCAGATCGGCACGCCCGCTGAACTGTTCGAACGCCCCAAGCACACATTCGTCGGCTATTTCATCGGCTCTCCAGGCATGAACCTCATGCCCGCCCGGATTGACGGCCAAACTGCCAGGGTCGGCGCGCAAACCATCTCACTTTCTGGCATTCCTCAGATTGGCCATTCGACACAAATCGAGCTGGGCATCCGACCGGAGTTTGTAAAGCTCGGTCGTGAAGGCATGCCAATCCGTGTCGACAAGATCGAGGATATCGGGCGTTACCGCATCGTGCGCGCGGGCTTCGAGGGGCAGAAACTGGCAGTGGTGGTCGGCGAGGATGAGGACATACCCGCAGACCCGCGTGTGACCTTCGATCCGAAGGCTATCGGCATATTCGCGGATTCCTGGCGTGTGGGGATGGAGGGCTGACCATGGAGAAAAGCTGGAATAACAAAGCCTGGTTCATGGTCCTGCCGGTGCTGGTGCTGGTCGCCTTTTCCGCAGTCATTCCGCTGATGACGGTAGTGAACTATTCGGTGCAGGATACATTTGGCAATAATCAGTTCTTCTGGGCCGGAACAGACTGGTTCGAACAGATTCTTCACTCCAGCCGCTTCTGGGATGCGCTCGGGCGTAATCTCATTTTTTCGTTCATCGTTCTGGCTATCCAGATACCTCTCGGCATCCTGATTGCGCTCAACATGCCCAAAAAGGGTTTCTGGGTTCCGGTGTGCCTCGTCACCATGGCACTGCCCCTGCTGATACCATGGAACGTGGTCGGCACGATCTGGCAGGTTTTCGGGCGCAGTGACATCGGCCTGCTCGGCTATTACGCCAACTGGCTGGGGCTGGATTACAATTACGTCAACGATCCGTTCGATGCCTGGGTGACGATCATCCTCATGGACGTATGGCACTGGACCAGCCTCGTGGTGCTGTTGTGCTATGCAAGCCTCGTATCCATTCCCGATGCCTACTATCAGGCCGCAAGGATTGACGGAGCCTCGCGGTTCTCGGTGTTTCGTTACATCCAGCTGCCCAAGATGAAGCGCGTTCTCCTGATTGCTGTACTGCTCCGTTTCATGGACAGCTTCATGATCTATACCGAACCGTTCGTGGTGACGGGCGGCGGACCAGGCAATTCGACGACATTTCTGTCGATCGATCTGGTCAAGATGGCGCTGGGGCAGTTCGATCTTGGACCGGCGGCGGCCATGTCGTTGATCTACTTCCTTATCATCCTGCTGCTGTCATGGGTGTTCTACACCGTCATGACCAGCCACGATCAGGAGGCATGAGATGAACGCCGTACATGGAGCCTCTATGGGCCGCGTGAATGCGATTGCACCGGATGCCAGCGCCGTCAGACAGCACGTAAGCAGACGCGAGACGTCGCGGTTCGGCTGGCTTATACCGACAATCTACATCATATTGCTTCTGATCCCGATCTATTGGCTCATCAATATGAGCTTCAAGACCAATCAGGAAATCCTGACGTCGCTGACGCTGTTTCCGCATGAGCCGACGCTGCAAAACTATCGCGCCATCTTCACCGACTCCGCCTGGTACTCGGGTTATATCAACTCGATCATCTATGTTGTCATGAACATGGTGATTTCAGTCTCGGTGGCATTACCGGCGGCCTATGCCTTCTCGCGTTACCATTTCCTGGGAGACAAACATCTTTTCTTCTGGCTCCTGACCAACCGCATGGCGCCTCCGGCAGTGTTCGCCCTGCCGTTCTTCCAGCTCTATTCGGCATTCGGGCTCATCGATACGCATATTGCGGTCGCACTGGCGCATTGCCTGTTCAACGTGCCGCTGGCCGTTTGGATTCTCGAGGGCTTCATGTCCGGCGTACCGAAAGAAATCGACGAGACAGCCTATATCGACGGCTATTCGTTTCCAAAGTTCTTCGTGAAGATCTTCATGCCGCTGATCGCATCAGGCATCGGCGTGGCAGCCTTCTTCTGTTTCATGTTCTCATGGGTCGAGCTGCTGATTGCACGAACCCTCACGACCACGGACGCGAAACCCATCGCGGCCACAATGACACGCACTGTTTCGGCTGCCGGAATGGACTGGGGATTGCTCGCTGCCGCTGGCGTTCTGACGCTGATACCCGGCGCACTCGTGATCTGGTTTGTCCGCAATTACATCGCCAAGGGCTTCGCCCTGGGGAGGGTCTGACATGTTTCATCTGCCCGACTTCTCATGGATGGCCTGGACCTGGCAGACCGCCGCTTTTTTCTGCGGTATCGCCGCCCTGCTCGTTGGAATGGGTGTCTGGGAATATGCTTCCCCCGGAGGCGCACCACGCAACGGCATCCTGGGGTTCGAGACCACACGCGGCGACCGTCTGTTCATTTCGTTACTCGGCAGCGCATTCATCAATCTGGCATGGCTTGGACTGGTTGGTCCGAACCTGTGGTGGGCTGTCGCCCTCTCGGTGGTCTACGCCATTGGCGTATTTCGCTTTGTTTAAGGTGTCCGAAGCGGAATACGTCCGCTTCATGCAGTAGTGGGCCCGGGGGACATACCGCGCCCGAAAGTCGATATGCACTCGCAAGCTTTGGGAGGATCAACATGCGACGGCATCTAATGACGACTACGGCACTCATCGTGCTGGCAATGACAGGCGCAGCTTCAGCAGGAATGGATGAGGCAAAGCAGTTTCTCGACAAGGAAATCGGTGACCTTTCATCCCTTTCGCGCGCCGACCAGGAAAAGGAAATGCAATGGTTCATCGATGCAGCCAAGCCCTTCCAGGGCATGGACATCAAGGTCGTTTCCGAATCCCTGACCACCCACGACTATGAATCCAAGGTGCTGGCCCCCGCTTTTACCGCCATTACCGGTATCAAGGTCACGCACGACATTATCCAGGAAGGGGATGTCGTCGAGAAAATCCAGACGCAGATGCAGACCGGTCAGAATCTCTATGACGGCTGGGTCAACGACTCCGACCTCATCGGCACGCACTGGCGGTACCAGCAGGTCCGCAACCTGACCGACTTCATGGCCAATGAGGGCAAGGACGTTACCAATCCGGGCCTTGATCTGGACGATTTCATCGGCAGCAAGTTCACCACCGCTCCCGACAAGAAGCTCTATCAGCTTCCCGACCAGCAATTCGCGAACCTCTACTGGTTCCGTTACGACTGGTTCAACGATGAAAAGAACAAGGCCGACTTCAAGGCGAAGTATGGTTATGACCTTGGCGTTCCCGTTAACTGGTCGGCATATGAGGATATTGCCGCGTTCTTCACCGGTCGCGAAATCGATGGCAAGAAGGTCTATGGCCATATGGACTATGGCAAGAAGGACCCGTCACTCGGCTGGCGCTTTACCGATGCGTGGCTTTCCATGGCCGGCAACGGTGACCGGGGCTTGCCGAACGGCCTGCCGGTCGATGAATGGGGCATCAAGGTCGATGACCAGTCGCGTCCGGTCGGTTCGTGCGTCGCACGCGGCGGCGACACCAACGGACCAGCTTCAGTCTATGCGATCCAAAAATATCTGGACTGGATCAAGGCCTATGCTCCAGCGGAAGCGCAAGGCATGACCTTCTCCGAATCCGGTCCCGTTCCTTCGCAGGGCAACATCGCCCAGCAGATTTTCTGGTACACGGCATTCACTGCGGACATGGCCAAACCAGGTCTCCCCGTCGTGAATGAGGACGGAACGCCGAAGTGGCGCGTTGCCCCCTCGCCGCACGGTGTTTACTGGAAAGACGGCATGAAGCTTGGCTATCAGGACGTTGGCTCCTGGACGCTGATGAAGTCCACGCCAGATGACCGCGCCAAGGCCGCGTGGCTCTATGCGCAGTTTGTCACGTCGAAGACAGTCGATGTGAAGAAGAGCCATGTGGGACTGACCTTCATCCGCGATTCCACGATCCATCATCAAAGCTTCACGGATCGCGGACCGAAACTTGGTGGTCTGGTCGAGTTCTATCGTTCTCCGGCCCGCGTGCAATGGTCGCCGACCGGCACTAACGTACCCGACTATCCGAAGCTGGCTCAGCTGTGGTGGCAGGCGATCGGCGATGCGTCTTCCGGCGCAAAGACGGCACAGGAAGCGATGGATTCCCTTTGCGCCGAACAGGAAAAAGTCCTCTCTCGTCTGGAGCGCGCCGGGGTTCAGGGTGACATCGGACCGAAGCTCGCCGAGGAACATGACATCGAGTTCTGGAACAAGGATGCCGTTTCCAAGGGCAATCTCGCTCCGCAGCTGAAGATCGAAAACGAGAAGGAAAAGCCAATCACCGTCAATTACGATGAACTGGTCAAGAGCTGGCAAAAGTAAGGCTGGTAAAAAACTTCATCGGTCGGCCTGTTACGCCGACCGGCGACCCACGTCGGATTGTTTCGCGGTAATGGGGTCTCAAGATTAGGCCCTTATTTCACAAACCACTTAATTGCAGTCCTTTACGATATATAATTTTAAATATACTTACATTGACAAGAAAAACTGCATGATATCCTATTCTGATGCAGCGTTTTACCCACGCGACTTACCATAGAGGGAGGACAGAATGGATATCAGGCCGTCTATCTTTGCCTGGACTTTGACTTGCTCGCTGGCAGTATCCGGCGTCGCATTCTCGCAGGAATCCCGCACAAAAGTTATTCTGGACGCGGACATGGTCGAACTCTTCGACGATGGCACCGCCATGCTTCTGCTTGAGCGGGCTCCCAACATCGACCTGCTCGGCGTGACGGTCGTGTCCGGAAACACGCCCATGCCGGCCGGCGTGGCCGCGGGTGTCCGACAGTTGGAGGCGCTTGGCTCCGACGTGCCTATCTATGAAGGCAGCCGATACGGCATTCGCAACTGGCGAGGGAACAAAGCCACGCCGGAAGTGCTCGCGGCAGAATTGCAGATCAGCCCCATCACCGGTTGGGGCGGCTATCTGCGACCGGATGCGGGCAACGAGATCGATGCCGACCCCACGGCAAAATGGTCCGACGTTTACAAACACAAATATGGCGAAGCGCCATCCTACAAGCGGGTTTATGGCCTGGATAATCCCGACCCGGATGGCAACAGGGACGCCGTCGATTTTCTGGTCGATACAGTCAATAAATATCCCGGCCAGGTCAAACTGGTAGCCATCGGCCCACTCACCAATATCGCACGCGCCATTCTCAAGGACCCAAGCTTTCCGTCGAAGGTCGCCGAAATCGTCTATATGGGCGGTGCTTTCTATGTACCCGGAAATTCGTCAGCATCGGCGGAGTTCAACTGGTGGGCCGACCCTGAAGCCGCCAAGATCAGCGTCCGGTCGAAATGGGGCGATCCAAATTCCGAAACTTTCAAGGCGTATGGAAATCAGGTGATTTCGGGTCTGGAGGCCAATGAACATACGGGCGGAATGCCGGAAGACCTCTATCGAAAAATGGTCGACGGCAGCGTTCCGGGCATTCAGAAACTCTGGCTTGCCCGGGAGGAGCGGATCAAGGCGGAAGGCGGAACCACTTTCGGGCCCGACAATGTATGGGACCTGTTTGCAGCCGCTTATGTCATCGACCCCTCGATTGTGCTCGCATGGAACAATGCGCCTCGTCCCAAGGATGGAACATCTGCGCCTGCTACCGGCGTTTATGTGGACGTGAACACTGAGATGGGCCTGGACTATGGCCGAAGCCTTGCGTTCACCAACAACGATATTGGAGGCAATGGTGAGGCAAGACGGGGACCGGTAGGCACTCAGAAGGCCGCCATTCAGAACTACATCGACGAAGACAAGTTCTGGAAAAAGATCGTTGTCCCCCTGACAACCGCCACAAAGAAATAGGCGTAATCCAAAACCCGGCGCGGTGCGAAACGCAAAACGCCGGGTTGAAGCCTTTCATGGTGCGGTCAGCGAATACGCCGCAACAACCTTTCGCGATAGGTATCGACAATAACCGCGAGGATGATCACCGTACCGATAATGATCGGTTTGTAATTGTCACCGATGCCGAGCAATTGCAGGCCGGTAGCCAAAACCTGCAGGATGCAGGCACCGGCCAGCGTCCCCACGATTGATCCCTTGCCGCCGAACAGGCTCGTCCCACCGATGATGACGGCTGCTATCGCGTTGAGTTCATAACCGACGCCAGCAATCGGGCTTCCAATGTTCAGCCGCAGCAGATAGACAATCGCAGCAATACCGGCGGTGACGCCGGAAATGACAAACGCAGCGATCTTGTATGCATCGGGATTATGTCCCGAAAGGCGCACCGCCTCGTCATTGGCGCCGACCGCATAGATCATGCGACCGAAAACCGTAAAGCGGAGAACGAACCAGCCGACAGCGATCACTGCCACCGCGATCAGGAAGATCGAAGGCAGGAAGCCACCGACTATCAGATTCCCGAAATCGACAAACCCTTGCGGAAGCCCGGTAATGGTGGAGTTGTTCGACACCACACGTGCCGCACCGGCGGCGATATTGAGCATGCCCAGCGTGACAATAAACGACGGGATTTTCCAGTAGGTCGACACCTTGCCGTTGATGAACCCGCAAAGCCCACCGACGGCAATGCATGCCAGAACGGCGAGCGGGATCGACAAGGCGGGCTCCAGACCGGAGGTCATGATAAGTGCGCCCACGACCGTGCATAAGGCAAGCACCGAGCCAACGGAAAGGTCTATGCCGCCGGTCAGAATAACGAAGGTCATGCCTGCCGCAAGAACCGTGTTGATGGCGATCTGAACGAAAATCTTGAGCGCGTTGCCCGGCGTTGCGAAATAGGGCGCGGTGAAGGAAAATACCAGCGTTATCAGGATCAACGCCAGAAACACACCCGCATCACGCAGCAGGAAGCGCTTCAGTTTCTGGCGATCGACAGCGTCGGATTGTTGGACAGATGGAGAAGTGGGTTCCGTCATGCGTGAACATGCTCCTGATAAGCGAGCGAGAGAATACGTTCCTGGTCGAATTGCGACCGGTCAAGTTCCCCCACCAGTTTGCCGTTGGAGAAGACGATGATGCGGTGACACATGCCGATAAGCTCGGGCAGGTCCGAGGAAATCATGATGATTGCCTTCTGGTTGGCGGCAAGCATCCACAGGAGTTGATAAATCTCGCGCCTGGCGCCGACATCAACCCCGCGTGTCGGTTCATCGAGTATCAGCGTGGACGACCCACGAAACAGCCATTTTGCCAGAACCACCTTTTGCTGATTGCCGCCGGAGAGATTACGCACCGGCGTGTCGATGGATGCCGTCTTGACGCGCAACCGCTCGACCAGCTCAGCCACGGCACCTTTCTCGACGCTACGGTCCAGCAGACCGCCATTCGAGATTTTTTTGAGGTCGGTGATCGTGGCGTTGATATAGACGGGCATATCCAGCAGAAGCCCCTGGGTCTTGCGATCTTCGGTCAGGAAGCCAAGGCCGTTGCGCACCGCATCGCGCGGATCACGGATGTCTACCGGCCTACCATCGATATCGATTTCCCCTGCCGATCTTGGATCGGCGCCGAAGATTGCGCGCATCACCTCGGTGCGGCCTGATCCGACCAAACCGGCGACGCCGAGAATTTCTCCATGGCGCACCGAAAACGAAACCGGCGGGGCGCCGTTGTTGCGCCTGACATTCCTCACCGACAAGGCGACGGTACCAGGCTTGATATCAGCATTGAAGCCGTATTCATCCGCGATGTCGCGGCCGATCATCATGCGCACCAGATGCGGCACGCTCAACCCCTGCAGGTCGCGTGTCTCCACCAGCCGCCCGTTGCGCAACACCGTTACGCGGTCACCGATCTCGAAGACCTCGTGCAGACGGTGTGAGATGTAGATGATGGTGACGCCTTTCGCCTTCAGGCGCTTGATGATCGCAAACAGCCGCTCAATTTCCGGTGGCGTCAACGTCGCCGTCGGCTCGTCCAGAACCAGTAGTTTGCTGTCATAACCAAGCGCCTTGGCGATTTCGACCAACTGCATTTGCGCAACGCCCAGCTCCGAGACCGGCATCCGCGGATCGACCGCCAGACCTACCTCGGCGAGAAGCTCTTCGGCGCGCCGGTTCAGCCTTGCCCGATCCATGATCCCAAAGCGCCTCGGAAGGCTTTCCAGCATCAGGTTTTCGGCGATGGAAAGATGCGACAGCAAGTTGAGTTCCTGATGAACGATGCGAATACCCTGAACCTGCGCGTCGTGCGGGGTCTTTGGGTTGTAGGGCTGGCCGTTCAGAAAAATCTCGCCGGAATCGGGCTGATATATGCCGGCGAGAAGCTTGATGAGGGTGGACTTTCCGGCGCCGTTTTCGCCCAGGATGATATGTGTCTCGCCGCGCTGCAGTTCCAGCGTGATACCGTTCAACGCAACCACACCCGGAAAGGTCTTGCCGACATTTTCCAATCTTAAAATGGCGTCGGCTGACTGCATGTCTTTTCCTGCCTGCCGGGTGAAGCGGAGCGGCGCTTGGAGCGCCGCTCTATGATTGGCATGTTTCAGAGATCCTTGGCGGTGATGAGTTTGATATCCGTCTTGACCCAGCCGGAAAATTTCTCGCCCGCCAGCTCCTTGAGACCGTAATCAATGCCCATGGCTGCCATCTGCGCCCCGAACTGATCGACAGTGGCAAGCATCTTGCCATCCTTGATCAACGGCTGGACGGCGGGAATATTGTCGAAGCCCACCACCTTGATCTGCCCCGATTTTCCAGCGGCATCCAGCGCCTTCACCACGCCGAGCGCCATGGAGTCGTTGGCTGCCATCACGCCTTGAATGTCCTGATATTGCGTCAGGAAATTGGTCATCAGCGTGTTGGCTTCTTCCGTTTCCCAATGCGCCGTCTTGGAATCGAGCAGCGTCAGGCCGCCCTCGGCCACGGCATCGTCAAACCCCTTCTTGCGTTCCTTGGCGTTGTCGGCCTCGGGATTGCCTTCGAGGATAACCACCTTGCCGCCCTTGCCCAGTTCCTTGGCAAGCGCCAAGCCTGCGAGCTTTGCACCCTCGCGGTTATCGGGACCGAAAAAGGCAAGATCGACACCGGCCTGCTTTTTCGCCTCCTCATCCAGCGCCACGTCGATGTTGATGACCTTGATGCCGGCTTCCAGAGCCTTTTTGACCGGCGTTACCATCGCCTTGGAATCCGCCGGAGCCAGCACGATCACATTGAACTGCTGCGTGACGAAATTCTCGACTGCATCGACCTGTGCGGCGAAATCCCGTTCATCCTTCATTCCGACAGCGGCGAAAGAGAACTTGTCGGTGTTTTTGGCGGCATAGTCCTCGGCACCTGCCTGCATCTGCTTGAAGAACTCATTGGCGAGCGACTTCATGACCAGACCCACTTTGGGCTTGTCCGCGGCAAAAGACGGCAAGGACGGTAGAAGCAGAGCACCGGTGCCCAGTGCGCTCGATGTTATAAACTGGCGCCGTGAAATTGAAACCCGACCCAGTCCTGTAATAATTGAACTTTTAGTCATGAATTCCTCCCCTCACTTCAGTAAAAATCTGCCGTGTTACTGCAGCGTAGTGCTGTGTATGCAGTACTGTCAAGACGGCAAGATAGAGGGAAGCGTTCACGGTTCTGGCCCCATGACAGACCTGACACAGCAAAACCGATTGCACTTCTCATCACGATATCTTCGCAGTGTTAGAAGGAGTTGACCGCCACCACGGGAACTGGTGACGCACTTATCGGTTGATGTCGACGGCGGGCGTGAAACGAGCAAGGATAACTGCCATGTACAAGTTCCCGGCAATCGCAGCTTTGGTACTATCGGCTTTCATTCCAACTGTTCCCGCACATGCGCAGAGTATTGAAATCGGCCCAAACGGTATCCAGGTCAATCCGGATGGAGATCGACGTTACGGTCGCGAGGAAATCAGCGAACGCAGGGCCGCCCGGATCGCGCGCAGCGAAGGGATGGATGAAGTTGAAAGCATCTCAAGGCGCAGAAACGTTTATGTTGTCCGAGGACTGGACCGTCGCGACGACGAGATGCGTGTTGTCATAGATCGTCGCACCGGCGAAGTCCTTGAGGTGCGCTAGCCGTGCGAAAAGACGGTTGGCGAGAGCGATCAAAAAGCGGCTCCCATGAGCCGCTCTTGCCTGAATAGTCCAGGGATCGCACGGGTTCCGCCCACAGCGCCTCCTGTCGGGGCCGCCCGCCGGCAACGACGGCGTAGACTCGGTCACTCAGCGTGAATGAACCTTTTCGTTAGGTTTTTGTTAACCATGCTGGAGGACATGGCCATGCAGTTGATTTTTTGGATTGAGATCGTAGCGATCCTGGCCGTCAGCGCTGTCGTTTTCGGTATTACCTGGATCGAAACCCATAAGAAGTGAACCAGCTGACCGGGATCGCTTCGAGAGTGTGCCCCTTGGACGCAGCTCCGTTCGTGCGCGCCAAATTTAACACGGTTGAGTTAGCGCCCAAACTGCGTCAAGGTATGAGGCATGTTCGATTGGCCACTCATATTTGTCAGCCTGCTAGCGATTGGTGTGGCGGTATTTCTAATCTACTGCTTGTGGGTGATTGTTTTTGCAAAGCCGGACGGGGAACCCGTCGAGCCCACGACCCTCGACACGGTCGATATGCTCCCTTTCATGAATCACGACGCTGATTGATACCCCTTCGAGCCATACGGCCTGAAATCTGTTCGGTTACAGCTGGACCGTGAGTTTTTTCCTTGTTCCCCCGAGGTTTTGGCATTAAATGCCTCGTTTCCCGGACGCTTGCGGTGCTAAAAATTCTCCAGCAAGAAATGGAATTGGTCTTAAAAACTGCGCCCGAAACATACCACGACAAGAATGTAATTTCGTACGGTTTACACCACGATTCTATCATAAACGGACGCCACGATCAGCTCTATATCTTGCCATCGGAGATGCAGACCATGATCCACTCGACACCCAATACAGTCGCACCGGAAGCCGGTTTTCATGCTTTTGGCAATTCTGGCATGCTTCGGGAATTGCAAGCGAAAGTCGAAGACGCCAAGCGCAAGGCGAATAGCAGCCTGCGCCGCGCTCGGTCCGCGCCCGGACCGCACGTGACGACGAACTCCATTTTCCTGTCACTCTATGAAGAACATCTCCGGGATCGGGAGTCGTTGTTTTCCTCGTTGCGGCAGCTGGACGATATGCGGAATGCGAGTACGCAGCATCGGGTCGCCGAATAAACCGTCAACCTCTGTTGCGTGGATGAAATCCATTGGGGCCGAAGCGCGTTTAATCCTGATAGGCGAGACTATCGCTGAAATTGCCGCTGAAATTGCGCCCGGCTTCGCGGGCGATATTGGCCACAAGCGTGATCAGGCGTGTCGCCGCGCTTTCGAGATAGATAGCGCTATAGCTGGTCGCGGGGAAAGCGGCGTTGGTATTCAACACCTGAAGCTCGCCCGTCCGAAGCTCTTTCTGGATCACCACGGGGGGAATGACGGAAATACCGACGCCCGCCGAAATCATGTTGATCGTCGTGGTGAGCGAGTTGGAATAGTGGACAGTTGCGTCTTTCAACCGCTCCTCGGTGAAGTAATTGATGATCTGCTGATAATTATAGGAGCCGCTCTCATAGGAAATGAGATTGCGGCCCAGTAGATCATCGCGCGACAGAACATCTTCCGCACCGCCCGGAAACTGGTTGCTGCGCGATATCCAGAACATGCCGAACGTGCATATGTCGACAATACGCAGATTGGGCGTCGGTTCGGGCTTGATCGCGAAAACGATATCGAGCTCCCGTTGCTCCAGCTTCTGCACGACCCCCTTCGAAGATGAGGTTGTGATCGAGATGCGTATCTTCGGATAACGCTGGCGCACAATATCGAGAATACCCGGCAATATGGTCATGGCAAGGCTTGGAACGATGCCGATCTTCAGCGTTCCTTCGAGCCCGTTTTGCGGGCTCAGGCTTTCCACCAGATCATGGTAACGCCGCACGACATCGCGCGCGCCCTCGACAAAAGCTTCGCCCTCCGCCGTCAGGTTGACGTCGCGCGCGTCGCGGTCGAAAAGCCGGAAACCGAGTTCCTGTTCCATGGCGCCGATACGATTGGATATTGCCGCCGGCGTCATGTTGAGGCGAGCCGCCGTCGCCCGGAAATTACGCAGTTCCGACAACCAGATCACCGTTTCCAGAAAACGGATATTCATGGACCGGCATGTCCCTTCCCATTTCAGTTACCCGCGCGCGTTTCTTGAAGTCCCTTATTGCGCTCCGGGCAGCCAGATTCGTCCTTTCCTTCTAAGACACTTGCGGGATGAAAATAAGCAAATAGTCATATTCAATCCCACAAACGACAGGGCCGGCCAAAACCGGCCCTGTCAGATCAGCCTTCCGCGTGAGCGAGGATTTTCCTGGTTGCGCCTGAAACGTCACCCAGCTTGAGACCGGTCTTTACGGAAGCTTCGCGTGCCTTGCCCTTGTCCTGTATGTCCAGCGCACGCGAGGCGACCGCGTTCACTTCGTCACGCGGCAGGACGAGAACACCGCTCTCATCGGCCAGAATGGCATCACCCGGATTGACGACGACACCGCCGCAGGAGACCGGAATGTTGATGCCGCCACCCAGATCATAGAGCCGGGTGGTGATGGGCGAGATGCCCCTGGCCCACATCGGAAAATCGGAATCCTCGATTTCCGTCAGGTCCGTGCAGGGGCCATCCACAATGCCGGCGACGGCCCCCGCCGCCTTCGCCGCGATGGTCACACCGCCGCCCCAACACGCATAGCGGTCGTCCCCCATCCGGTCCACCACCAGAATATCGCCGGGGCGAAGCATTCCGGTTACGTGGTGAAGCAAGGTGGAATCCGGACCCGGTATGGCGATGGTGACGGCGGTGCCCACCACGCGGCGCTTCGGGAGGAGCGGCTGGATGGAACGGTGCATGAAGCCGAAGAAACGCCAGTGTCCGACGGTGGCTGTTTCGACGCCCGACAGGAGCTTGAGATCGCTTTCAGCTATCTGCTCCGGCATGGGGTTGATCGTATACATAAGGCGCCTCCTATGCGCAGGCCTGCAACTGCTTGCCGATGCGGCGATGGCTGACCATCGGGATGAGTGAACGCACACGTTCGATCTGGGCACGCTCGATGCGGGCCGTCACGAAGCCGACACCATCGGAGGCGCGCGCCACCACATGACCCCACGGATCGCAGACCAGCGAGTGACCATAGGTATGACGCCGTTCGCCGTTGGAAACGGTGCTGCCGGTCTGGCCGCAGGCCGCGAAATAGGTCTGGGTTTCGATGGCACGGGCCCGCGCCAGCACCTCCCAGTGATCCTTGCCGGTCTGCAACGTGAATGCGGCGGGAAGAACGATCACATCGGCACCGGCCTTTTCCAGCTCCAGATAAAGTTCGGCAAAGCGGATGTCGTAGCAGATCGCGCAGCCGATCTTGAACCCGTCGAGGTCATAGACGACGACATTCTCGCCCGGCTTGACGGTGGCGGATTCCTTATAGGCCGTCCCGTCCGGCCCGACGATGTCGAACATATGGATCTTGCGATAATGCGCGATCTCCTGGCCTTCGCGATTGAATACGAAAGTGGAATTGTAGATGCGCTTTTCGTTCGGAACCTTTTCCATCAGGGTACCGGCATGGACAAAGACTTTGTGCTCACGAGCAAAGTCCTGCGCCATTTTGTAGGCAGGACCACCGGGAACGCTCTCGGCTGCCGCAAGTTTTTCTTCCGAAGTACCGCCGTAATATTCGAAATATTCGGGCAGCACGATTAGGTCCGGAGAATCCGTGCGCACGGCATCTTCCATCAATCCCCGCGTAATGCGCAGGTTTTCGGCCTTGTCGGCCTGCGGGCTCGTTTGGATCAGGGTGATCTTCATTTTTTCCTCCAGCGAATGGGTTAGTAATCAGTTCAGTCAGGCAACCAGGGCTTCGCTTTTCAGCATGTTTACGGTCGAGACCATGCCCTGGCGAAGCGTCATGTTCTGGGTGGCGACGACCAGCATCGCGGCGCCCTCGTCCTGCGCGAAGCGCCGTTCGGCTTCGGTCCAGGCGGGCATGATCCACGGCTTCCCGGCAGCGCGTGCAGCAGCCGCGCAGCGGCGCAGGTCGGCCTTGTCGTCATCATTGAAAGCGTAGGCTCCCCGCCCCCGCGCAAGCGCCAGATCCGAAGGGCCGGGAAACAAGCCGTCAACCGTATCGAGCGCAATGATCTTCTCGACATCGGCAAGACTTTCCGCCGTCTCGATCATGGCGAAGCATTTGGTGCGCTTGTTCTCTTTCTCGAAGGCATCGGTGGCCGGGCGGGCATAACCGAAAATGCGGCCGCCAGTATAAGAGCGCGTGCCGACCAGCGGATATTTTGCCGCTTTCGTAACCTGCTGTGCATGTTCCACGCCCAGAATATGCGGAACGATGACGCCATCCGATCCGAAGTCCAGCGCCTGCTGAATGGCTTCTGGCGTCGGCGCCAGCACCTTGGTCAGGGTGGAAAGACCCTGCGCCTTGGTAAAGGCCAGAAATTGGTCCAGTGTCGACAGGTCGAAGGTTCCGTGCTCGAGTTCGAGGACGAAGGACGAGAAGCCGCAGGTCCGGGCAATTTCGAGATAGCTGAAATGCGGTTGCGACATCCAGAGGGCGATATTTTCCATGCTTGAAGTCACTTTCAGTTGGGAGGTTATTTGCCGATTGTGCGTGACAATCCGAGTGTGCGTTCGATGACGAAGATGATGAGCAGCGTCGCCGCGATCAGCACGACCGAGATGGAAGCGGTCATCGGATCGGTGCGGCTTTCGACATAATTGAAGATTTCGACCGGCAGCGTCGTCATGCGTGGCCCGGTGATGAAGAGCGAGATCACCACCTCATCGAAGGACAGGAGGAAGGACAAAGCCGCACTTGCCACCAGACCCGGCATCATCAATGGCAGTGTGATGCGACGGAACACCGTGAACGGGGACGCACCCAGCATCGTGGCGGCCTCTTCGACCGATGGAGGCAAGGTGGAGAACGCGGTTATCATGATGCGGATGACGTAAGGGGTCGTCACGATCAGATGGGCGATCACAAGACCTGTAAATGTGCCGAGAAGTTCCAGCCGCACGAAGACCAACAGAATGGCGAGGCCCAGCACGATGGATGGCAGAAGCAGCGGCGCGGTAAAGAGGTTCAGCACCGCTTCGCGTCCACGGAACTGATAACGGCGGATCGCATAGGCTGCCGGGATACCCGCCAGAAGCGACAGGACGGTAACGACCGATGCAATGCCAAGGCTGATCCAGAACGCCTGGATGAGCGTTTCATGGTGCAGCATTTCCGCATACCACCGCACGCCCCAGCTCTGCGGCGGAAACGTCAGATAGTTATCGTTGCTGAACGATAACGGCACCACCACCAGAATGGGGGCCAGCAGGAACAGGTAAAGCAGGCCGACCAGAAGGCGGAATGGCAATGAAGTTGAACCGATCATCTCATTTCTCCTTGCCGGTCAGTCGATGCGACGTGCGATACGGGAATAGACCATCAGAGCGAGGCCGAAGATGATCAGGACAATGACGGAGGTTGCGGCGGCCCGCGGCCATTCAAGCTGGATCACGGCCTGATCGTAGATTTCCGTCGCCAGCAGGAACACGCGCCCCCCGCCAAGCAGTTTGGGCGTGATGAAGGAACTGATTGCCAGCACGAAGCAAAGCAGGCAGCCAAGCGCGATACCCGGCAAGGTGAGCGGCAGGATGATGCGGCGAAACCGGGTGAAGGCATTGGCGCCGAGGGATGCCGCAGCCTCCTCAAGCGAAGCGTTCAGGCGCCCGAAACCGGCAATCAGCGACAGCGCCATGTAGGGGATCAGGATTTCCACCATGCCGATGAACACACCAAGCGTATTGTTGACGAGCCTGATGGGGGAGGAAATGACGCCGAGGTTCATCAAGGCTCCGTTGACGAGCCCCTGATCCCCTAGAAGCACCATCCAGCCATAGGTGCGCACCACGCTGCTGACGAGCAGCGGCGAGACCGTCACCACGAAAAGAAAGTTGCGCCATACGGGTGAAACACGGTGCAGGAAAAGCGCAATCGGATAGGCGCAGACGAGCGTTGCCAGCGTGATGAATGCGCTCAGCCAGAGCGAGTTGAACACAAGCCCCCAGTTGAAGCTGTCGGTGAAGAAGTTGATGTAGTTTTCGAACGTATAGCGGTCTGTCAGGACACCGCCGCTCTCGCTTTGCAGGAAAGATATCTGCGCCAGATGCGCAACCGGCGCGATAAAGGCGATGAGATTGATCAAGGCCATCGGCAGAAGAAGCGCAACGGCGACGAGACCGTAACGCCTGCGTCTCGACGGCTTTGCCGGGATGATGCCGGTTGATGTGATCGCTGTCATGACGTCAGCTCCCGAAAACCAGCATATCTTCTGGTTTCCATTCGCACAGCAGCCGGTCACCGGTATGGAATGCATGTCCCGCGCTGGCGGTCGGCACTTCAACTTTCAGGCAGGCGCCCTCGATCTCGATGTCGTATTGAACGATGTCGCCGATATAGGTCGTACGCTCAACCACGCCGTGCGCGCTGTTGGTTACGACGCTAACAAGATTGCGATCGCGGTTGGGCGTGAGATTGATGCGATGCGGACGAATGGCGATCTGCCCGGACCCGCGTGACTTTCCATGCGTGTTGCAGCGATAGGCGGCGCTGCCGAGACGGCAGACATTTTCGTCGAGGATCTCGCAATTGTGGACATTGGCGCGACCGACGAATTTGGCGACGAACAGCGAGGATGGCTTTTCATAGATTTCTTCCGGCGAACCAAGTTGCGCCAGCCTGCCGCTATCCATAACGCCCACGACATCGCACATTGTCAGCGCTTCTACCTGATCATGCGTGACGAAGACCGTGGTGATATCGAGGCGTTTCTGAATCTCGCGGATTTCGATCCGCATGTCGTCGCGCAGCTTCGCATCCAGATTGGACAGGGGCTCATCGAGCAGAAGAATACGCGGACGAATGACCAGCGCGCGCGCAAGCGCCACGCGCTGCTGCTGGCCGCCGGACATTTCCTTGGGCTTGCGCGAGCCATAGCCGGGAAGCCGCACCATTTCGAGTGCTTCTTCCACCCGCTTCTTCGCCTCAGCCTTGGCAACCTTGCGCATATCGAGGCCGAAAGCGACATTCTCGGCCACCGTCATATGCGGGAACAGGGCATAGTTCTGGAAAACCAGACCGATATCGCGCTGATGGGGCGGCCTATGCGAAATATCGTTGCCATCGATCAGGATGTTGCCGTCCGAAATCGATGCGAGACCCGCAATCATGCGTAATGTCGTGGTCTTGCCGCAACCGGACGGGCCGAGGAGACCGAGCAGTTTTCCGCGGGGAAGATCGAGATGAAGATCGTCCACTGCCCGGTAATTGTTACCGTAAAGCTTGGTGAGGGCTTTCAACTGTAGAAATGAGCTTTCTGCTGCCATATCGAAACCTGCAAGGGTTCGGTGCCGCCCCGAAAAAACGGGGCGGAAGCGTAAATTTCAGGGTGAGGTAGGTTTAACGACCAGCCGGAATGATCTGGCGCCGCCAGGGATTGAGCAACTTGTCGCGCATATCGCCGATAGTCATCCAGTCGACCGGAATGAGCTTCTCGCGTTGAGCCGTATCCATGTACGGGATGCGCTTTTTCGTTGCGTCGTTCACAGCCGCTTTCGTGTTCGATGGCGCATAGAACATGATCTCGGCGAAACGGGCCTGCGCCTCGGGGCTTATCGCGTAATCGATGAAGGTCCTGGTTGCATCCATGTTCTTGCCGTTGGCAATGGCGCTGATCACATTCACCTGCGCAGCCGTGCCTTCCTTCGGCCCGACCGACTGAAGCTTTCCGCCAGTCTGATCATAATAGAACTGCGCACGCGCATTATAACCGATGGAGAGGGTCGCCGTTCCGTTTGCAACCAGCGTATAGGCATCGGGCTTCGGTTCCCACGTCTGTACGGCAGGCGCCAGTTCCACCAGCTTGTCTACGCCGGGCTTTACGGTCTTCGTATAATCGCCTTCACCGGCAAGCCGGTTTGCAATGATCGTAAGCAGGATGGCCTGAATATCGCCACCGCCCTGCGCCGGGATGATGACCTTGCCGCTTTGCTGCTTGTCCCAGAGCGCTTCCCAGCTATCCGGCGCACCTTGCCCAAATGCATCATGATTATAAAGCAGCGAAAGCGTGTCATATGTGATTGGAATTGCAGCGCCGGCGAGTTCCTTGCCGAGCTTAGCCACATCCGCATAATTTTTGAGCGTCGCTGGGTCGAGCTTTTCAACCAGCCCTTCCTCATCGGCTATCTTGGCGACCGAGAGATCGTAGATTACCGCATCCGTCTGCGGCGAGGACTTCTGGGCACGCATGTTGCCAAGCGATGTCGCTGCATTCTGCACCCCGTAATAAGTGACCTTGATGTCGGGATGTTCCTTCTGGAACGGTTCGATGACGGCCTTGACGTAATTGTCCTGAAATGCGCCGCGATAACCCATTACGGTAATTTCCGCAGCATTGGCTGCGAAAACAGTCAGAGCCGAAACACTCAACGCTAAACTCGCCAGAAAAGCCGATTTTCTGTTGATCAGACGTGCCATCAGTCACTCCCCTTTTGTTTGAGAACAAGGTGGAGAATGGTGGCGGGAGCGTCCAACGACTTATTCTGTCCGCCTGTTCGATTTTGCTTTATGCCTTTGAAACTCGGAGCTTTTGCTCCTGCATTTCAGGCGAAGATACTGGTCTGATGAAACCTGCATCCAGCACGTGATGAAATTCTGATCCATTGCCTGTTTTTTGAGCAGATTCCCGCTGAGCGGTAGCCATTCGCCCGTTGCCTTATGCCTTTGTCGCCTCGAAACCACCGGCATCGCAAGACTGGCACGGTCCTTGCTTCTCTAAAATCGAACACCGAGCCGCGCGACACCGCATGACTTGTGGTGATCGATCAACCGAGGATGACAGAGAGACTAGCCGATGACCAAGTACAAGCTCGAATACATTTGGCTCGATGGATGCACCCCTGCTGCCGGACTGCGCGGCAAGACGCAGATCAAGGAATTCGATGCTTTCCCGACGCTCGACCAACTGCCGCTCTGGGGTTTCGATGGTTCTTCCACGATGCAGGCTGAAGGCCGCAGCTCGGATTGCGTGTTGAAGCCGGTCGCGATCTATCCCGATCCTGCCCGCAAGAACGGCGCTCTCGTGATGTGCGAAGTCATGATGCCGGATGGCATCACGCCGCATCCGTCCAACAGCCGTGCAACCGTCCTTGAAGACGATGATGCATGGTTCGGCTTCGAGCAGGAATATTTCTTCTACAAGGACGGTCGTCCGCTCGGCTTCCCGGAACAGGGTTTCCCCGCCCCGCAAGGACCGTATTACACCGGCGTCGGCTACAAGAATGTCGGTTCCATCGCCCGCAAGATCGTCGAGGAGCATCTCGATCTCTGCCTGGATGCGGGCATCAATCACGAAGGCATCAATGCGGAAGTGGCCAAGGGCCAGTGGGAATTCCAGATTTTCGGCAAGGGTTCTAAAAACGCCGCAGACCAGATGTGGATCGCCCGTTACCTCCTGCTTCGTCTTTGCGAGCAGTACGAAATCGACATCGAGTTCCACTGCAAGCCGCTCGGCGATACCGACTGGAACGGCTCGGGCATGCACTGCAACTTCTCGACCAGATACATGCGTGAAGTGGGCGGCA
Organism: Brucella sp. IR068; assembly: GCF_049065885.1. Taxonomy (NCBI): domain Bacteria; kingdom Pseudomonadati; phylum Pseudomonadota; class Alphaproteobacteria; order Hyphomicrobiales; family Brucellaceae; genus Brucella; species Brucella sp. IR068. Next base: position 17,757 of record NZ_JBAKHE010000011.1, on the reverse strand, counting down.
AGGATTATTTCGAAGCCCTCATGGCGCAGTTCGAGAAGAATTTGCAGGACCATATCGACGTTTACGGCCCGGACAACCACATGCGCCTGACCGGCAAGCACGAAACCGCTCCGTGGAACAAGTTCTCCTATGGCGTTGCCGACCGCGGCGCCTCGATCCGCGTTCCACACTCCTTCGTGAGGGATGGATATCGCGGTTATCTCGAAGATCGCCGCCCGAATTCACAGGGCTGCCCATACCAGATCGCTTCGCAGGTCCTGAAGACGATTTCTGAAGTCCCGACCTCGGAAGACGAAGCACTCGCTGCCTGATTTCCAGACGAACGGCCCGGTGGAGGAATTCAGCGGGCCGGTGGTTGGGTTTCTCGGAAAACCGCAAACAACAAAAAAGGCCGGGGCGAAAACGCACCGACCTTCCTGATCATCGCTTTACTACCAGTGCCAGTACATCCGTGGTCAAAAGCATCAAGCGATGAAGGCTATTGCGAGCGACAGACGCGTTCCAGCGCTCTTAAGCAATGCCTATGACAGCCATATAGGCGCACATCTTGTTCAAAACAAGGTCGTGCATCAAATTAGTTCCGGCTTCCCCTTCCCGCGCAAGACCGAAGCATATCGTTCCCAGGATGCCCGAACGACCTGTCTGCGTCCGTCCACATCATCCTCCATGATTATCGATCGCCATCGCACTGCGGAACGTCCGGGCCGTTATCCCCGCTGATCTGAATGAACGGGTGACAGGATTGGGAAACCGAACGAGCGCCGATGGCAGAAGCCTGGGGAGACTGGATTCCTTGCAAACGGCCCAGACTCGAATCATTGACTTTTGAAAATGGCCGCATTTAAACACCTGTCACATTCCTGTAATGGATCAATCCCCCCGCGACCGCGTAACCCGGTGCGCTGCGTAAGAAATCAAGAGTAAATCATGGCAAACGAAGATCTCGAAGCTCGGCATCTGGAGACTCTTGATCGCGACCTTGGCCGCTTCGTCAAGCTGGAAACGGCGGCGAGCTACGTCTCCCGTCCGCTCGTGGCGCCCGGCATCGCTCTTGTATTCATCATGCTTGCCGGGCTTGGAGCGGCGATGCTGCTGGGTCATTCCAGCCAGATGTTCATCGTTGTCGCCGCAGCCGTCTTCGGCGCTTACATGGCGTTGAATATCGGCGCCAATGACGTTGCCAACAATATGGGACCCGCTGTCGGGGCCAATGCGCTGAGCATGGGCGGTGCGATTGCGATTGCTGCCATTTTTGAAAGTGCGGGTGCGCTCATTGCCGGGGCCGATGTCGTCTCGACGGTGGCGACCGGCATCATTGCGCCCGATACGCTCGCAACCCCGGTCATGTTCATCTGGGCGATGATGGCGGCGTTGCTCGCCTCGGCGCTCTGGGTCAATCTTGCCACCTGGATCGGCGCTCCCGTTTCAACCACCCATGCGGTTGTCGGAGGCGTCGTCGGGGCGGGTATCGTTGCGGCTGGCTTTGGAGCGGTGAACTGGTCGCAGATGGCCGCAATCGCGGCAAGCTGGGTTATCTCGCCGGTGCTGGGTGCGATCATAGCCGCCGGTTTTCTCTGGCTGATCAAAGCCCGTATCGTCTACCGCGCGGATAAGATTGCCGCTGCCCGCGTTTGGGTGCCCATTCTTGTCGGTCTGATGGCTGGCACCTTTGCAACCTATCTGATCATGAAGGGGCTGAAGCAGCTGGTCGATGTATCGATCGAGGTCGCTCTCGCCATCGGGCTGGCTTTCGGGCTTGCAAGCTGGCTAACCTTGATCCCGGTCATTCGCCGCCAGTCGCAGGGGCTCGAAAACCGCAACAAATCGCTGAAAGTCCTGTTCAGCATTCCGCTGGTTGTTTCGGCGGCGTTGCTTAGCTTCGCCCATGGTGCAAATGACGTGGCCAATGCGGTCGGTCCGCTTGCGGCGATTGTTCAGACATCGCAGACGGGCACGTTGATTGACGGTGTCGAGATTCCGCTCTGGGTCATGCTGATCGGCGCTTGTGGCATTTCGTTCGGCCTGTGCCTGTTCGGTCCGAAGCTCATCCGGATGGTTGGCAATCAGATCACCAAGCTGAACCCGATGCGGGCCTATTGCGTGTCGCTTTCCGCCGCGATCACCGTCATTCTCGCCAGTTGGCTGGGATTGCCGGTCAGTTCAACCCACATCGCCATTGGTGCGATCTTCGGCGTCGGATTCTTTCGCGAATGGGATACGGAACGCCGGCTGAAAAAGGCGCGCCAGGCCCTGCCGCTTGAATCCATCCCGGTTGAAGAGCGTCGCCGCCGCAAGCTGGTTCGCCGTTCTCACGCGCTGACGATTGCCGCAGCCTGGGTGGTAACGGTTCCCGCTGCCGCAATTCTGTCGGCCATTCTGTTTGCCTTGCTGAACCAGTTGCCCGTGGGGAATTCCTGATTCAGCGAGCTAAAGCGTGTCGCATTTATCATATTCACAAAACACGCTTTAAGCTTTCGTGCATGTCTTTATCCCAAAACCGGTTCCCACTTTTGGGAGACATGCTTTAGGCTCCGCCGAGAATTGTAAAAGCCCCGAGCTGCAAGCCCGGGGGGTTGTCCCCGCTACTGCTCACGCCATGGGAGCCCCGGATAGAAGCTGGATTGAGCGTCAAGAAAATGCTCCAATCCCGTGGACTGATTGACACCATCATAGGGTCATCAAGGCAGGCGGCATAAATGGAATTCAAGGAGACTGGCATGAGCGTGCAATTTGCCCCGCAGCTGACGGTGTGCGGGATTGAGGAACTGGCCGGGCAGCGAGCGCGAAAGGTCACCCATGTTCTGTCGCTGGTCGATCCAGACCTTCCCGAACTGGATGCGTTTCAGACTTTCGAGCAGCATCATCGCGTGACGTTGCGCTTTCACGACATCATCAATGCCGCCGACAATCACACAATGCCAACGCCGGATCATATGAGCTCGATCCTCCAGTTCGGCTCGGACTTCCTCGCTGCACAGAACGGGGAAGCGCCGCGCCACCTGCTGGTCCATTGCCATATGGGCGTGTCGCGTTCGACGGCGGCCATGGTTTCGCTCATGGCGCAGGGCAATCCCGACGAAAACGCTGAAAACCTTTTTGCGCGCCTTGTCGCCATTCGCCCGCAGGCCTGGCCGAATTCACAGATGATCGGCTTTGCCGACGAGCAGCTTGGGCGTAAAGGCGAACTGACCGACGCATTGCGCAGGCATTACGGCCGCCAGATCGAACGCAACCCGCAATTTACGGAATGGATGACAAGGCTGGGCCGTCAGGCCGAGCTTCAGATGGCGATACCGGCTTCACCGTCGACGGCATCATCGATGTGACCACATCAGCCTGCGAAAGAAAAAGGCGCCTTTCGGCGCCTTTTTCCTAACTTATCAATCGACCAGCCCATATCAATATACAGGCGCCGATGAAGCCCGCGATCAGATAGCCCAGCCAGCCGCCGAACGAAACACCGAGCAATCCGAAGATAAAACTCGCTACGGCTGCGCCGATGATACCGAGAATGATATTCATGAATATCCCGGTATTGCTGTTCATGAAATTGGAGGCAATCCAGCCGGCCAGACCGCCGATGATGATTGCCGCAATCCAGCCTATTCCTGCGCTTCCCATCGAGAACCCTCCTGATTACAGTCCGGCGGGCACCTTGCCGCCGTTATCCTTCAGTTTCTGAATGACCTGCTTGTGCAGCCAGACATTCATGGTCGCGGAATCACCCGTGTCACCGGTATAGCCCAGTTCCTTGGCAAGTTCCTTGCGGTGCTCCAGGCTGCTGTCGAGGCCAAGAGCCTTCATCAGATCGACGATCGAAGTCTTCCAGTTGAGCTTCTGGCCGCTTTTGGCAACGGCGGCATCAAGAATAGCGCCTACGTCGACGCTGCCCGCAGCAGCGGGTGCCGACTGTGCCGGAGCGGCAGCGCTCGGCGATGCGGTTGGCGTCGGCGCTGGCGAAGCAGCGGTTTCCGTGGAAGGCGTTGCAGCCTGCGCCTCTCCCCAAATGGCGTTCTTAATCTTGTCGAAAATCCCCATCACGAACTCCAATCGTTGAAAAATCGATATGCCCCCAAACTCCCGACTTAGGACGATCGGAAACCTGGACACAGCAAATCATCCGGTGATTCCCGGACAAACGCTCGAAGTAAATGAAGATGAAGCGGTTTTGTTCCCTATAAAGTTGTAACAGAAAGTTTCAGCGTGTCTTGATCGCGCATCTGTGCAGCTAGGCGCGTGCCGATCGGACGTGCCGGAATCAGCCTGATGTTCTGCGCCGGACATATCGCCAGCCCGAAACAATCCCCTATCTTGTTACGCATCAGCCCCGAACAAGGGAGTGGCCGCGCGTGCACAAGCAGCTTGTTACGTTCAATGCCGGTTCGTCGACCGTCAAGATCGGCACCTTCGCCTTTGACGGACAGCAACTCCGAAAACGGGCGCGGGGCGAGATTGATCTGAACGAATCTCCCGTGACCTTTCGATTGCGCGGTGAAAGCGGGAACCTCGACATTGCCCTGGCATCTGCGGATGCCGGGAATATCGTCAGCATTCTGGAAGAACTGTTCGCACGATTGTCCGATCATATCAGCCCCGGCAACATTCTCGGCGTCGGTCACCGCGTCGTCTTTGGCGGGGATCAATTCGCCGGGCCGGTCTTGTTAGACGACAAACATATCGAAGCCATCGAGAGCCTTTCCATTTACGCGCCGCTCCACCAGCCCAAAAGCACAGCTCTGATAAAGGCCGTCCGGAAACTCCTCCCCCATCTTCCGCAGGCGGCCTCCTTCGATACCGCCTTCCACCAGACCATACCGGACAAGATCAGGCGTTTTGCGGTTCCCATCGCCCTCCACGAACGCGGAATAAAGCGATATGGCTTTCACGGCTTGTCCTACAAATCCATCATCGCGAACTTTTCCCGACGAGTGCCGGAGCTTGCTGGCGGGAGGATCGTCGCCGCACATCTGGGAAGCGGGGCAAGCCTGTGCGCCATGGACGGCGGCAAAAGCGTCGACACCAGCATGAGCTTTTCCACGCTTGACGGCATTCCGATGGCGACCCGTTGCGGAACCATCGATCCCGGCGTTCTCCTTCATTTGTTGCAGCAGGAAAACATGCAGGCGGATGCGCTTGCCGACCTGCTTTATCATCGCTCCGGCCTTCTCGGATTGTCCGGGATAAGCAGCGATACACGCGACCTGCTCGCAAGCGATGATGCCCGTGCCCGGGAAGCCATCGACATTTTCACCGCGCGCATTGCCGGTGAAATATGCAGGCTCGCCGCGACGCTCGGCGGACTGGATGCCTTGATCTTCACCGCCGGTATCGGGGAGCACCAGCCCGCAATCCGAGAGGCGGTCTGCGAGCGTCTTTCCTGGCTTGGTTTTGAAATCGACGCTGCCGCCAACAAAAACAATGCTTTCCGGATCACGCGCCCAACCTCGCCGGCAGCGGCCTTCGTGTTTGCTACCGACGAGGAACAGATTATCGCCGCCGAAACGCTGGACGCTCTTCGGAACCCCGCAGTTACAGCGCCCGCCGCATCTGCGTAACCATCCGCGAAGGAGACAGAGAATGACCAAAGCACCGGCCCAAGGCCCCCTGGCACCTCAGCAGCTCGCGCTGATCGATCGCTACTGGAAAGCGGCGAACTATCTTTCGGTGGGGCAGATCTACCTGATGGACAATCCCCTGCTGCGCAAACCGCTGGAACCTGAGCATATCAAGCCACGACTGCTCGGCCACTGGGGGACGACGCCCGGCCTGAATTTCATTTACGCGCACCTCAATCGCATCATTCGGGAAAGAAATGCCAACATAATCTACATATGCGGGCCGGGGCACGGTGGACCGGGCATGGTAGCGAACACCTATCTGGAAGGTTCCTATTCTGAAATCTATCCGGGCGTGAGCGAGGATGAGGCAGGAATGCGCAAACTGTTCCGGCAGTTTTCCTTTCCCGGCGGCATACCAAGCCATGTCGCGCCGGAAACCCCGGGCTCGATCCATGAGGGCGGCGAGCTGGGATATGCGCTTGTGCACGCCTATGGCGCCGCTTTCGACAATCCTGATCTGGTGGTCGCCTGTGTGGTCGGCGATGGAGAGGCGGAAACGGGAACCCTTGCCGCCTCGTGGCATTCCAACAAGTTTCTCAATCCCGCACGCGACGGCGCCGTGCTGCCGATCCTTCATCTGAACGGCTATAAAATCGCAAATCCCACCATCCTCGCCCGCCTTTCCGATGACGACCTCACCAGTCTCTTCAGGGGCTATGGCTATGAGCCGTTCTTCGTCGAGGGCAGCGAACCCGAGGCCATGCACCAACAGATGGCAGCAACCCTCGATGCGATCTTCGCCCGGGTCGAGACGATAAAGCGAAGTGCCGATGTGAAATCACCGGAGCGCCCCCGCTGGCCCATGATCATTCTGCGAAGCCCGAAAGGTTGGACCGGCCCGAAGGAGGTCGACGGGCTGATCGTAGAGAATTACTGGCGATCGCATCAGGTTCCCGTCGCTAATTGCCGCGAAAATGATGCGCATCGCAAAATTCTTGAAAACTGGATGAAAAGCTATGACCCGGAGGACCTGTTTGACGAAAAAGGTGCGCTGAAGCCCGAACTGCGCGCGCTCGCGCCGCAGGGCGAACGGCGCATGGGGGCCGGCCCGCATGCAAATGGCGGCTTGCTTCGCAAGGAACTGCACACGCCCGACTTCCGGCAATATGCCGTCGAGGTCACCGAACCGGGAGCGCTGGAAGGGCAATCCACCAAAATACTCGGTGAATATCTGCGCGACGTGCTGAAGCTGAACGAGCGGGAGAAGAATTTCCGTGTCTTCGGTCCCGATGAGACCGCTTCAAACCGTCTCGGCGCGGTCTTCGATGCCAGCGACCGCGTGTGGATGGCTGAAACCTTAGACATAGACGACCATCTGTCGGCCGATGGCCGCATCATGGAAGTATTGAGCGAGAATCTGTGTCAGGGCTGGCTGGAGGGCTATCTGCTGACCGGAAGGCACGGGTTTTTCTCCTGCTACGAAGCCTTCATCCATATTGTCGATTCCATGTTCAACCAGCATGCAAAATGGTTGCAGGTCGCGCGCGAACTGAAATGGCGAAAACCGATTTCATCGCTCAACTATCTTCTGACCTCTCATGTCTGGCGTCAGGATCATAACGGCTTTTCCCATCAGGACCCGGGCTTTGTCGATCTGGTGGCCAATAAGAGCGCCGATATCATCCGCGTCTATTTTCCCCCGGACGCCAACACGCTGCTGTGGGTTGCCGATCACTGCCTTAAAACCTGGGATCGCATCAACGTCATCGTGGCGGGAAAACAGCCTGAACCGCAATGGCTGTCGATAGACGAGGCCGTGCGCCATTGCGAAGCCGGTCTCGGCATATGGGACTGGGCCGGAACCGAGGACGGTCTGGAACCCGACATCGTGATGGCCTGCGCGGGTGATGTGCCAACGATGGAAGTTCTCGCCGCTGTTTCTCTCCTGCGCCAGTCCCTGCCGCATCTGCGCATCCGCGTCGTCAATGTCGTGGACCTGATGGTTCTGCAATCACCGCAACACCATCCGCACGGCATTGCCGACGACGAGTTCGACCGCATCTTCACGACCAACCGGCCCGTCATCTTTGCTTACCACGGTTATCCCTATCTCATTCACCGGCTGGTCTATAAACGCACCAACCATTCCAATTTCCACGTGCACGGCTTTATCGAACAGGGAACCACGACCACGCCTTTCGACATGACGGTGCTGAACGAACTGGACCGGTTTCATCTGGCCATGGCGGCTGTCAGGCGGCTGCCAATCGGCAATGACGTGGCGGGTCCTTTGATCGCCACGTTCGAGGAAAAGCTGGTTCTTCACAAACGTTACGTGCGGGAACATGGCGAAGACATGCCGGAAATCCGGGATTGGAAATGGGACGCACGGCTGTAAGCAACCGCGCGAAGAAGCGCGGCGCCCGCAGGCACCGCGCTTCAGGTTCAGCCAGTGTCGCAGGCGCCGTGAGGGCGCGATGCTGACGTGCGGGTTTTCTCACCAGCGCTTCAACCCCAGCAGTTTCTCGCCAAGCAGGGTCAGCGCGACTGTCTCGGCGTTGTGTTTTTCCCATTCGCGCGGATCACCGGGAAAAGCGTCGCGCCTTGGATGATCGCGCTCCCGCCAGAGCCGGATGCGTTCCAGTCGTTCGGTCTCGTTTTCCCATTCGGCAGGGTGCATGGAGATATATTGCGCCATGCGCACCCGGTTGTCGGAATGGTTCGGCCTGACGCCATGCGCCAGCAGCGAATTGAAGATCATCAGGTCGCCTGGCTCCATGTCGATATTGACCACTTCGAGCCCGGTCATGTCGGGATGCATGGGGTCGCGGTCGTCCGGCTGTGTTTTCACCCATTCCTCGAAATGCTCGAACAGATAGGGCACGCACTGGAAACCGCCCACATCGCCATCCTGCTTCTGCAGGCTAAGCACACCCTGCACGCCGATTGGCAGAGGCCGGATCGAAGTGTCCACGTCCCAATGAATGAAGCCGTGCGGGTTGCCCTTGATCTTCTTTGGCGGATTGAGGTTGGCCCGGTCGATGGTGACCCAGAGGTCCTCCCTGTCCCATATATCGACAAAGACGTCATAGACACGCTGCTCCATACGATTGTCCCAAAGATACTGGTGATTGTAGATTTCCAGCATCCCGGTATTGTTGAGCTCCTTCATCTTGTGCTCGCGCCGCTGCGGCGCATACCAGGTTGAAGGGTCTTTCGGGTCCTTTTCGTCGAATTCCCAGAGCAGATCGACAAGACGCGCAACATTGGCCGCCGGGACGGCCTGACGGACGATGACATATCCCCTTGTCGTCCAATGTTCCCAATCGGCCTTTGACAGGACGCGCAGCGGCAGGTTCTTCCTGATGTCCTTCAACTGGATCGTCGCGGCTGCGGTCGGATGGCTGTCGCGCTTGGTCATTGTGGTGTCCTGCATATCGTTCTCCCATCATATGCTTGCCCGGAACCGGGGATGCAGGAAAGCTAATGGTTTCCCGCGCGCCATGTTGCGCCCAAATGGACAAAACTGATACTATTCCAGCGTCGAACCTGTACCCCAAGGCAACATGAAGCCACTTCTTGAACATTTGCCCGCATCGCCGGACGCTTCCTGGAGCATGCTCAATCGGCGTCTCGACGATGCGATCCCCTTCGAATGGCATCATCATCCCGAGTTTGAATTGACGCTGACGCTCAATTCCCGCGGCCAGCGCTTCATCGGAAACCACGTCGCCGAATACGACCATGGCGATCTCGTCCTCATTGGCCCCGATCTGCCGCACACATGGGCCTCGCGCGAAAAACTCGACGAGACAAAACCGCACGTGGCGCTTGTCTTCTGGTTTCGAAGGGAATGGATAGATGGCCTGACGGGGGGATCGGTGGAGCTGGCTCCCATCCGTCGCCTGATATCCGACGCCGGCACGGCTCTGGCGTTTGATCCGGCGCTCGGTCGTCGCCTGTCGGCGGATTTCGAGGCGCTGTTCCTGCATCCGCCGGCGCAGCGGCTGATCGGCCTGCTGACGATACTGGCAAAGCTCGCGGAGGAGCGCACGAGACAGCCACTTTCGTCCGTCATTCCCCAGCAGCATGTGGGCGACCGCTCAAGGATCGACCGGGTACTCGTGCATATCCATAAGCACTATCACGCGCCCCTGCGCATGGAGGAGCTTGCCGAAATCGCGTTCCTCAGCATTTCGGGCCTGCATCGCCTGTTCCAGCGGCACACTCAGATGAGCGTCTCCGAATATGTGATCGCCTTGCGGATCGGCGAATCCTGCTCGCGGCTTTCGGGTACGAACCAGCCCATCCAGCACATAGCCGCCGAAGTCGGCTACGCTTCCCTCGCCAATTTCAACCGGCAGTTCAGACGGTTGCGCGGCATGTCCCCGCGCGAATACCGAATGTCCTTCCGCCGGTAGGTTCGACGTTAGGCAAAGGCTCACTCACCTGCCATTGGGCTCAGGACTGCTCTGGAAAACGCATAATCAGAGGTCCTTGATCAGAAAGACCTCGGATTGGGGCTGAAACTTTCCAAAGGAAATGGCTCCGGCCTCGCGAAAGCCATTGCTCCGGTGAAATTGCTGAGGTTCCTTCTCGTCGGCAACACTCGATGTCATCAATTGCGTGGCCTGTTGTTCCCGCATCGCGGTTTCCCAGCGCTGGAACAGCAATCCGCCAATGCCGCGCCGCCGGTATTGGGGAATGACCCAGATCATATCCATGTAGGGGATAACACCCCAAAACCAGCTGTAGCGAAGAAATCCGGCAGGCTCCGCATCGGTAAGAGTAATGATATACTCGCCAGCGGAAAGACAGCGCTTCACCCAGTGCGCAGGCACGTGCGGGTCATGGCTGATCAGCCAGTCCGTATATCGGATATCAGCGGTAATAACATTCGCGTTCATTCTCTGCCTGTCATTTTGTCCGCTCCATTGGCCCCGTCGTTCGGGACCGGACCGCTTCGCCATGAGTTGTCCGTGGCAAGAAAATCGACGAACGCCCGCAGTTTCGGCGAGAGATGGCGGCTCGACGGCCACATGACCTGCAAGGGCGTGGGAATATCGAGATAATCCTCGAGAACGCTGACCAGTGTCCCGTTCGCCAATTGGGGGCGTACGCTCAGATCCGGGATGGAAACAAGGCCGATGCCTTGCTCCGCCAGGGATATTTGCGGCTCCAGTGAATTCAGCACCATGCGGGCGGTCAGGTCGGCTTCGAAGATTTCATCTTGCCTTCTGAAACGCCAGCGGTCGAGCTTGCCGGTCGTGGGGAAGCGGTAAACCAGGCACGAATGGCGCGCCAGATCCTCCGGCTTTTCCGGCACACCATTCCTGCGCAGATAATCCGGAGAGGCAACGACCGCCCGGCGATAGGAGCCGAGCTTGCGGGCCATCAAACGGGAATCGCCCTGATGGCCTGTACGGATCACGGCATCGAACCCCTCCTCGATCACGTCCACAAGCCGATCGGTAAAGTCGAGTTCCAGTTCTATTTGCGGGTGGTGGCGCGCGAAAACCGCAATGGCCGGCAGGAACAATGCGCCCAGCGACGGCAGGCTGACGCGGAGCCTGCCGCTCAGTTCCTGACAGGTCTGCGACAATTCACTTTCGGCCATCTCGAATTCACACAGGATGCGGTGGCATCGGTCGAGAAACTTCACGCCTTCCGGCGTCAGCGAAATGCTGCGGGTGGAACGATGGAACAGCCTTGTGCCGAACCGTTCCTCCAGCCGCACCACTGCCTTGCTTACAGCAGACGGCGAAATGCTCAACCGACGCCCCGCCTCCGTGAAACCTCCGGTTTCGGCTGCCTGCACGAAAGCGCGCAATGCGCCAAGACTGTCCATCCTCTGAGCCTCCATGCCCGACATAAATGTCAAAAGTATTTGGAATTATAGCCTACTTTTCTTGATTGGCGAGATTGAGCAATTTCCCCAACCCGATTTACCAATAGGATTTTGCTCCATGACATCCACCTCCACCCCTCGACAAAGCACGGAAAGGCTGCCCGTCGGGGCGCTGCTGGCCCTCGCCATGGCGGGCGTCATCACGCTCATGACCGAAGTCATGCCCGCTGGCCTTCTTCAACAGATCAGCCCCAGCCTCGGCATTACCGACAGTCTGGCGGGGCAGATGATATCCGTTTACGCCGCAGGCTCGTTTCTCACCGCCATTCCGCTCATCACTTTCACGCAAAAACTGCGCCGTCGCCCGCTTCTGCTCATGGCGATCGTCGGCTTCGCGGTGGTGAATGCCGTAACCGCCCTTTCCAACAGCTTCGCGCTGATGCTCATCGCCCGGTTCTGCGCCGGAATATCCGCCGGCCTGGTGTGGGCGTGGCTTGTTGGCTATGCAGCCCGGCTTGCGCCATCGCATCTTGCCGGACGTGCGATTGCCATTGTCGGCATCAGCGCGCCGCTGGCATTTTCCTTCGGCGTTCCGGCAGGCACATTTATCGGTGCGCTGGCCGGATGGCGGCTCGCTTTCGGATTGATGAGCCTTCTCGCGCTTGCCCTCGCCATCATGATCCACTTCATCGTGCCGGACCTTCCCGGACAGAAGCAGGAACAGCGGTTTTCCGTGCCGGATACACTGCGCATACCGGGCGTGCTGAAGATACTCGGCATGACGCTGGCATTCGTGATCGCACATAATATCCTTTACACCTATGTGTCGCCGTTCCTGAGCCTTTCCGGCCTGTCGGCCCGCGCCGACATGGTGCTCTTCATCTTCGGCATTGCGGGAATTGCCGGTCTCTGGGTCGTCGGCACGTACATCGACCGCAAGCTGTGGCCAATGATGCAAGGCAGCATCATCGTTGTTGCCGTCTGCGCCATCGCCTTCGGGGTCTGGAACACCTCGCCGCTGATCGTTCTTGCCACCGCCGGCCTGTGGGGACTGATTTTTGGCGGCGTTCCAACGCTGCTTCAGACAGCGCTCGCCAAAGCTGCCGGCAGCGCGGCGGACGTGGCGCAAGCAATGCTCGTCACCTTCTGGAATCTCGCCATTGCCGCAGGGGGACTGATCGGCGGCCTTGTTCTCGGCGGTTTGGGCGCAGGCTATCTTCCCTGGGCGATGGTCGCATTTCTCGCGGTCACATGGCTGATTTCGCTTCAGTCACATGCCGTTGAGCTCTCTGCTGAAACGCAACCATAAGCCGGGGAACGAGGGACATGGGCTCGGCAAATGCTGGACATGGAATGCCGGGCGTGGCTGGCTTCCAGCAGTCTCGTCCGCTCATGTCACCTCTTGCGCGCCACGATATAGGGGCGATTATCGTTGCCCCTCGCGGCGTGGCGTTCAACGGCAAGGATATCGAAGCCCGCCGCAGATATTTGCTGGCTCAGTTCCGTCGCCGGGAAGACGCCCGCATAGGGCGCCTTGCCGATCAGGCGCATCGCGGGCAATGCCAGCCGGATGAGCGGGTTCATGTCGCCCACGCAAGGCGTCTTGGAAATGAACAAGCCTCCCGGCTCAAGCAAAGTGTGGATCGAGCGCAGCGTGTCCGACAGGTCACGAACCAGATGGAGATAGTTGAAACCAAGAACCACGTTGAACCGTGCCGCCTCTGAGGCAAGCGCCTGCGCAGTCGCCGTTCGGAAGGAGAGAGCCGGGACCGGGGCAGCGGCAAGCTTTTCGTTGGCAATCGCGATCATTCCGGCAGAAAAATCTGTCGCTAGATAATGCTGAACAGCACCGGCAAGCTTAAGCGCTGTCGTTCCTGTTCCGCAGCCCAGTTCCACCACCTTGTCGCTTGCACCAAGCAAAGCCCGGGTCCGGTCCAGCGTGCGCTCATAGCCGATCTGATCCGCGATCTTGCCCATGGCATATTTCCGCGATGTCCGATCCCAGAAACGCGCATCGCTTGCTGTGTTCATGAAGGGCCGCCTCCCAACCACCGTTGCACGCATGAATAGTGCAGAAATGTGATTGCGTGAAGAGGCGGCTCTCCGCGCCCGGGCTGATGAATGCTTCAATCAGCAAAGGCTTTTCTGTCTGGTGCGACGCTGAACCAGATAGGTAGCAACGGTAGCAGCGAACAGCAGCAATGCCGTTGCCACCACGACAGCGACATAGGCATTCTCGAACGCCTGCGAAGCGAGCGTGGTCAACGCACGGGCGTCAGCGGCGGCCATCGATTGCGCTGCAAGCAGCGCCTCATCAAGGCTGTCGCGGACAACAGGAGGAATGCCTGAACCGGCTGGCAGAACGAGGCTCGCCGTATAGAACGCTGACAGGATACTGCCGAAGATCGTTACGCCCAGAGCATTGCCAAGCTCGAACGAGACTTCCTCCACCGAAGCGGCCATCCCCGCTTTTTCGGCAGGCGCGCTTCCCATGATCGAGGATGATGCGCCGGTCATCGCACAGCCGACGCCAAAGCCAAGGACGGCAAGCCCCGCCAGATAGAAGTGCGCCGAGATCCGGTAGGTGAGGATGTAGATCATCACCCCGAGCGCCGTAACGCCGAGCGATATCCAGAGCACCTTGCCCGCACCGAAGCGCGGCAACATTGCGCCCGCAAGCGGCCCCGCAACGAAAGCTGCCAGCGGGATAGGCAGAATGGTCAGGCCCGCCTGGAGCGGTGTCATGCCTTCGATCAGCTGCATGCGCTGGCTGAAAACCAGTTCCATGCCGGTCATCGAGCCCGACGCGACCAGAGCTGCAAACACGCCCAACGAGAACAGTCTCGTCCTGAACAGCGAGAAATCGATCAGTGGTTCAGCGCTTGCAAACTGTCTGCGGACGAAGATCGTCGTGGCAGCAAGGCCGATGACGAGCGCTGCCGCAAAAATGGACATGGAAGCATCGCGCTTTGCAAGTTCCTTGACGGCATAGGTGAGCGCGATCAGCCCCACCATGATCTGGATCGACCCGACCAGGTCCCATTTGCGCTGTGAGCCGAGCGGACGGTTTTCAAGGTGGAAGGCCGAAAGCCCGAGCGCAACCAGAACGACCGGCACATTGATCAGAAAGACCGAACCCCACCAGAAATATTCCAGCAGAATGCCGCCCGCGACCGGACCGATGGCAGCGCCACCCGAAGCGATTGCCGCCCATATGCCGATGGCAAGCGAGCGTTCTTTCTCATCGGTGAACGTGAGGCGGATGATCGAAAGTGTGGCAGGCATCATCATGGCCGCACCGCAGGCAAGGAATGCGCGCGCCGCAATCAGAATTTCCGGATTTGGCGAATAGGCTGCACAGAGCGAGGCAAGGCCAAACACCGCCAGCCCGTTCATGAACATGCGCTTGTGGCCGAGCTTGTCACCGAGCGTGCCGAGGCCCGGCAGCAGACCTGCTACCACCAGAGGGTAGATGTTCATGATCCAGAGCTTTTCCGAAGCGCTGGCCGCCAGATCATGGGTAAGACGCGGCAGGGCTGTGTAAAGCACCGTCATATCCACGACGATCAGGAACAACGCGCTGGAAACAATTGCGAGAACGAGCCAGCGATTTTGCGGCAACATCGGTTCATACCTTTTCAATACGGTCGTATTCAAACTTGTCAGAGGTGCCGACGTAATATAAATCCGTCCGTATGGAAAGTAAGAAATTGCAAAAAACGGGTCGCCCGCGCTCGATCGACCGCGATCATGTGCTCGACATGGCCGAGAAGCTGGTTGAGGAAGGCGGCATCCTTGCGCTGACCATGGACGCGGTGGCGCAGGCCGCCGGTGTAACCAAGGGCGGCGTGCAATATTGCTTCGGCAACAAAGACGGGCTGATGAAAGCCATGATCGAACGGCTGGGCGACCGGTTCGACGATCAGGTGGCGGCACGCAAGCGGCATAAGAATGACGCGATCTCACACATAGCGGCCCATATAGCGGTGACGCGCGAAAGCGACGCAGACGACGATTCGCGGTTTGCAGCCATGATGGCGAGCCTGATACCCAACTCCCATTATCTCGAGGAAACCCGCGCCTGGTATCGCAGGCAATGGGACGGGCTAGATGTTTCGACGCCGGAAGGACGGCGGGCGCGCTTGGCATTCATTGCCAATGAGGGCGCATTCTGGCTGAGAAGCTTCAACCTGTTCGAGCTGACACAGAAAGAATGGCAGTCGATCTTCGATGATATCGAAGAGCTTCTTGGCGAGCATTCAAAAGGGCGCGAATAGGTTTCAACGGCGGATCGAAGTTGGCGCTCGCTCCATCATCGCTACCGGCAGGGACAAGAAATCTGTGCCATTAGAGCGGTTCCTATTCTAACAGAATCGCCGGAACCGCTCTAACTATTTGTTTTGTCGCATTATCCAACGCATCGGAGCGGGATAAGAAATCAGTCCAGTGAACTGATTTCCCCGCGTAAACGTTTCACACTTTTGCTGGAAATGCTCTAGGGCGCGTTTCGAGAACCGTTTCACAGTTTTCGGGATGCGCTCCGGCCTCAAGAAATCTTCTTTCGGTATTCTGTAGGGCCTAGTCCCGTATGGCGTTTGAAATATTTACTTAAGTAAGACGCATCTGCAAATTCAAGATCATGTGCAATTTGCTGCATTGACCTTTTTGGCTGCATCAACTGTTTCTTGATTTCCAGTATTACCTGTCGATCGATCAACGTTTTCGGGGCATCATTAAAAAATCTCTTGGTGAGTTGCGAGAGATAATAAGGTGTCACATTCAGGAGACCCACATAAAAGGACACTTCACGCTGATGTCTGCAATGCAGGAATATCAGCTCCCAGAATTTCCAGCAGAGCGCTTCCTGCCTGCTGTAATCATTTTTCTCGGAAATATCGAAACCGGCGGCCTTATGCGAAAGCCACAAGAACAGATTCTGAAACTGATTGACCAGAATGGTTCTCTGATATTGCAGCGGCTCTTCGTAAATGAAAGCGGTCATCTTCTCCCAGACCGAGAGAAAACGAATGGTACGCTCATCGGCCTTAAAAAACGGATGCCGGCTTAGAAACAGAAACAACTCGTTTGGCAATCCATAAGCAATATCCGAGGCTATGGAGCGCTCTATCAGATAATAAGAGCAGGAAAAATCAGATGATCTATTGCTCACAGAAGCGATGGAATCGTCATAAAGAACCAGAAAATCGTCTTTCTGCATCTGGTAGCTTCGGAAATTCACCTCGAATTCGGCCGAGCCATTCTGGCAAATGAGCAGCACAACATAGCTCAATGACAATAGCTGGTTATCGTCTTCCTCGAGCCGACCTTTCCCGATCCCGAACTCGACGCCTTCGGCGGGGCGCAAGGAGCAACCTGTTTTCATTTTGTCCATCATTGCAGCGCAATCGCTTCAGATAAAGACCGTTTGTTTTCATTATTACCTACTTCACCCGGTTCCTTCCATTGTCAACTTTTCCCTGCCTTCGTTAAAAGCCGGGGACAGCAACCCTCGATAGAAATGAGAAGAACCATGCTTGAAACCGAACGTCTGATCATGCGGCCATGGCAAGATAGCGATGCAGCCAGCCTGTATAAATATGCCAGCGATGATCGGGTGGGACCGATTGCCGGCTGGCCAGTTCACCAGAGTGAGGAAGAAAGTCTGGAAATTATCCGGACCGTGTTTTCGCATCCGGAAGTCTATGCCGTCACCCTGAAAGAGGACAATGTCGCCATCGGCATGGTGGGATTACTGATCGGCAAGGACAGTAATTTTGATATCGCCGCCAATGAAGCAGAGGTTGCCTACTGGATCGGTGTCCCCTTCTGGGGAAAGGGCCTTATTCCGGAAGCTGTGAAGGAACTGATGCGCCATGCCTTCGAAGACCTGAAAATGGCGGCTCTGTGGTGTGGTTATTTCGCCGAAAACGAGCAATCCTTCAAAGCCCAGGCGAAATGTGGCTTTAAACATCACCACACGGAAGAGAAGCAGTTCAACCAGTTCATGAATGACCATCGCGTCGAACATATAAGCCATATCGGCTTGGATGAGTGGCTGGACTTACAGAAGTGATTTTCGGTGCAAACAAGGTTTGTGTGGGGCTTTGCGGCCCCTGCTCCTTTTCTGGGTTGCGGCGGATGCGAGCGATTATCCGGCTATTTTGCCCCTTTAAACGCCAAAACCCGCCGCTTGTGCGACGAGTTTTATTTTTGGTTGCGGGGGCAGGATTTGAACCTGCGGCCTTCAGGTTATGAGCCTGACGAGCTACCGGGCTGCTCCACCCCGCGTTATGGGTGCGATATTATGACCGGTTTTGGTATTTTTTTGGCGCTTTGAGCGTGATTTGATCT